>JBKOZI010000085.1:0-16028 GCA_046725795.1 Actinomycetota bacterium
GTGCCCGCCGCGCGTGCGTTGCTGCGCCGGCACGGGGTGGACGTGGTGGTGGGCGGGGGCGGCTACGTGGCCGGGCCGGTCGGGCTCGCCGCCGCGCTCAGCCGCATGCCGCTCGTGCTGACGGAGGCCGACAGCCACCTCGGTCTGTCCAATCGCCTGCTCGCACCCTACGCGCGCCGAGTCTGCCTCTCGTTTCCGCTCGAGGACCGGGACGGCCCCAAGTATCTCTTGACCGGCAGGCCCGTGCCGCGCGCGATCGTGACCGCCGATCGCGTGCAGGCACGTGCCCGCCTCGGGGTCGATCCGGATGCGCTCTGCCTGCTGGTGTTCGGCGGGAGCCTCGGCGCTCGCAGCCTGAACCTTGCGGCGGTCGAGGCCTTCGCCTCTGCGGAGGGAATCTCGGTGATTCACGTGGCCGGCCGCCGCGACTTCGGCGAGGTTTTCGCCGTCCTCGAGAGAGCGGGCGGGAGGCCGGGCTACCGGCTCTTCGAGTACCTCGAGTCGCTGGCCGACCCGCTCGCGGCCGCTGATCTGGTGCTGGCGCGCGCCGGCGGGTCGATCGCCGAGATCGCCGCCGCCGGAAAGCCCTCGGTGCTCGTGCCGTATCCCCACGCGAGCGCCGACCATCAAAGCTCCAACGCCCGCTGGCTGGCGGACGCGGACGCCGCGGTCGTGATATCGGACGCCGAGCTCACGGCCGCACGGCTCGAGCAAGAGGTGGGCGGCCTGCTCTCCGATCGTGTCCGTCTCGAGGCGATGGCCGCGGCGGCACGATCGCTCGCACGCCCGGACGCAGCCGCGCGGGTGGCGGAGGAGGTGCTCGCGGCCGCCGGCATCGGATCGTCGCCCGCGCGCGACCCGGCGAGCGACCGGCCGTGGTCGGGACGGCGCCTTCACTTCGTCGGGATCGGCGGCGCGGGCATGAGCGGGCTCGCGCTCCTCACCGCGCAGCTCGGCGCCGCGGTGAGTGGGTGCGATCGGGCCGAGTCCCCGTACATGCGAGAACTTCGCGAGGCGGGGATCGAGCCGCAGATCGGGCACGACCCCGAGCACGCCACACCCGGCGTCGAGCTCGTCGCCTCGACCGCGATCGGCCACGACGAGCCGGAGCTCGTCGCGGCCCGCGAGCGCGGCGCGACCGTATCGAGGCGAGGTCCGCTGCTGGCTGAAATCGCCGCGCTTCGCCGGGTGATCGCGATCGCGGGCGCGCACGGCAAGACCACGACCACCGCAATGACGGCGGCCGCGCTCGCGGGCTGCGGCCTCGATCCGGGCTACCTGGTCGGCGCCGAGCTTCGCCTCGGCGACGGCGGCCGCGCCGCGAACGCACGCTGGGGTGGGGGAGAATGGATCGTGGCCGAGGCCGACGAGTCCGACCGCTCTTTCCTCGCCCTCACCCCGGAGATCGGGGTCGTCACCAGCGTCGAGCTCGACCACCATTCGACCTATGCGTCGGAGCTGGAGGTGGAGCAGGCGTTCCGGGCATTCCTCGAACGCCTGCCGGAGGGCGGCACCGCGATCGTGTGGGAAGGCGCGGGCGTTCACGCCCCGGCCGGCCGCACGGAGGTGACGTACGGCTTCGGGCCCGGGGCGACCCTCGGCGCGCGCGCCGTCGAACAGTCGGGTGGCGGGGTGCGCTTCGAGCTCCTCCGCGACGGCCTTCCGGTCTGCGAGGTGGAGCTGCCGGTGCCCGGCGAGCACAACGTCCTGAACGCTCTGGCAGCGCTCGGAACGGCGGAGGCGGCGGGCTGCGCGCTTCCCGATGCGGCCCGCGCGCTCGCTCACTTCCGCCCGGCGGCACGCCGATTCGAGCGGGTCGGCGCGCGGGACGGCGCGCTCGTGTTCGACGACTACGCGCATCATCCGACGGAGGTGGAGGCGACACTTCGGGCCGCACGCGCGCTCGAACCTGACCGGCTGATTGCCGCATTCCAGCCTCACCTCTACTCGCGCACTCTCCACCTCCACCGCGAGTTCGGCCGCGCGCTCGCGCTGGCGGACGTGGTCGTCGTGCTGGACGTCTATCCCGCCCGGGAAAAGCCCGAAGGCGAGCTCGCCGGCGTCACGGGCAAGCTCGTCGCCGACGCCGCGGCCGACCACGCCGCCGGCCGGCCGGTCTGGTGGCTTCCGGGTCTCGAAGACGCCGAGGCGATGCTTGCCCGCCACCTCGGTGAGGGCGACATGCTCATCACGCTGGGCGCCGGCGATGTGGATCGCCTCGCCCGACGGCTCGTGGAGGCGATGTGAGCCCGCCCGTGGAGGCCCCGGCCGGAGTCGAGCGCGAGTACTCGCTCGCCCGGCTCACGACGATCCGCACGGGGGGCGTCGCCGAGTATTTCGCGCGCGTGGAGACGCAGGACCGTCTGGAGGGCCTGTTGAACTGGGCAGAAGAGGCAGCGCTCGAGGTAGGAGTCGTCGGCTCGGGATCGAACCTCCTTGTGGCAGATGCGGGGGTTCGCGGGCTTGTCGTGAAGCTGGACGGAGAACTGGCACGGATCGAGCACGAGGAAGGCCGCCTCATATGTGGGGGCGGCGCCCGCCTGCCGCAGGCGTCCGCGCGCGCGGCGTCGCTCGGGCTCGCGGGACTCGAGTTCGGCGTGAACATCCCCGGCACGGTCGGCGGCGCGGTGCGGATGAACGCCAATGCCTATGGCGGCGAGCTCGGGCGCGTGCTCGAGTGGGTCGACGTCTCGACCCCCGGCGTTACCGGCAGGCGCCGCCCCGAGGAGCTCGGCTTTGCCTACCGTCGATCGAACCTCGGTCCACGCGAGGTCGTGGCGCGAGCGTGCTTTTCGCTCGAGCACTCGGATCCCGAGACGGTCAAGGCGGTGCTCGCCGACATGCGCGCCCGCCGGCGTGAGGCCCAGCCCTCCGGGATCAAGACCTTCGGCTCCACCTTCAAGAACCCGGATGACGCCCGCGCCGCGGGCCGGAGTGCGGGTCAGCTGCTGGAGGCGGCCGGGTGCAAGGGGCTGCAGATCGGCGGCGCCCGCTTCAACCCCAAGCATGCGAACTTCATCGAGAACGTGGGCGGCGAGGCGAGCACGGACGACGTGCTCGCGCTGATCGCCGAGGGGCGCCGGCAGGTGCTCGAGCACTTCGGCGTGGAGCTGGAGCCCGAGGTGCAGCTGCTTGGCGAAGCCCGCTTCGAGCACGAATGACGGCTATTCGCAGGATCTTGGTCGGAAGCGGCGTCGTGGCCGCCGCCGTGCTGGCCTTCTTCGCGTGGGGATGGTTTCGCGAATCCCCGCTCGTGAAGGTGCGCCACGTCGAGGTCACTGGGGTGTCCAACAGCCCCGATGCCGCGGCGATCAAGCGCGAGCTGCGCCAGACAGGGCTGGGGATGACGACGCTCAGCGTCGACAACGGCAAGCTCGCGCATGCGGTGGCGGGGTACCCGATCGTGCAGTCGGTGTCGGCTTCGGGCAACTTCCCGAGCACGCTCGCGATCTCGGTCCACGAATACGTGCCGGTCGCGGCGCTCACGGGGCCGGACGGCCGCGCGGTGCAGGTTGCCTACGACGGCACCCTGCTGCCACGCGCCCGCGCGACCAAGCTGCCGGCGGTGGCGGTCACGGCGGCGCCTGAGAAAGACGGGTTCGAAAGCGAACGGGTGCGCACGCTCGTACGCGTGCTCGCGGCCGCACCGGCGGCGCTTCGCTCCGATCTGGACCGGGCCTACGCGGCGCCGGACCGGGGGATCCTGGTCGCTATGCGCGACGGTCCCACGCTCGAGCTGGGCACGAGCGCGAGGCTACCGGCGAAATGGGCGTCGGCCACGCGCGTTCTGGCGGCACCCTCGTCCAGCGGCGCGAGCGAAATCGACGTGCGCCTGCCGGAGCGGCCGTCCGCGCGCGGGTTCGAGACCGCCTCGAACTCTCAATTCTAGGTCGAGACTTCAGAGCCTCGACCGCCGCTGGAGGCCCTGCAAACGGCCCGGCTGCAATCGTGCATCCAATTGCACGGATGCGGAAATTCGCCTATCGTGCCGAATTCACGGACGCGGGGAGATTTCGCGAAGGCTCTACCAGCGCTTGAGAGTTCCATGGAAAACTCCGGTTATCTAGCTGTCATAAAGGTCGTGGGGATCGGCGGCGGCGGTACGAACGCGGTCAACCGCATGGTCGACGCGGGGCTCAAGGGCGTCGAGTTCATCGCAGTGAACACCGACAACCAGCAGCTCCTGATGACGGACGCCGACATCAAGCTGAACATCGGCTCCGAGCTCACCAAGGGCCTTGGCGCGGGCGCCAACCCGGAGGTCGGCTTCGCCGCCGCGGAGGAAAGCCACGACGAGATCAAGGAGTCCCTGAAGGGCGCCGACATGGTCTTCGTCACGGCCGGCGAGGGCGGGGGCACCGGCACCGGAGGGGCGCCGGTGGTGGCGGAGATCGCCAAGGACGAGGTGGGCGCGCTCACGGTCGGCGTGGTCACGCGCCCCTTCGAGTTCGAGGGCGCGCGGCGGCACGAGCAGGCCGAGCGCGGGATCCGTGAGCTTCGCGACAAGGTCGACACGCTGATCGTGATCCCGAACGAACGGCTGCTGATGATGGTCGAGCGCCGCACGAGCATCCTCGACGCCTTTCGCGAGGCCGACAACGTGCTCAAGCAAGGTGTCCAGGGCATCACCGACCTGATCACGGTTCCCGGCCTGATCAACCTCGATTTCGCCGACGTCCGAACGATCATGCGGGACGCCGGCTCGGCGCTGATGGGAATCGGCGCCGCCTCCGGCGAGAACCGCGCGGGGGAGGCCGCCAAGAACGCAATCTCCTCGCCCTTGCTCGAGGAGTCGGTCGAGGGCGCGACCGGCATCCTGCTCAACATCACCGGCGGCCGCGACCTGGGCCTCTTCGAGGTCAACGAGGCGGCCGAGATCGTCACCTCCGCGGCCGACAAAAACTCCAACATCATCTTTGGCTCGGTCATCGACGAGTCGCTCGACGACGAGGTGCGGGTGACCGTGATCGCGACCGGCTTCGACGGCGGCGCGCGCCGCACGGGACGCCGCGCGACCTCCGGCCCCCGCGATGTCGTGATGGACGACCGCACGCGCCGCGGGCTCGAGATCGGGGACGACGACATCGACATCCCCGAGTTCCTCAAGGAATAGGGCCGCCTCTCTTACGCCGGTCGACGGCTCGGCGGCGCGCGCCTAAGGCAAGCGCCCGAACCAGGCCAGCGAAAACGCTCCGCCCAGCATCAGCAGCACGAGCCCGCCGGCCGCGAAGGCGGCGGTCAGCTCGCGGCGCTCCTTCTTGAACCCGATGCGGGTTCCGAGGCTCTTGTAGATCTGGCTGAGCTTGCTCGCGTCCCCGGTTGCGAAGAACTTGCCGCCGGTCGTCTCGGCGATCCGCTTGAGGGTCGAGCGGTCGGGCGGTACCTGCACGGTGCGATATCCGCCCACCGGGTCCGCAACCTGGACCGCTGCGTTCTCGGTCCCGAGCGCCACGGTGTAGATCGGCACGTTCAGCTCCTTGGCGTGGCGCGCGGCTCTCAACGGCGGTGGGCCGGTCGTGCTGTAGCCGTCCGAGAGCAGCACCACGACAGCCGGCGGGGCGCGCCGCTTGCCCTTCGCGCCGGCGCCGCCCTGCTTGGTGTTCTTGTCGAGCACCGGCTTGAGCGAGGAAAGCGATGTCTCGATTGCGCTACCGATTGCGGTTCCGCCGCCTGCGCGGACCGTACTGATCGCCTGCCTCACCCGGTCCTTGTCGGACGTCGGCGGCACGAGTAGCTGCGACGCGCTGTTGAACGTGATCACGCCCAGGTTCACCTTCTTCGGCGTGTTGTCGACGAAGCCTGTCGCCGCGTTTCGCGCGGCCACCAGCCGGGTCGGCTTGACGTCGGTCGCCTGCATCGACCCCGACGTGTCGCTTACGAGCATCACGGTCGCCTGCCGCTTCGCGACGTTGAGCGTTTCGTGGGGACGCGCGATCGCGAGTGCAAGCGCGGCGAGCGCCAGCAGGTAGAGCAACGGCGGAATGTGGCGTCGCCAGCTCGGAGTGTCGGTGACGACGTCTGCCAGCAGGTCGAGGTTCGTGAACCGCACCGCATAGCGCCTCCGCCGGCGCTGGGTGGCGAGGTAGATCAGGCCGCTCAGCGGCACGAACGCGAGCACGAGCAGCGCGACCGGATACTCGAAGCTCAGCGGTATCGCCTCCTGCGGCTGAGGTGGCGAGCGAGCTCGCGCAGCCAGTCGCCCGCAGTCGAGAGCACGATGTGCTGGGCCCGCGCGCGGCTCAGCTCGGCTGCGAGCGACTCCCGCTCCTCGGCCGCGCGGGCGGCAAAGCGGCGGCGCAGGCGAGGGCTGTTGGTGTCGACCCGAAGCTGGCGGCTGGTCTCGGGATCGACGAGCCACAGGTCGCCCACGGCGGGCAGCTCCTGCTCGCGCCGGTCGCGCACCTCGATCGCGATCACGTGATGGCGATTGAGCAGCCGCAGCAGCGGCTTCTGCCAGTCGCGCGGGCCCCGGAAGTCGGACACGATCACGACCAGCCCGCGCTGGCGTGCGAGCTGGGCCGCACGTGAGAGCGCGTCCCCGAGGCTGGTCGCGCCGCCGCCCTCCGGAGGCGACTCTGCGCGCAGGGCGAGCTGGAGGTTGAGGAGCCCGCTACGCCCCTGGCGCGGACGCATCGGGATGCGATCGTCGCCCCCGAACGGCAGAACGCCCAACCTGTTGCCCTGCCGTGTCGAGACGTGCCCGACCGCGAGCGCCGCGCCCTCGGCGACGTCGGCCTTGCGGCGGTCCGCCGTGCCGAAGCTCATCGAAGGCGATGTGTCGAGCAGCAGCCAGGTGGTGAGCGTGCGTTCGGCCACGTGCACGCGCACGTGTGGTTCGCGCATGCGCGCCGTGACCGCCCAGTCGATCTGGCGAACGTCGTCGCCGAGCTGGTACGGGCGGATCTGGGCCAGCTCGGTGCCGACGCCCAGCGCCGGCGCGCGATGCTCGCCGGACACGAGGCTGTCGATGCGACGCCGGATCGTCAGGTCGAGCGCGCGCAGGACCGCGGGCGGTGTGGGGCCGGGCCCCGGCCGCGCGGGCGTGCGCGCGGATGCAGGGACCAAGGTCAGGCCGCTTGCTCCGTTCGGGAAAGCGAGACCCTGGGCTCCTGGACAGCGTCGAGCACCCGATCGAGCAGCGCATCGGCGTCGATGCCGTCCGCGAGTGCCTCGTAGGTGAGGACGAGGCGGTGCCGGAGCACGTCGTGCGTGAGCGCCGAGACGTCCTCGGGCAGCACGTAGCCGCGGCCCCGCAGCAGCGCGAGCGCGCGGCCGGCGTGGATCAGGTTGATCGAGCCCCGCGGGCTGGCGCCGTATTCGATGAAGTGGGCGAGATCCCCGAGCCCGTAGTGCCCGGGGTCACGCGTCGCGGCGCAGAGAGCGACCGCGTACTCGTTCACGGCCCGGTCGACGAAGATCTCCGCGGTCGCCCGCTGGCTCTCGATCAGGAGCTCGGGAGAGAGCACCTTCTCGACCTCGGCCGGAGGCACGAGCGAGCGGTTGACGATCGTCGCCTCCTCGTTCGAGGAGGGGTAGTCGATCACGGTCTTGAACATGAACCGGTCCACCTGCGCCTCGGGCAGCGGGTAGGTGCCCTCCGACTCGATCGGGTTCTGGGTCGCCAGCACCAGGAACGGGTGAGGCGCCGGAAACGTCTGCGGTCCGATCGTGACCTGGCGCTCCTGCATCACCTCGAGCAGCGCCGACTGCACCTTGGCCGGGGCGCGGTTGATCTCGTCGGCCAGCAGGAAATTGCAGAACACCGGTCCCAGCTCGGTGTCGAAGCTGCCGCTGTCGGGGCGGTAGATGCGCGTCCCGACCAGATCGGACGGGACGAGATCGGGCGTGAACTGGATCCGCTTGAAGGTGCCGCCCAGGACGTCCGAGACGGTCTTGATCGTCATCGTCTTGGCCAGGCCCGGGACGCCTTCCAGCAGGATGTGGCCGTCGGCCAGCAGCGCCACGAATACGCGCTCGAGCATGGTCTCCTGCCCGACGATCCGCCGCTTCACCTCGAACAGCGCCGTCTCGAAGGTCCTGCGCACCTCTTCCGGGCCCCCGACGGCCTGGAGTCGTGGTTGGTCGATCGTCATCTCGCTCCCTTCGCGGCGGCTTTGAGAATGCCGAACAGGCGCGATACCCCCCGCCGCCACAGATGGTAGGGCCTCACTTGTACCGGGGCGTCGTTAAGGCAGGGTAAGAATCGATTGCTGGACGACCGATTCCGAACCCGGGCACCCCTGGGAACGCTGCGAATCTTCGGTGGCCGGCGTCCTCGGGCAACCCCATGCAGACCAGCATGGGCTTGCCCTGCGTCCTTGCCCACCTCGATTCTCGCGTCCCCAGTGGCACCCGGATCCGGGAACCGATCGTCTAGGGTCTTTCGAGCCGTGTCCGCGACCGCTGCCGAGCTCAAGAGGACGCCGCTCCATGCGCTGCACGCCGAAGCCGGAGCCCGGCTCGTTCCGTTCGCCGGCTGGGAGATGCCGGTCCAGTACGAGGGGGTGCGGCAGGAGCACGTGGCCGTGCGCACGCACGCGGGCGTCTTCGACGTGTCGCACATGGGCGAGATCGAGACGCGCGGACCGCGCGCGGCGGACTTCCTCGAACACCTGCTCACGAACGATCTCGACAAGGTTGGCGCGGGCGGTGCGCAATACGCGCTTCTTTGTCGTGAGGACGGCGGCGTGCTGGACGACCTCTTCACGTACTGGCTCGAGGAAGAGCGGTTCCTCACGGTCGTGAACGCTTCCAACGCCGACACCGACTTTCGGTGGTTCGCGAAGCAAGCCGAGGGCTGGGACGGCGTCGAGGTGCGTGATCGCTCGGAGGACTACGCGATGCTGGCGCTTCAGGGACCCGGGGCGGTCGCGATCTTCGAATCGCTCCTCGAGGGCGGGGAGACGCCGCGCCGGTTTCATCACGCGGGTGGAACGGTTGCCGGCGCCCATGCGCTCGTCTGCCGGACCGGCTACACGGGCGAGGACGGGGTGGAGCTGCTGGTCGCACCGGCGGATGCCGAGCGCGTCTGGCGCGCCGTCGTCGAAGCCGGTGCCGTGCCGTGCGGGCTGGGCGCGCGCGACACCCTGCGGCTCGAGGTCTGCTATCCGCTTTACGGCAACGACCTCTCGACCGAGCGCACGCCGATCGAGGCAGGGCTCAAGTGGGCCTGCGTGCTCGACAACGACTTCGTCGGCGCCGCGCGGCTTCGCCAGCAGGTCGAGCAGGGCACGGAGGAGAAGCTCGCACCCTTCGTCTTCAGCGACCAGGGAATCCCCCGCGCGGGCTGCGCGGTGCTGAGCGGCGAGGACCAGGTTGGCGTCGTGACAAGCGGTACTCTCTCGCCCTGCATGGAGGTCGGAATCGGAATGGCCTACGTGCGGTCCGACCTGGCCTCACCGGGCTCGGAGCTGACCGTAGACGTGCGTGGAAAGCGCCGTGCGGCACGGGTCGAATCGAAGCCGCTTTACAAAAAGGAGAGCTGACTCTTTGGCAGCCGAGAGCTACCCCGACGACCTGCTGTACCACCCCGAGCACGACTGGGCCCGGATCGAGGGCGACGAGGCCACATTCGGGATCACCTGGTACGCGCAGGACGCGCTCGGCGAGGTCGTGTTCTTCGATCCGCCGGAGATCGGCGCCTCCGTGACTGGGGGCGAGTCTTACGCGGAAGTCGAGTCAGTCAAGGCCGTGTCGGACGTGATCGCGCCGCTTTCGGGTGAAGTCACGGCCGTGAACGAGGCCGTTTCGGAGACGCCGGAGCTGGTGAACGAGGACCCGTACACGTCGGGATGGCTGGTGAAGGTGAAGTTGACGAATCCGAGCGAGCAGGACGCGCTGTTGGACGCAGCGGCCTACAAGGCCCAGCTCGAGCTCGGCGAGTAGGAGAGCGAGGCTTGTCGCGTTACACCTCCGCGACCGAGCGCGACCGCGAGCGGATGCTCGCGAAGATCGGCGTCGCTTCGATCGAGGAGCTCTTCGCCGACGTGCCCGCGGGCGTCCGGCTCGATCGACCGCTCGACCTGCCCGGCGGCAAGCCCGAGACCGAGGTCTACGACCGCCTCTCCGAGCTCGCTGCGCAGAACGCGCACGTCGAGCGCGAAGTGAGCTTTCTCGGCGCCGGCATGTACGACCACTACGTCCCCGCGATCGTCGACTCGATCTGCCAGCGCTCGGAGTTCCTCACGCCTTACACGCCGTACCAGGCCGAGATCTCGCAGGCAACGCTCCAGGCGATGTTCGAGTACCAGACTTCGATCTGCGAGCTCACCGGGATGCCGGTGTCGAACGCCGCGCTCTACGAGGGTCCTTCCTCGGTCGCCGCCGCCGGGTACCTGGCGAAGCTCGAGAAGGGTCGCCGGCGCTTCGTCGTCTCGCGCGGCCTGCACCCACACAGCCGGGAGACGCTCGAGACCTACTCGGCTGGCTACGGGACCGAGGTCGTGGAGGTGCCCCTGGCGGCAGCGGCCACCGATGCCGGAGCGCTCGCGCAGGCCGTCGACGAGGAGACGGCGGCGGTCTTCCTCCAGTACCCCAACTTCTTCGGCACGGTCGAGGACCTCGCCGCGCTCGCCCCGGTCGCAAAATCGACGGGGGCGCTTCTGATCGTGTCCGTCGACGCGCCCACGCTCGGAATCCTCAAAGCTCCCGGTGAGCTGGGCGCGGACGTGGTCGTCGGCGAGGGGCAGCCACTCGGCAACCGGCTCGACTTCGGCGGGCCCTCGTTCGGCTTCTTCGCGGCGCGCGACGAGTACATGAGGCGCATGCCCGGCCGGATCGCGGGCGAGACAACGGACGTCGACGGCCGACGCGGCTTCGTGTTGGCGCTTCAGACGCGCGAGCAGCACATCCGCCGTGAGAAGGCGACCTCGAACATCTGCACGAGTCAGGCCCTGAACGCGCTTGCTGGCTCGATCTACCTGAGCTGGCTCGGGCGCCAGGGCATCGTCGAGCTCGGCACGCTGATGGCGCAGCGGACCGCGTACGCGCGCGAGCGCCTCGCGGCGGTAGAAGGCGTCGAGATGTTGCACGAGCAGCCTGTGGTGCGCGAGTTCGCCGTGCGCCTCGCGGCGCCGGTCGACGCCGTCCTGCGCCGCTGCGCGGAGCGCAGCGTCAATGCCGGCTACCCGCTCGAGCGCGACTATCCCGAGCATGCCGACGGCCTCCTGGTCGCGATCACCGAGCGCACGTCGCCCGCGGACATCGACCTGCTGGCGGAGGTGCTCGGCGCCGCCGTCGGAGCCGAGCGGGAGGAGACGGCCGTCACCGCATGAACAGGCCGCCCACAGACGCCACCACGCCGACGCCGATGCAGCGCGACCCGGTGATCACGATCTTCGAGAAGTCGCACCCTGGGCGCCGCGCGGCGGTGCTGCCCGAGGCGGGCGTGCCGGCGCGGCCGCTGGCGGAGCTGCTGCCGAAGCACCTGCTGCGCGCAGAGCCCCCCAAGCTTCCGGAAATCTCCGAGCCCGAGATCGTTCGCCACTACAACCGCATGTCGCGCCGCAACTTCGACCTCGACACCGGCTTCTATCCGCTCGGATCGTGCACGATGAAGCACAACCCCAAGCTGAACGAGCGCGTCGCGGCGCTCCCGGGCCATGCCAGGCTTCACCCCCTCACGCCGCCGGAGCGGGCCCAGGGCGCGCTCGAGCTGATGTGGCTGCTGCAGCGGTCGCTGGTCGAGATCTGCGGCCTGCCGCACGTGAGCCTGCAGCCCTCTGCGGGCGCCCACGGAGAGCTCGCCGGGCTGCTGCTGACGCGCGCCTACCATGCCGACCGCGGCGAGTCACGGGGCAAGGTCCTGACGCCCGATACTGCCCACGGCACGAACCCCGCCACCGTCACGATGGCGGGCTACGACGTCGTAAAGGTCGCAAGCGACGAGCGCGGCGGGATCGACGTCGACGACCTGCGCGCCAAGGCGGACGAGGACGTCGCCTGCCTGATGCTGACCAACCCGAACACGCTCGGGCTCTTCGACGAGCGCATCGAGGAGATCGCCGAGATCGTCCACGGCACCGGCGCGACGCTCTACTACGACGGCGCCAACCTGAACGCCGTGATGGGGATCTCGCGGCCGGGCGACATGGGCTTCGACATCGTCCACGTGAACCTGCACAAGTCGTTCTCGCAGCCGCACGGCGGCGGCGGGCCGGGCGCCGGGCCGATCGCGGTGTCGGAGCGGATCGAGCCGTTCCTGCCCCGACCGCAGGTGGTCCGGCGCGAGGGCGGAAACGGCGGCCCGCCGAGGTTCGACCTCGACTACGACCGCCCCAAGTCGATCGGGCGCCTGCGCGGGTTCCAGGGGAACTTCGGCGTGTTCGCGCGTTCCTACGCCTACATCCTGAGCCTCGGCGGCGACGGTCTCACGGAGGCCTCGGAGACGGCCGTGCTGAACGCGAACTACCTGCTGGCCCTGATGAAGGACGGCCGCGCCGGGCGCTACCTGCCCGTCGCGTTCGACCGCCTCTGCAAGCACGAGTTCGTGCTGTCGGGCGCCAAGGCGAAGCGCGAGCTCGGCGTCAAGACGCTCGACATCGCCAAGCGCCTGCTCGACTTCGGCTTCCACCCGCCGACGGTCTACTTCCCGCTGCTGGTCGACGAGGCCCTGATGGTCGAGCCGACCGAGACCGAGGCGCCCGAGACGCTCGAGGCGTTCGCTGCGGCGATCGAGGAGATCCTCGCCGAGGCGGAGGAGAATCCCGAGGTCGCACAGTCGGCGCCGTACACGACGCCGGTGCGCCGGCTTGACGAGGTCGCCGCGACGCGGCGCCCGATCGTGCGCCAGCCGTTGTAGCGTCCCCTGTAGCGTCCGTGTCATGACCGAGGACGATGTTCGGGTCCTCCTCGACGGCTACGAGGCCTGGAACAGGCGCGAGCCCGACGTGCTGGCGGGACTGCTCCACCCCGAGATGAAGTGGGAGCCAGGGTTCGGAGACCTCAACGAAGGGGTTCATCACGGCGCCGACGGCTTCAAGCAGTTCGTCGACTCGTGGATAGAGAGCTTCGACGAGTTCCGGATTCAACCCGAGCTCCTGGTCCAAGCCGGGGACAAGGTCGTGGTCGTCGCGCACCAGGTCGGAAGGGGTCGCGGTAGCGGAATCGAGCTGGAGGCGCATGTGGTTCACGTGTGGACCATCAGAGATGGAAGGGCGATCGCCTGGTGGGGACCGCGTACCCGCGATGAGGCGCTCGACGCGCTCGGCGATGCCAACGTGGTTGCGCCGCTACGCGGCTATGAGGCCTTCAACCGCGGCGACATCGAGGGAGCTCTCGCCGACATCGACCCAGACATCGTTTGGCATACCTACATCGTCCCTGGACCCGGCGGCGGCACCTACCGAGGCCACGAGGGCGTGCAGGAGCTCTGGCGCGACGCGCGCAACATCTTCGGCGAATTTCGCAACGAGCCCGAGCGGCTGATCAGCGCCGGCGACAAGGTTGTCGCATTCGTGCGGGTTTGCGGGCGCGGCAAGGAGAGCGGCGTGGAAGTCGAGGCGAAAATCGCACACGTACACACCCTGCGCGACGGCAAGGTTGTTCGAACCGAGTCCTTCGAGGACCGCGACGAGGCGTTGCGCGTCGGCGGGATTACGGGATGAACACTCCCTGGCGCGCGAAGAGCGAGTTGTCGGCGGTGTCGACGTCGCCGTCCGGGCCGCCGTCGAAGACCCGCACATCGGAGAGGCCCCAGATCGCGCGCGCTCCCTCCTGGATCGAGCCGGGCAGCACGGCCTCCGCGGTCGTCGTCAGAGCGCAATCGCCGCCGCGCAGGGAGTCCGGGTTCGCCACACACGGCACCGTGAACGAGAACGGGAAGTCGACCACGGTGGCAGGCGGGTAGAAGGCCGGCGCGCCCGGGTCGCTGTCCGTGAGGCGCACGTCGAAAGAGGCCTGCAGCTCACCGGTGTAATCGGTGCGGTCGGCGGCGTTCATCACGTTCGTCAGGCCGAAGCGGAAGCGCACGTCGGCGTCGTCCGCCTCCCCGGGGGCCCCCGGGAGCACGTCGACGCGCAGCGAGCCAAGCGAGTAGGCCGGCGCGATGCCGTCATCGCCCCCCACGGTCAGGTTCGGCGACTCCCGGACCGGCGGGTGGCACGAGCCGAACGCGAGCGGCGCGCCGTGCGTCCTGTTCTGGGTGGCGTTCGTGCACTGCCTGCTGGCCGGCACCAGCGGCAGGTGGATTGGCGTGGCGCCCCGCGGTCGCGGATAGCCCTGGGGAGTACCGATCCGGACGTCGTAGAGGTCGTTGCAGAGGCGCGGCTCGTAGGGCGGTTGCGGGCATGCGTCCTGGTCGTCGCTGACGACGCTCTCGCTCGTGGCGAACAGGACGTGGTCCTTGGCGGGCGTGGACGCGATGGGATAGTCGGGAAAACGCCAGCCGGTGAGCAGCGTCGTGCGGCCGTTCGCGCGCTCGTACGTGTCCTCAAAAGTGTTTCGATCAGCCTGCACGAGCTGCCGAGAGCTTCTGAAAATGACACGGCCTCCGCCGGTGGACACTTGTGCGGAGTGGCCGCCCGACCCGTTAGGCCCTACGGAGATGCGAGTGGTGGCGCCGGCCCCGCGCTCGTAGACGTCTGGCACGTTGTTCGTGTCGTCCGCCAGCAGCACCTCCTGCGTCGAGAAGAAGACGCGCAGGCCGTCCGACGAACTCGCGTAGAAGCCCGCGTCGTAGTCGCCGTCGGGCAGCGCGGGCGAGGTCGAGACGAGCGTGGTGGTGCCCGCCGCGCGCTCGTAGACGTCGACGCACGGCACGAAGTACTCGTACTCCTCTTCGGTCACCGGGTCGATGCCGTACCGCACGCAGAACCCGTCGTCGTCCTCCGCCACGAGCGGTTCGCCCGTTGTGAAGAAGGCCCGGGCGCCGTCACGAGAGATGCCCGCCAGGTATGCGTCGTCGTAGCAGCAGAATCCGGTGCCGTCGGGCCGTGCCGACACGAGCGTGATCGCGCCGCCCTGGCTCATGTACACGTCGACGAGGCCGTCGGTGTCGGTCGGGTCGAGCGACTCCGGCGTGTCGAAGAAGAAACGGGCGCCGTCGTCGGAGATCTTCCCGAAGTAATTGACGGTTGCGTTCGTGACCAAGCTGACGGTCGAGCCGACGCGCTCGTACACGGCGCCGTTCGCGTCGGCCCCGGGGGTCAGTTGCTCCGTCGTAGTGTAGAACACGTTGGAGCCGTCAGCGGACATCCCCTGGGAGCTGCTGATGTGCGACCCACTGCTCGGCCCGGAGGCGGCCGAGACCAGCTTCACCGTGCCGTTGTCCCATAGATAGGCGTCCCGGACGCCGTCGGCGTCCTCGGGCACGAGCCGCTCCTCGGTCTCGAACACGACCCGTGTGCCGTCCCGGGACACGTGCCGGATCCCCGTTCCCATGCAGGTCGTTGAGAATGAGACGATGCGGCAGACGTCGTAGGGCCCGTCGCCCCCGCTGGAGCCGATCGAGACCAGGCTGACCGAGCCGCCGGACCAGCGGTAGAGGTCGACCTGGCTGTCCGTGTCGGCCGCCACGAGCGCATCCGGCGTGTGGAAGAAGGCGACCGTGCCGTCGGCCGAGATCGCGCCGAACAGCGTACGAGAGTTGCCGTTGCCGTTTGGACCCTTCGAGATCAGCGTCGTGGTGATCCCGGCACGCACGTAGACGTCCAACTGCGTGTCGGTGTCCTCGCTCACGAGCTGAGCGTCCGTCGTGAAAAACACGCGCGATCCGTCCTCGGAGAAGGCGGCGCAGCCGCCCCAGCCGCAGCTGTCGCCCGGCCCGTTGCCGTCGGTCGGGCCGGTCGAGACCAAGCTGACCCGGTTGTGGCTGGCAGCCGCGCTGCCCGCGCCGGCGAGGACTATCACCATCGAAACGACTATCGCGAGGGCGCTGCCCGAGCGCACGAAAACCTCCTCAGCCCAGCCGACCTTACACCCGCGGGCGGAGGATCGCTAGTGCTCGGCGACGACCCCGCCCTCGGGCTCCAGCGGCAGCCCTTCCTCCGCCCACGCCTCGATCCCGCCCCGCATGTTGTACGCGTCGAAGC
>JBKOZI010000086.1:0-15083 GCA_046725795.1 Actinomycetota bacterium
GTGGTACTCGATCCGCCCCGGATAGGTGTCGAGCAGCAGCTGTGGTGCTCCCGAGCGCTCTATCTGCTGATACACGGAAGCGTCTTCGCGCGGCTGCAGCTCGCCCGTCAGGAAAACCTCCTCGGACCCGTCCACGAGCCCGCATCCCATCTCGTAGATGTAGGCGGGCTGCCCGATCAGGCGGGCGTCCTCGTAGACCTGTGCCTTCCGCCGGCCGGACTTGATCACGACCTCTACCCCGGCGCGGTGGCACGCCTCGAGCGCCCGGATCGCCAGCGACGAGAAGTTGCCCTCGGCGTCGCGGAGAAGCGAGGCGCCCTTGCCGAGCATCGTCCCGTCGAGGTCCGTGTAGACACAGCGAAGCGTCAGAACAACCTGACCTTCGCAGCGGCGGTCATCGAGGCAGGCTACCGCCGCCGCTCAGAGAGAACGGTGGGCGCTCGATTAGCGCGAGCGGCTCCTCATCGAGGCGTGTCCCCGCCGGCGTGCAGACCGCCCGCACGTACCGGTCGGCTGCTTCCGGCACGAACCCGAGGCTGCGCTCGACCACCACCCGGGCGACCGAGTAGGACATCGACCCCAGCTCTCGGAGCGCCTTCGAGCGGTTGTGCCGGGCGCCGAGACCGACCTGTGCCATCGTGTCGAGACCGGCGGCCCGCAGAATGTCGATCAGCATCGCGGTCTCGACTGCGTAGCCGGTCAGGAAGGGGATCTCGCCGAGCAGCTCCCGCTCGGCGACGAGCTCACCGGCGAGCGGCTGGCCGAATCCCGAGAGCTCCGGGAAGAAGGTGCGCAACAGTGGCTTTGCCGTGAGCTCCGTGACGCGTCCCGCGTCGTCGAGCACGTCCCCGCGCGGGCCGATCAGCGGGCGATGGTAGGTCGCCTTCGCGAATCGCACGCCGGGCTCGTTCAGGATCGGGCCGAGCATCCCGGAGACGAAGTGACGGCCGAAGTTTGTCGTGTCGGCGTCAAGGAACATCACCACGTTCCCGCTTGCGACGGAGAGCGACCGCCACATCGCATCGCCCTTGCCGGCCGCAGGGCCGAACGCCGTCATGAGCTCGTTCTCCTGGTAGACGGTGACGCCGTGGCGGGCGGCGACCTCGGCCGTGCCGTCCCGTGAGCCGGCGTCGATCGCCAGCAGCTGATCGACCAGCGGCGCGCTCTCGTTCAGCGCATGGATCTCGTCCGCGATCGCTCCGATCGTGCTCGCGACCTTCCGGCAGGGCAGCACCACCGACACCTCGACGCCGAGCTCTCGCTTTCGCCTGGCCAGCCCGGCGAGGTCGGAAAACTCGTCGTGCTCATAGGAGCGGCGTGCGAACCAGTCGCGCACGGGAGGCCCCAGGATTGCCTGCCCCTGGAGGGTCATCGCCCCTCTACTGTTACAGGACGCTTGGCCCGGACGCGCGCACAGCAGGAGATCGGGGACTGGACTGCGCCCCTCGAGCCCCTGCTCGCGGGCGAGGACGAGCGCCTGGTGGCGACCGCGCTCGAGCAGCCCCAAGAGGCCGAGCTGTGCCCGGTACCCGACGAGCTCCACCCGCTCGTGCGCGAGGCCTTGGCTCGGACCGGAATCGAATCGCTCTTCTCACACCAGGCCGAGGCCTGGGACAGCGTCATGCGGCACGGCCATACGATGGTCACGACCGGGACTGCGAGCGGCAAGTCGCTCTGCTTCAACCTTCCCGTGCTGCACATGCTCGCGGTCGACCCTCGCGCGCGGGCGCTCTACCTTTATCCGACGAAGGCGCTCGCTCAGGACCAGGCGCGCGGCCTGGCAGCGCTGCAGATCCCGTCCCTGCGGCAGGCGATCTACGACGGGGACACGCCGCAAGGCGAGCGAGCAGCGCTCCGCAAGCGGGCGAACCTCGTGCTCACCAACCCCGACATGCTGCACGTCGGGATCCTCCCGCACCACGACCGCTGGGGAGATTTCTTCGCGAACCTGGCGCTCGTCGTGGTGGACGAGGCGCACGTCTACCGCGGCGTCTTCGGGTCGCATGTCGCCAACGTGTTGCGGCGTCTGCGACGTCTCGCCGCCGCCTACGGCACCAGCCCCCGCTTCGTGATGACGTCCGCGACGATCGCGAACCCGCTGCAGCTCGCGCAAGGCCTGACGGGACTCGACTTCAGCCTCGTCGACCGTGACGGCGCTCCACGTGGCGAGCGCGAGATCGTGATGTGCAACCCACCGCTGCTCGACGAGCGCATCGGGCGGCGGGCCTCGAGTCTCAGCGAGGCGGCCGCACTCTTCGCCGACCTCGTCAGCGCGGGCGTCAGGACGATTTGCTTTGCGCGCTCGCGCCGCGCGGCGGAGCTGATTTTCCGCTTCGCGAAGGACCGGCTCGACGACCCTGAGCTCGAGCGCCGGATCGCTCCCTACCGCGCCGGCTACACGCCGGCCCAGCGGCGCGCGCTCGAGCAGCGGCTCGCCGCGGGTGAGCTGATCGGAGTCGTCGCGACGAGCGCGCTCGAGCTCGGAATCGACATCGGGCATCTCGATGCGGCGATCTCCGTGACCTTTCCCGGAACCGTTGCGAGCCTGCGCCAGCAGTGGGGGCGAGCCGGTCGACGCCGTCGCGGGCTGGCGCTGTATGTGGCCGGAGACGACGCGTTGGACCAGTTCTTCTGCCGGCACCCCGAAGAGTTCCTCGATCGCCCTGTGGAGGCGGCGATCCTCGACCACGGCTCCGAGTTCATCTATATGAGGCACCTCGTCACGGCCGCCTACGAGGGCCCGCTCGAGGCCGCCGACGCCGCGGTGCTCGGCGAAGAGCTCGAGACGTTCGCCGACCGGCTCGTTGCCGCCGGCGAGCTCCGCAAGCACGCCGGGCGCTGGCTGCCGCGGCGCGCGGGCTTCCCGGCCGCACAGGTGTCGCTGCGGTCAGCGTCGCCCGACAGCTTCACGATCGTGGAAGCGGACGAGGGCGAGCTCCTCGGATTCGTCGAGGCCGAGCGTGCCTTCTCGACCGTTCACCCGGGCGCCGTCTACCTGCACCTCGGCGAGCCGTACGAGGTCGAGGAGCTGGACATCGAAGGACGGCGCGCGATCGTACGCCCCGCACTCGGTGACTTCTACACGCAGCCGAAGATCGAGACCGAGACGTTCATCGAGGAGGAGCGCGAGACGCGTACCGCGCTGGGAATTCGGCTCAGCTTCGGAATCGTGTCAGTCGCCCAACAGGTGGTCGCCTACCAGCGCAAGCGTCTGACTGACCACGCGGTCATCGACCTCAACACCCTCGACCTGCCGGAGCAGAACTTCGTGACGCAGGCACTGTGGTACGAGTTGGGCGACGAGCAGGTCGCTTTCCTGCCGCTGAACGCGATGCTCGGCGCGCTCCATGCCACCGAGCACTCGCAGATCGCGGTGCTGCCGCTGATCGCGATGTGCGACCGCTGGGACATCGGCGGCCTCTCCACCAACTACCACCATCAGACCGGCGTGCCCACCATCTTCATATATGACGGCCATCCAGGCGGCGTCGGGATCACACGGCGCGGCTATCAGGAGTTCGAGCGCCTCGTTGGCGACGCGAGCCGGCTGATCGCCGATTGCCCGTGCGAGTCCGGCTGCCCTTCGTGCGTGCAATCGCCCAAGTGCGGGAACCTCAACGACCCGTTGTTCAAGGGAGGCGCGCTGGACCTGATGAGGGGAATGCTTGAGCGGTGAGGCGCGACGGTACGCGGCCGTCGCGGGGCCGGGCCGTTGCGACGATGAGCTGGCCGGGCTGGCGTACGAGGTGGGGCGCGGGCTCGCGGAGGCGGGCTTTACGCTCGTCACCGGCGGCGAGGCGGGTGCGATGGAGGCAGCCTCGCGCGGCGCCAGCGAGGCCGGTGGCACGGTCGTCGGTGTGCTACCCGGCACCGATCGGTCCCGCGCCAACGTCCACGCGGACATCACCGTGGCGACGGGCGTCGGGCACGCTCGCAACCTCGCAGTGGTCGCGTCTGCGGACGTGGTGGTCGCGGTTGGCGGCGAGTGGGGCACCCTCTCGGAGATCGCCCTCGCCGGAGTGTTGGGGCGGCCGGTTGTGGCGGTGGCCGGCTGGCGGCTCGAACACCGCCGCGAGCTTCCTCGCGGGGAACTGCATTACGCGGACACCGCTGCCGAGGCCGTCGAGCTCGCCACGCGCCTCGCCACGTAGGACAAGCGTCCAAGCACCTTCAGCCGGCGCGAACGGGTGTCGAAACGATCTCCAGCGTGTCTGGCAGGGTCGCTGGCACATTCGCGGGCACGGTTGCCCTTCTCTTCGCGGCATCCGCGCACGCCGCCGGCGGCGCGGGCAGCGGCGGTTCCATCGATCCGTCGATCCCGGGCACGAACGTGCCGGCCGCGACGCCGGGTACGAGCGGCGGCTCCCCTTATTCGACCGGGCACCAGAAGCGAAGCGCGCGGCCCACGCTGACGGTCTTCAGCGCGACGGCTTCGGGGCTCAACGCCGGTTTTCCGGTGGTGCGATTCCAGATCACCGACCGCTCTGCGCGCGTGCGCGTCCGACTGGCCTTCGTGAGCCTCACGGGGGGCGGCACGTACCGCAAGAACCTCGGATCGCGCCGAACCGCGATCACGCACTCATATACATGGCAGCCACCGAAGGGCGCGGCGACTGGAAGCTACCGCGTCCGCATCACGGCCAAAGATCCGAGCGGCTATCGCGTGGTCCGCGCGACGACCGTCCAGGTGAGCCCCCCGGCGCCCTCTGCCGACCACCGCTTCCCGGTCGCCGGCCCGCACAACTTCGGTGGGCCCGACGCGCGCTTCGGCGCGAAGCGGTCGGGACACATCCATCAGGGGCAGGACATCATGGCCGCGGGCGGCACACCGGTCGTGGCACCGCATGCCGGCCGGGTCACATGGGTCGCCTATCAGGCCACCGGTGCCGGCTACTACCTGGTGCTGGCCTCGAACGGCGAGCCGTACAACTACGTGTTCATGCACCTGGCGCAGGGCAGCATCCTCGTGAAAGCCGGCGTCGACGTCGCGACCGGGCAGCAGCTCGCCGCCGTGGGTGCGACCGGCAGCGCCGAAGGAACTCACCTCCACTTCGAGGTCTGGGACGGACCGTGGTACAACGGCGGCCATCCGGTGGACCCGCTGCCGTTCCTGCAGCAGTGGCCTGGCGCATAGGGCTCCGGTCGCTACCATCCGGACCCCGCGGCGAGGTAGCTCAGTCGGTAGAGCACATGACTGAAAATCATGGTGTCGCCGGTTCGATTCCGGCCCTCGCCATCCTTGGCTCGGCCCGGACCGGCTGATGGGCCGAGGCGCCGCCGAGATGCAGCGGCGCCTCGATCAGAGCCGTCAGGGTCTCAGGCGTCAGCGTCTTGAGGGCCGGAGGGGATCATCGGCCAGCCGCCGTAGAGCTCGTCGTTGGCGCCGTCGCGCAGCTGGTCGTGGGTGACGGTGAGCTGCTCGAGACCGGCGAGAAGCTCACGACGCCCGGCTCGCTGCGCTATTCGGAAGCCGCGGAACCGGCCGCGACCCTGACGATCTCTTCGCGAGGCTCGCTCACACGTGGCGCAGGAGTGGGATGTCCTACGACAGGCCGGGCTTGGTGACCATCAGATAGATCGCCACGATGACCAGGAGCCCGGTGATCGCACCGACGATGCCCTCGTTGCGCGACCTTCGCTGGTACTCCTGGGACAGGACGATCTCGCCCGAGCCGGAGGCGGCGATGTCGCTCTCGGCCATCGCCTGTAGCCGCCGGTCTTCGGGAATGAAGTAGGCGCCGAGGATCGCGCCGAGCACGAGCACGATCGTCAACGAACCGCTCAACCAGAAATCGCCGAGATCCCAATCCCGATCGGACACCTGGAAGAAGCCGGTCGCGAGGATCACGATCATCGCCGGCCCCGTGAACCAGGAGTTGATGGCGCGCTGAAGGCGGTGGACGTACGGAAGGTGCCGCTTGTCCATCGTCATCGCGACCGGAAACGTGATCGACTCGGCGAACGTCGCGCCGAACCCGACCACGACCGCGGTCACGTGCAGGAACACCGAGAAGTCGTATGACGTGACGGCCAGCGGCAAGGAGGCGCGAGCCTATCAACCGGGATTGAGCGAGCTTTCCGGTGCGCTCGTGCTGAACCAATCGTCTGCAGTTGACCCCCGATGACGGGGTCAACTGCAGTTACTTTGGCCGGGACCGCGCCCTATGCGCGTGACTCGCGCTCGAGCCGGTCGAGAAACACCCCTGGCTCGACCTTCCGTGCCTCCTCGGCGGCGGACTCCGCCAGCGCGTCCAGGTCGAGCTGCGCCTCGGCCGCGAGGATGTCGGAGCGCGGGACGGCGGTGCGCTGCTTCGCGCCGGCGAACAGCGGGCAGGCATCGTCGGCCGGCAGCTCGGAGAGCGCCAACAGGCCGATCGAGGCTGCCTTCGCCATCACCTCGCGCTTGTCGAACGACAGCAGCGGGCGGAGGATCGGCAGCTCCGACGCATCGTCGACCGAGCTCATGTTCGGCAGGGTCTGCGACGAAACCTGGCCAAGGGAGTCGCCTGTGACAAGCGCCGCTGCCCGCAGCCGCTCGGCGAGTGCGCAGCCGATCCGCGCCATCTGGCGGCGGTAGAGCACGATCCGGTGCGTCTCATCGGAGACGGCGGAGAGCATCCGCTGCTGGTGCCCAAACGGCACCACCCAGAGCGCCCCGGGGCGCTCGGCCTGGAACCCGTTCAGGACCTTGGCCTGCGCCTGGGCCTTCGTCGTCGCGGTGGGGTCCAGATACGGCTCGCCGCTGAAGTGCACGAACTCGAGTGAGAGCCCGCGTTTCATCGAAAAGAGCGACGCGACCGGCGAGTCGATGCCGCCGGACAGCAGCGAGACCGCGCGGCCACTCGTCCCGACCGGAAGGCCACCGGCCGTCGCCAGCTCGCCCACGTGCACGTAGGCAGAGCCGACGTCGATCTCGACGCGCAGCTCGAGGTCGGGGGAGCTCAGGTTCACGGGAAGCCCGGTGCGCTGCTGAATCGCGGCGCCGATCTGGCGCTCGAGGTCCTGGGATGTGAGTGCGAACGTCTTGTCGCGCCGGCGCACGCGCACGGCGAAGGTGCCGGGTCGCTGCCGCTCGAAGGCGAGCATGCCAACGTCGGCGATCCGCTCCACTTCACGCTCACACCGCAGACACACCGAGCCGGCGGCGAACCCGAAGACACGCTCGAGCCGCGATGCGACCTCGTCCGCGGCAAGCTCGTCGCGAACGGCGATCACCAGCACCGAGCCGCCTGTCTCGATGCGGGCGTCGAGGCCGACGAGCGCTGCCTTGAGGTTTCGCCTCAGCACGTTCAGGAAGCGCCGCTTGTTGCGACCCTTGAGCGACGCCTCGCCGACCTTCGCCAGAACGCAGACCGGCGCGCCCGCGAGCGCGGTGGGCGAAGCGGGCTCGGTTGTCAGAAACGTTCGCGCCACCACGACCTTTCTAGCACCAGGAGACCACCTGAGGCTCCTGTCCGATGCTCACCTTAAGTTCAGCTGATCTTGTCTGAGAATGGAAACAGCCGTCTTTTCGGGGCGGGCGGAAGCCCTGCCCCAGGGACCCGCACGACGTTCATCCGTGACCTCACCGACGGCGCGTCGGTCGAGGCTGTGTTCCTCGTGAGCGCGCGCTCCCTTCGCCAGAAGAAGAACGGCGAGCACTTCCTCACGATGACGCTGCGCGACCGGACGGGCACGCTGTCCGCTGTCTGCTGGGACGACCCGAGCTCGCTCCAGGAGATCGCACAGCCCGGCGCGGCCGTGGTCGTGTGCGGACGCTACGAGCTGCACGAGCGCTGGGGCCCACAGCTTACGGTGCAGGCTGTTTCAGCCGCGCAGGACGGCGACTACCTGCTCGCCGACCTCGTCGAGGGCCCGGCGCTGGACGTCGGCAAGATGGAGGCCGACCTGCGTCACCTGATCGAGACCGTGCAGCACCCGTCGCTTCGGGGCCTTCTGGAAGAGCTCTTCGGCGAGCGGTCCGAGAGCTGGCAGCGCTTTCGCAGCGCTCCGGCCGCGAAGTTCTACCACCAGGCCTACTGCCACGGACTGCTGGAGCACACGCTCTCGGTCGGCCAGGCTGTCAGCGCGATCTCGGCCTGTTTTCCCGGAATCGATCGCGACCTCGCGGTGACGGGCGCGCTCATCCACGACCTCGGCAAGATCGAGGCCTATGCCCAGGACCCGACGGCGATCGACCTGACCGACACAGGCAAGCTGCACGGCGAGATCCCGCTCGGCTACTACCTCGTGCGCAGCACGATCGAGCGGATCGGCGGCTTTCCGCCCGCGCTCGCCCGCGCCGTGCTCCACATCCTGCTTTCGCATCACGGCACCTACGAGAACGGAAGCCCGGTCACTCCCCGCACCCGCGAGGCGACGATCGTGCACGCGATCGACAACCTCGGCGGGAAGCTCGGAAGCTTCGACCGCCTCGAGAAGGGTCTCCAGGATGGCGAGACCTGGACGCAGTACGACCGGGCGATCGAAGGCTCGGCGTGGTTCCCGGCTGCCAACGGCAAGGCCGCGATCGCGCCGGCCGAACCGCTCAGCGCAGCTGCCGGCGAATAGGCGCGCCCGGTCCAGCTCACAGCAAGACGGCGATACCGCGCTCTCCTGACGCGGGCAGCGGATGACAGCGCGCTTGCGCTGGACAGAAGTTCTAGCGCCGCAGCGCGCGTAGCCGCCGATGTAAAAGGCAGCCGCGCCTTCCTTCATGTCGAGTCGCACCCACAGTCAGCGTGCAGGTGTGCTGGCGGTAGCCCTCCTCGCCGGAGTCTCCGTCCGCCTCGACGAGATCTATTACCGCAAGCCTCTCGACCAGTGGCCGGCCACGGACTGGATCGTGGGCCTGCTGCTCGCGATCTCCGCCGGCCTCGCCGTGCTGGGCGCCCAACGGATCCTCGAGTCCCGGGCGCAGAGCCGTGAGCTCGCACGGCGCACGGGCGCGATTGCCGACGCGGCCTGGGTGGTCGCCCGCGGTGGCCACATGGGCGCCGTACTGGATCGGGTAGCCGAGGAGGCATGCCATGTAACCGGAGCCGACCGGGCGACGGTTTGCGCGCTCGACCGGCGAGACCCGCGGATTGCGACCGTGATCGCGGGGCACCGGACCGAGGAGCTGATCGGGAAGCACTTCGCGATCGACGAAGGGATGATGAGGGACGTGTTCTTTTCGGGCGAGCCGGTCACCTGCACGGACTGCCTGGACTTCGGCGTGCACTACGACCGAGGCGCGGGGCGGGCGGGCGGCGCCGCGCCGATCACTTGGGACGGCCAGGTGCGGGGGGCGCTGGCGGTGATCGCGAAGCCTGACGCACAGATCTTCGGCGACCTGGAGATCGAGCTCCTGACCCGGCTCGCCGATCTCGGCGCGGTCGCGCTCGAGCAGAGCGACATGCACGAGCGTCTGGAGATCGCGAATGCGTCCGGCGTCGAGGCGCTCACCGCCGCGATCGACCTCCATGACAGCTACACGTGGGAGCACTCACAGAGCGTGAATGTGCTCGCCGAGCGAGTCGCGCAGCGCCTCGGCTTCGACGAGGCTGCGTTGGCGGAGATCTCGCTGGCCGCGCGACTGCACGACGTCGGCAAGATCGGTGTGCCCGATGCGATCCTCCTCAAGGAGGGACCGTTGGACGAACAGGAGTGGGAGGTGATCCGCTGCTGCCCCCGTTGGGGAGCCGAGATGATCGAGCGCTTCCCGCGCCTGGGCAACGTCGCAACGATCGTGCGCTGCCTGCACGAGCACTGGGACGGCGGTGGCTACCCCGAGGGCCTCAAGGGTGAGGAGATCCCGCTCGCGAGTCGGGTGGTGCTCGCCTGCGACGCGTTCGACGCGATGACCCGCGACCGTCCGTGGCGGCCGGCCTTCGAGCCGTGGGTGGCCGTGCGAAAGATTCGGCAGGGCGCCGGCCACCAGTTCGACCCGGCGGTCGTCGACGCGCTCACGGTGACGGTGCGCGAGCAGCGCGTCTCGACACCATTCTCCGGGCTGGACAGCACGGTGCGCGGGCGGCGCCGCCCCGCAGCGGCACCCGGTCCGAGCCTTGGCCGCGCGGCGCCTGTCGTCAGCCGCACGTCGTAGTTCGCCCATTTTGGGCGATCTTCGCCGCGGAAGCGCTTAGGGCGCTTCAGTCTGCGATCTATCCTTGATGGTGCCTCGCGCCGGGGAGCGCGCGGGTTTTGCGATGGCAAAAGACACCGAAAAACTGATCCGCCAGCTTTCGCTGATCTCGTTTCTGATGGCCGAGCGCAGGCCGGTGTCCGCGCTCGAGATCAAGCAGGACGTCGAGGGCTACAGCGAGATGAACGACGACGCCTTCGCCCGCCGCTTCTACGCCGACCGGGCCGAGCTCGACGCGCTCGGGATCAACCTGAAGGTCGAAAAGCCGCCCGAGGGCTATTTCGAGGCAGAGCTCTACACATTGCCACCGGAAAACTTCTATCTGCCGCCGGTCGAGTTCGACGACTCCGAGCTTGCCGCTCTGCAGACCGCGCTGGTGCTGCTCGACGGCCGCTTCGCCTATGCCGAGCCGCTGCGCCTCGCGCTTCAGCAGCTGTCGTGGGGACGGCCGAGCCCGTTGAGCTCGCCCGAGCACCGCTCGGTTGCGGTCGCCGTGACGGCGTCGGCCGGGAGCCGCGAGCTCTCGCAACGCCTCGCCAAGGTCGAGACCGCGATCTCGCGCCGCAAGACGATCGAGTTCGACTACTACACGATCGAGCGCGACGAGGTCTCGAAGCGAAAGATCGACCCCTATCACCTGCTGTTCCAGGGTGGCCGGTTCTACCTCGTCGGCTATGCGCACGAGCGCGGTGACATGCGCGTCTTCCGGCTCTCCAGGATCAAGGACAAGGTCTCCTACGCCACCAAGGCCGAGCACGACTTCACCGGTCCCCCCGACTTCGACCCCTGGAGCTACGCCCGCCGCGCGGACTGGCAGCTGGGCGATCCCATCGGTACCGCACGGGTCTGGGTTTCGGACCGCATCGCCTGGTTGATCGACCGTGACTTCGGCCGCTATGGGTCGATGGAGAAGATCGCGAAGTCGGGCTCCCAGTGGCGCGCCGGCTCGCGCCGGGTGCCCGGCCCGGGGGTTGTCTTCACAACTGAGTACGCGCAACCACGGCAGCTCGTCGCATGGGTGCTCGGGCTCGGAGAGAACGTCCGCCTGCTCGAGCCCGCCGAGCTCGTCGAGGAGGCGACCGAGCGCCTGTCGCTGATCGTCGAACGGCACGAGTCCGAGCCGGACTTCGTGGCCGAACGCAAGCGCCGGCGCGCAGCGACGTCCGAGGCAACGAACGGCAAGCCGGAGCGCTCCAACGGCCAGGGCGACACCCCGATTCGCCCGGAACGCTTCGCCAGGCTCGTCGCGCTCGCGGGGATCCTCATCCACACCGCGCGACACGACATGCGGCCGAAGACGCGAGAAGTCTGCGAGCGCCTTCAGATCACCGAGCAGGAGCTTCGCGAAGACGTCGACGTGCTGAACGTGGTCAACTTCGGCGGCGGCAGCTACGTCCTCTACGCGGAGGTTCAGGGCGACGAGATGTACGTCGATCCCGAGCCCTACAGCGACAACTTCGCGCGCCCGGCCCGCCTGTTGCCACTCGAGGCGAAGGCGCTCGTGGCGGCGATCGACCTGCTGGGGGACCACCTTCCGGAGGGCAGCCTGGCCTCGGCACGGCAGAAGATCGTGGCCGCGCTCGGCGAGGATCCGGCGCAGGAGGGGCTTCAGATCGCGCATACGACCACCGATGATTCGGCGCTCTCGCGCACGATCAACACCGCGATCGTCGAGTCCCGCCTGCTCTCGCTCGAGTACTACAAGGAGAACGAGGACGAGTTCACCAAGCGCACGGTCGAGCCTTACGGGCTGATCAACGGCCGCGAGGGGTGGTACGTCTTCAGCTACGACCTCGAAAAGGAGGCCACCCGTCACTTCCGGCTCGACCGCATCAAGCAGGCGCGGATCTCGAAGAAGACCTTCGAGCCACGGCCCGAGGTGGACCCGAGCGCGGACATCGAGGGCTGGCCTCGGACCGGCAAGGTTCCCGCCTCGCAGGTCGCGCGCGTCTGGATCTCGCCGGAGCGCGCCCGCTGGGAGCGGGAGCGCCGGGTGATCGCCGAAGAGCTGTCGGACGGCGCGCTGATCGCGGAGCTGCCCTTCGCCGGGACCGATTGGCTGGTGCGCGAGATCCTCAGGGAGGCCGGGGACGCGGCGGTGCTGGAGCCAGAGGATGCACGTGAGGCCGTCCACGACACGGCCCGCAAGCTCATCGGCCGCCGCTCCAGGGCCGGTGCGGCTGCTTAGGCTCTTAGGACCTAGCTTGAACAGACTCGCCGTGCCGGCCTGACAAAATCGCTCGAGATGACCCTGCGCGCGACCAAGGCGGCGGTCGGACCGGCTGCCGTCGTCGCTGCGGCCGCAACCGGCCTCGGCCTCTGGTACCAGCTCTTCAGGAGACCTCTGCCGAAAACCTCCGGCCGGCTCCGGCTTCGCGGGCTCGATGCACCGGTCGACATCCTCCGCGACCGGTTCGGCGTCCCCCACGTGCGAGCCCGGAGCGTCGCCGACACCTGCTTTGCGCTCGGGCTGTGCCACGGCCAGGACCGCCTGTGGCAGCTCGAGTTCTTTCGCCGCGCGACCGCCGGCCGCCTGGCCGAGTTTGCGGGCGCTGATGCCCTCAACGCCGACCTGCTGATGCGCATCCTTGGGATGCGGCGCGTCGCCGAACGCGAGGAGCGCGAGCTGAGCCCGTTGCTGAGGAGTTTTCTCGACGCATATGCGGCTGGTATCAACGCGGCGATCCAGTGTGCGGACGCGCTCCCGCTCGAGTTCCAGCTCGTACGCCTGGAGCCGGAGCCGTGGACGGCGGTCGACCTCCTCGCCGCCTCGAAGCTGATGGCATTCGGGCTCGCCACGAACTGGGAGCTCGAGCTGCTGCGCGCGCAACTCGTGAGAGAGGCGGGCGCCGAACGCGCCGCGCGGCTCGAGCCGCAGTACCCGAGGGGGAACCCGTTCGTGACCGCGCCCGGCCAGGTTTACGCCGGCAGGGGCAACGACCTCGCGTCCCAGATCGAGCGCGTCCGGGAGACGCTCGGGCTGAGCGTTCCGGCCGGCGGCTCAAACAGCTGGGTGGTCTCAGGCGAACGCTCGCTCACGGGCCGGCCTTTGCTCGCCTGCGATCCCCATCTCACTACCACGATTCCGGACCTCTGGTACGAGGCCGACCTTGCCTGTGACGAGTTCCGGGCACGCGGCGCCACGCTTCCGACGAACCCGTTTCCGGTGTTCGGCCAAACGGCGACTACGGCCTGGGGGTTCACGAACGTGATGGCCGACACGCAAGACCTCTTCGTCGAGCGGCTGAACCCCGACGATGGCCGGCTGTACGAGTTCGAGGGCGATTGGCGTCGAGCCGAGATCGTACGCGAGGAGATCATGGTGAAGGGACGCGGGCAGCCCGAGGCGCTCGATGTCACCGTGACGCATCACGGCCCGATCGTGAATGCGGCGCTCGGGGCGCAGGATGAGCAGCCGCTTGCGCTCGCGTGGACCGGCCTCCAGTACGCATGCATCACGGAAGCCGGTTACCGAACGTTGCTCGCGCAGACCGCGGGCGAGATCGTCGAGGCCACCGAGGCCCACGCGGTCCCACCGCTCAACATGCTTTTCGCCGACAGCGACGGGAACATCGGCTACCAGCTGGCGGGCCGGATTCCGGTCAGGCGGGGGGACTGTCCAGACCTCCCGAAGCCGGGATGGACGGGGGAGTTCGAGTGGGAAAGGACGATTCCCTACGATGAGCTTCCGCGCCTGGTAAACCCGCCTGAGGGCTTCATAGTCACGGCGAACAACCGGATCGTCGACGACGACTACCCCCACCACATCACGTCCGAGTGGATGACCGGGTACCGCGCTCAACGCATCGAGGAGATGCTCGGCGAGCGGGAGCGGCACTCGCTCCAGGACTTCGAGCGGATGCAGCACGACTTCTACTCGTACCCGGGCGTGGAGACTGTCCACCGGCTCTCCCGCCTTCATCCGCGAAGTCAACGGGCGGTCCGCGCAATCGAACGGCTGAAGAGCTGGGACGGACACCTCGACAGGCGCACGATTGCGGGCACGATCTATCACGCTTTCACGGTCGTGTTCGCACGGACGGTCGTGGCGGCTGCGGCCAGCGACGAGACGCTCATCGAGCGGTACCTGAACAAATCCGGGCTCGAGCTGTTCACGGTCGTGTCCTCGCCGTGGCGCTTCCAGGCGCGGATGCTGGAGCTCTGGGACGAGGGCGACCCTTCATGGTTCGCATCCCCCGAGCGGCCGGAGGGCAGGGCCTGGGACGATGTCGCGCTGGAGGCGCTGGAGGCGGCCCTCGACGACCTGCAGGAGCGATTCGGCGCCGACCCGGATCGGTGGCGCTGGGGACGCGTGCACGTCGTCGAGTTCGCGCATCCGTTTGGCGCCGCCAACCCGATCTTCCGCCGGATCTTCAACCGCTCCGTGGAGGCAGGCGGCGCAAGCGAGACAGTGACGCAGAACGGCTACCTCGCCACCGAACCCTTCAAGGGCGTTTGGGGTCCCGTCTACCGGATGCTGGCCGATCTAGGCGACCGGCGCCGTTCGCGCTGGCAGCTCACGACGGGGCAGTCCGGCCACCCCGCCTCGGGGCACTACGACGACATGCTGGAGGGCTGGCGGGACGGCCGCACGAACCCGGCCTACGTAAACGACCTCGAGCTGCACGCCGCGGGTGGCGTGAGGACGCTGCGGCTCGACCCGGACTACTAGTAGCGGTTCTGGCGAAGAAGCGAGACAAGATCAAGATGAGCTCGGCCGAGGTCGCCGAGTTCCTCGCCGATGAGCGGGTGATGAACGTGGCCACCCTTGGACGAGACGGCTGGCCGCACGTGACCGCGCTCTGGTTCGTGATGCGCGACTCGGAGCCCTGGATCTACACGTACGGGAAATCGCAGAAGACGATGAACCTGGAGCGCGACGAGCGGGTAACGCTGCTCGTCGAGTCAGGCCACGAGTACCAGGAGCTGCGCGGCGTGATGCTGAAGGCCCGCGGCAAGATCCACCGCGACCTGGACA
>JBKOZI010000087.1:0-9601 GCA_046725795.1 Actinomycetota bacterium
TGGAGATGAAGCGGCTTGGCGAGCCGATCGTGATGGTGACCGCGTACGACTACCCGAGCGCCCAGGTCGCCGAAGAAGCCGGTGCCGACGTCGTGCTTGTCGGCGACTCGGCAGCGAACGTCGTGCTCGGCTATGCCAGCACGGTGTCCGTCTCGATGGACGAGATGCTGATGCTCGCGAGCGCCGTTCGGCGTGCAGCGCACACCCCCCTCGTGATCGGAGACCTTCCCTTCGGCTCCTACCAGAGCTCCGACAGCCAGGCGGTGGACTCGGCCGTACGGTACGTCAAGGAAGCCGGTTGCGACGCCGTCAAGATCGAGATGGCCGGCATCGCCGGCGGCCCGGCGGACAAGCGCGAGAGCATCTCGAGGGCGCGCGCCATCGTGTCCGCAGGCATCCCGGTGATGGGCCACGTCGGCCTGACGCCGCAGAGCGCGTCCGCGCTCGGCGGGTTCAAGGCGCAGGGCCGAACCGCGCCCCAGGCCGTGCAGGTGGCCGACGACGCGCTCGCGCTCCAGGATGCAGGCTGCTTTTCGATCGTGTTCGAGGCGGTGCCCGCGGCCGTCACCGAGACGATCATGGATCAGATGCACGTGCCGGTCATCGGAATTGGCGCCGGGCCTTCCACCGACGGTCAGGTGCTCGTGTTCCACGACCTGCTCGGCATGTACGACGGTCACGCCCCTCGCTTCACCAAGCGCTTCGCGGAGGTTCGCCGCGCGATGGTCGAGGGAGTGCAGGCTTACGCGGACGAGGTCCGCTCACGCCGGTTCCCCGCAGCCGAGCACACCTACGGGATCGACCCCGAAGAGCTCCGGCGCTTCAAGGAGATCATCGCCCCCGGGAAGCCCTGGGACGCCGCCGACTTCATGTCGTAGGCTTCCCGCTCATGGGGGTCCACAGCGCGCAGATCCGGGTGTCGACCGAGGGCAACGGCGACATCATCGACATCACCAAGGGAGTGCAGGAGGTAGTCGACACCGCCGGGATCAGGGACGGCATCGTCAACGTCTTCGTCGCTCATTCGACTGCGGCCGTCACCCTGATGGAGTACGAGCCTGGAGGCGTCCAGGACATGCAGGACCTGATGGACCGGCTCGTCCCGCCTGGCGCGGACTACAACCACAACCGCATGGCGGGCGACACCAACGCCCACTCCCACCTTCGGGCTGCGGTAGTCGGGCCGTCGGAGACAGCGCCGGTCAAGGACGGCCACCTGGTCACGGGCACGTGGCAGCAATTCGTGCTCGTGGACTTCGACGATCACCCCAGGGACCGCACGATCATGGTCCAGGTGCTGAGCTGACGGGAATCGAGACCGAGCGACTTCGGCTCGATCCCGCGAAAGAGGAAGACCTTCCCGCGCTACTCGAGGTCTTTCGCAGCAACCCTCGGTACCTGGGCTGGACCCACCAGGGCGATTACGACCTCGAGGCGCTGCGCAGCGATTGGGAGTCCGCGCGCAGCACGCGGGGGCGGAACATGCTGGCGATGCGGGACCGCGAGACCGCCGAGCTGGTCGGTGTGATCGAGTACCTCGAGGTGAACCCGAACGACGGCCACCCCTGGATCGGGCTGATCATGACGGCTGCCGGCCGCCAGCGCGAGGGCTTCGCGGGCGAGGCGGTGTACGCGGTCTGCGAACAGGTCAACCTGAACTGGGCGTCGCCGGTCAGGCTGGCCGTGATCGACGAGAACGATGCGGGGCTAGGACTCGCGGTCTCGCTCGGCTTCCAGCCCTATGGAGAGGCCTGGCAGGATCTCGGCGGCGGCGAGCAGCGGCTCGTCCTGATGGAGCGGCGGTTGTAGGTCCCCCCGTCGCCTGATCCGCGCGGACATCGTCCTGCCAGGCACCCGTCGGCTTGCTTGCAAGCCGACGGTTTATGTTCGTTCGCGAAATTCAATTTCGCGAACAACCTTCGCCGGCGCACCCGCCGCGATCACGCCCGCCGGCAGATCGCTAGTCACGACCGAGTTCGCTCCCACGACCGTGCGCTCGCCGACCGTTACGCCACCGGTCACGACGCAGTTCGTGCCGAACCAGCAGTTCTCGCCGATCCTCACGGGGCCCTTGGGCCGCATGCCCTGATGCGTGATCGGCAGCTCCGGGTCGTCGAAGCGATGGTCGGCGTCGGTGAGGAAGCAGTAGTTGGCGAACATGCAGTGGCGACCGACCTCGATGCGCTCGTTCGCGGCCACCATGCAGCCGAGGTTCAGGATCGAGCCTTCGCCGATCGCGATGGTCGCGGTCTCGGGGTAGAGCGCGAACCAGCACCCCGACTCGGCGAGCACCCAGGGCTCGATCACGGCACGTCCTTCGTCGAGCGCTTCGAGCAGGTTGCCGACCACCGGAAACCGCACATAGAAGTTCCCGCGGAGCATGTGCCAGCGCAGGCGCGCTTTGCGCGTAAGACGCTCGTTCCGCTCGTAATACCGCCACTTCCACCAGAACAGGCGTGCCTCCTCGAGGAGCGGCTCCCGGCTCAACGGCGTCTCGCAAGCGCGGCAAGCGCCATGAACTCGTACGCGATCGAGGCGGCCAGGAGCGCTGTGGTCTGCGCGCGCGTGTCGTATGGCGGAGAGACCTCGACGACGTCGAAACCGCAGAACTCCATGCCGGCCAGGGAGCGGATCAGCGCCAGCGCCTCGTGCGGGAAGAGCCCAGCGACCTCCGGCGTGCCGGTGGCGGGCGCAAAAGCTGGATCGATCACGTCGATGTCGAAGCTGAAGAAGACGGGCGCCTCCCCCACGCGGTCTCGGACGCGCTTCGCGTAGTCCGAAGGCGCGATCCGCCGCAGCTCGTCTCCCCCGATCAGCTCGAACCCCATCTCGCGTGCCTCGGCGAGGTCGCTTGCCGAGTAGAGCGGCCCGCGCATACCGGCCATCACGGACCTCTCGGGGCGGAGCAGCCCCTCCTCGACGGCGCGCCGGAACGGCGTCCCGTGGAAGTAGCGCTCTCCGTAGTACTGGTCCCACGTGTCCGCGTGGGCGTCGAGCAGCACCAGCGCGAGCGGCCCATTCCGAGCTGCGTGCGCACGGAGCTCGCCGAGCACGATCGAGTGGTCGCCGCCGAGCACGAGCGGCACGGCGCCCGCCTCGACCACGGGATCGAGCCCCTCCGCGATCTGGGCCGCGGTACGCTCGGCATTGCCGGGCGTGACGTCGAGGTCGCCGAGATCCGCCACCGACAGCGCCGCAAACACGTCAATGTCGAGCGCCGGATGGTAAGGGCGAAGCGCGATCGAGCAGGAGCGGATTGCCTCCGGGCCGAAGCGCGCCCCGGGCCGGTTGGTCGTCGCAGTATCGAACGGGACGCCGACCGCCGCCACGTCAACGCCTGCGGCGTCGGCGACGAGTGGGCAGCGCGCAAACGTCCGCACGCCCGTGTAGCGAGGCGCCTTCGAGGCATCGGGGGGGCCGTAGCGGGGCGTCGCCATCAGTCAGTCATTCGGCCTCGACCGCGACGCGCGCGGTGCGCAGCGTCCGGTCGCTGGCACCCCTCAGGCTGCCGCCGTGCGCAAGGATCGCCTGGATGTAGTTCCACGTCTCCGTGGTGATGCGCTCGCCTGGGAGGACGTTGGGGATCCCCGGCGGGTACGAGGCGAGGGACTCGGCCGCAATCCTGCCTACCGCCTCGGCGACCGGGACGACCTCCTGCGCGCCGAGGAATGCTTCGCGCGGCGTCATCTCGAGAGGGCCCCAGGGCGGCGGCGGCGTGAAGTGACCGGGCGCGCCCTCCCCATCGCCGCCGAGGTGCTCGACGGCACGCTGGAGCGCCTCGACCAGCCGCGCCGCCCGGGCGGTCGCAGTCTCCCCCATTCCGAAGACCGCCACGATCACGGTCTCGCCCGCGAGCTCGAGGTTCACGTCGTCCTGCTCGTGCATCAGCTTCGCCACCTGGTAGCCGCTCGCACCGGTCTCGCGCACGTCGACCGCGAGCCGCAGCGGGTCGTATCCGTGCACGCCCGGCCGCCCGATGATGCGCTCGTCGAGCACGTCGAGGCCCGGCAGCTGCCGGATCGCCTGACGCGCGGTGCGCAGCGCCTCGATCGTCTCCGACAAGAGCACCTCCCCCTCGATTGCGGCGAAGTGACGGGCGGCATCGAGCGACCCGAGCAGCAGCGAGTTCGGGCTCGTCGACTCGACCAGCGTCACGGCACGATCTACGACGTACTCGTCGAGCCGTCCGGCGGAAGCCTTCCCGAGGTGGAGCATCGCGGACTGGGTGAGGCTGCCGACGATCTTGTGGGTGCTCGACACGACCAGGTCTCCGCCGGCGGCAAGGGCGTGCTCCGGAAGACTGTCGTGAAAGGCAAGGTGTGCGCCCCACGCCTCGTCCACGACGAGCGGCGCGCCGTGGTCGTGCGCGACCTTGCTCAATCCCCGCACGTCGGCTACCGCCCCGAAGTAGGTCGGGGAGACCACGATCGCCCCGGTCGCACCGGGAGTATCCGAGAGGGCACCGTCAAGCGCCTCGGGGGTGAGGCAGTGAGCGATCCCCAGCTCCGGATCGAGCTCGGGCGCGACGAATGTCGGGCGCAGGCCGGAGATGACGAGCCCGTCGATCGTGCTCGAGTGGACGTTTCGCTGCACGACCACCCGCTCACCCGACTGAGCGAGCGTCAGGCAGGCCGCGTGGTTTCCCTGTGAGGCGCCGTTGATCAGAAACCAGGTCCTGCGCGCGCCCCACGCCTCCGCGGCCAGCAGCTGAGCGAGCTGAAACGGCGTCGGTTCCGGTCCGGCGTCGATGCCCTGGGTCAGAGCGGGGACGTCGAGCCGCAGCGCCTGTGCGCCGAACGCCTCCAGCAGCTCCGGATCGGCGGCCGCGCCGCCCTTGTGGCCGGGAACGTGATAGCGCCCCGGCTCTCGATCGGCGTACGCCCGAACGGCTTCGAGGTAGGGCCTCGCGGGCTGGGGACGATTTTTGGGCATCGCTCCGAGTGTATGAGAGGCGTCTGGCGTTCCCCGGGAGGTGAGCGCTGCACGCGCATGCGCGGCGGGTTATCTTGCAGGGTGGATGACCTGGCTGAGACGTCCTCTGGTGGCCTCAATCGCGGTGCTGGTCGTCTTCATGCTCGCCGCCGCCGGCTGCGGAGACGACGACAAGAGCAGCGATGGCGGAGGGGGAACCGTCCCGAAGAGCCTCACGGTCGGCTCCGACATCCCGTATCCGCCGTTCGAGTTCGGAAAGCCGCCGTTCCAGGGATTCGACGTCGACGTCGTGAACGCTGTCGCGAAGGGTCTCGATGCGAAGGCGACCTTCAAGAAGACCCCGTTTGACACGATCTTCCGCGACCTCGCCCAGGGCAAGTTCGACATGGTGGCTTCGGCGACGACGATTACGCCGGAGCGCCAGAAGACGGTCGATTTCTCGAGCTCGTACTTCCCGGCGGACCAGTCCCTGATGGTTAAGGAGGGAAGCGACGTCAAGACCGTGGACGACCTCGACGGCAAGGTCGTGGGAGCCCAGCTCGGCACGACCGGCGCCGCGTACGCAAAGGACAAGACCAAGGCAAAATCGGTCCGCACGTACGACCTCATCGACGACGCCTTCAACGCGCTCGAGGCCGGCCAGGTCGTAGCCGTGATCAACGACTGCCCTGTCTCGAAGTACGCCGAGCGAGCCCACGAGGACCTCGTCGTGGTGCAGGCGATCCAGACAAACGAGCTGTACGGCATCGCGTTTCCGAAGGGCTCTGACACGCTTCGGAACGCCGTAAACAAGGAACTCGCAAAGCTGAAGGAGAACGGCGGACTGGAAAAGATCTCCAACAAGTGGTTCGGAGGCCGTCCCTGCGTCCTGCACGGGACCTGACGCTCGCGCCGCCGAGAAGGCACATCACTGAGCCGAGGGGCGCCCCGAGGGCGCCCTTTCGCGTCTCTGCATATAAAACCGCGTGACGCCCGCAACAGAATCCGGGAGGAACGATGGAAGTCTTCTTCAGGCAGTACTTCGACCTTGACATCATCAGGGACAACTTCAGCTTCGTGCTGGAGGGGTTCGGGCAGACCCTGCTCCTGTCCGTGGTGAGCGCCGTGCTCGCGATGTCGTTGGGGCTCGTGCTGGCGTTGCTTCGCCAGTCGCCCGGTCGCCCGATGATGCCGGTCAGGGCGCTCGCAATCACCTACATCGACGTGATGCGGGGAATTCCGCTCCTGCTCGTGATCCTGCTCATTTCGGGAAGCGTCCCGTTCCTGACCTTCCTCCCGCAGACACTGCGCGCGCCCGACTTCTTCGGCAAGCCCGACATCTTCTGGTTCGGCGTCGTCGGGATCGCGCTCACGTACGGCGCCTACTACGCAGAGGTCTACCGGGCCGGGCTCGAGGGCGTGCCCTACGGCCAGACCGAGGCCGCGCGCTCGCTCGGAATGAGCCACCGCCAGTCGCTGCGCCACGTGATCGTGCCGCAGGCGATCCGGCGCGTGATCCCGCCGATGCTGAACGACTTCATTGCGCTGACGAAAGACACTTCGCTTGTCCAGGTGATCGGATTCGTGGAGGTCGTGCGCGCCGGCCGTGAGGTTCAGGCAGAGACCTTCAACAGTTCGGCGCTTACGCTTGGGGCGCTGATGTTCATCGTCGTCACGATCCCGCTCGCACGGCTCGTGGACAGGCTGATCGCCCGCCAGCAGGCACAGACACGCCGGGCCGTGGCGTAGCTAGTGCTCGAGCTCGAGGACGTCCACAAGAGCTTCGGTGAGCTCCATGTCCTCCGCGGGGTCAGCATGTCGGTTGGCCAGGGCGACGTCGTGTGCGTGATCGGGCCGAGCGGCAGCGGCAAGAGCACGCTGCTGCGGTGCATCAACCTCCTGGAGCCGCCGGAGCGGGGGCGAATCGTGCTCGAGGGCCGCGAGATCACGCGTGCCCGCAAGGCCGAGCTCAACTTCGTCCGCCGCCGGATCGGGATGGTGTTTCAGCAGTTCAATCTCTTCCCCCATAAGACCGCCCTCGAGAACGTGACGCTCGCGCAACGCACCGTGCTCGAGCGCTCCCGGGAGGAGGCGACCGCGAAGGGCAGAGCGCTGCTCGAGCGAGTGGGCCTCGCAGACAAGATGAACGAGTACCCGGAGCGCCTCTCTGGCGGGCAGCAGCAGCGGGTCGCGATCGCACGGGCGCTGGCGATGGACCCTCACGTGATGCTGTTCGACGAGGTCACGAGCGCGCTCGACCCCGAGCTGATCAAGGAGGTGCTCGACGTGATGCGCGAGCTCGCCGCCGAGGGCATGACGATGGTGGTGGTCACGCACGAGATGGGGTTCGCGCGCGACGTTGGCGATCGCATCGTCTTCATGGACGACGGCCTGTTCGTCGAAGAGGGCCGTCCGGAGGATGTCCTCTCGAACCCGCGCGAGGAGCGCACGCGGCGCTTCCTCGGCGCGGTGCTGGAGCGTTGAGTCTCACGACCAGGCGGTCGCGGTCGTTCATTGAGCATGACCAAAAACGTCGCCACACTCGAAACCCTGTACGACGCGATCAACCGCGCCGACGTGCCGGGGATCCTCAGCCTCCAAGCCGAGGACGTCGAATGGCATGGGCCGCTCGGCTTCCCGGACCTGGCCGGCGCGCACCACGGCCACGACGGAGTCAGGACCTATGCAGAGCGGGTCTCGGACGCCTGGCAGGAGTTCAGCGTGCTCCCGGAGCGCTTTCTGGACCTCGGAGACCGTGTGCTCGTACTGACGCGGGAGCGAGGACGTGGGCGCTCGAGCGGGATCGAGGTGCAGTCGCAGCCGACCGCCCACCTGTGGACGCTCCGGAACGGATACGTAACCCGCTTTCAGGTCTTCTGGGACCGGGAGGAAGGCCTTCGCAACGCAGGCCTTCTGGATGTTCTCAGGCGTCCAGCGGCGAGTCCGGCCCGACCTTGACGAGCATCTTGCCCCGGTTCTCGCCCCTGAGCAGGCCCATGAACGCGCGCGGCGCGTTCTCGATTCCCTCGACCACCGTCTCCGCGTCCTTGATCTTTCCTTCGCGCACCCAGGTGCCCATGTCGCGAAGGAAGTCCGGCAGTCGGTCGAAGTGGTCCGAGATGATGAATCCCCGAATCGTCAAGCGGTTGGCGAGCGCCGGCACCAGACTCGGGCCGGGCCGCATCTCGGTGTCGTTGTACTGAGAGATCAGCCCGCAGAGGACCACGCGACCGAACGTGCGCATGCGCGGCAGCGCCGCCTCGAGGTGATCGCCGCCGACGTTCTCGAAGTACACGTCGATGCCGTCGGGGCAGAGGCGGTGGAGCGCGTCGGCCGGGCTCTCTTCCTTGTAGTTGAAAGCGTCGTCGAAGCCGATCTCAAGCGCATGGGCCACCTTTTCGGCGCTGCCCACGCTGCCGACGGCGCGGCACCCCTTTAGCTTTGCGAGCTGTCCGACGATGCTGCCGACCGCGCCCGAGGCGGCCGAGACGAACACCGTCTCCCCCTCCTTCGGCTGGCCCAGGTCCAGCAGGCCCACATAGGCGGTCCAGCCGGTCAGGCCCAGGACTCCGAGCGCCTTGGACACAGGCGCGAGCTCGGGATCGATCTTCATCAGCGAGGAGCCGTCGGCGACGTAGTACTCGCACCAGCCGTGCATGCTGTTCACCCAGTCGCCTGGCGCCAGCGAATCGCTGTTCGACTCGAGCACCTGCCCGACGGCGCCGCCCTGCATGCACTCGCCGATCTGGAACGACGGCACGTACGACTTCGTGTCGTTCATGCGGCCGCGCATGTACGGGTCCACCGAGATGTAGACGTTCCGTACGAGCACCTCGCCGTCTCCGGGTTGCGGGACAGAAGTCTCGGCGAGCTCGAAGTCGCTGTCCTTGGGAAAGCCTCTCGGCCGGGCCGCCAGCCTGACCTCCCGATTGACAGCCTCTCCCATGGCGAATCGCACTCTACCCCAGGTGAGGCCTGGGATACTGGTCACGGTGTCGCGGGAGAACACGGAGCTCTTGCGCGAGTGGTTCGCGGCGACGGCTCGCCGAGATGTCACGAGGCTGCTCGAGATCGCCTCGCCCGAGATCGAGTACATCCCGATCATGGCCGTCCTGGAGGGCCGCGTATATTGCGGTCACGAGGGGATCGAGCAATGGCTCGAGGAGCTCTTCGAGTATTGGGAGACCTTCGAGCCGGTCGGGCACGAGTTTCACGAGCGAGGGAACACCGTGATCGCGCTGGGCTGCTGGCACGCTCGCGGAAAAGCCAGTGGAGCGCAGCTGGACAACGAGCCCGCGACATGGGTCGTCGAGTTTCTGGACGGAAAGATGACGCGGCTTCAGACCTACACGTCGAGGGCGGAGGCACTCAAGGCCGCCGGTCTCAAGAGCGCCGAGGAATTGCGCTAGCCATCCAATTAGCCCTCCGGCAGCGGCCGGGGCGGCCGCAGCCGCGGCACCACGTCGACCAGCACGATCGCGGCGAGGATGAGCAGCGCGCCGACCCACGCCACGGCGGACAGTCGCTCGTCCTGCAACAGGTATCCGAAGAGGCCCGCGAAGGCCGGCTCGGCAGCCAGGATCAGCGCCGTGCGCGTCGGCGACGCGTGCTGTTGCGCGTAGCTCTGTACCAGGAAGCCGAGCGCGCTCGCAACCAGGGAGGTGACGATCAGCGCGCTCCAAACGGTTCC
>JBKOZI010000088.1:0-12114 GCA_046725795.1 Actinomycetota bacterium
CCCATACGGTGCTCTAACGAGCACTCACTGTCTCGGGGTCACCGAGACTCGCGAACCCCGCACCGAAGACTCCCGTTTGACAACTGATGCGCGCGTTTGCGCCACTGGCCTCGGCACGCCTTCGACCCGCACCCTTATTGCCGGTCTTTTTCGCTCCTTCGAACTGCCACGAACTACCGCTAGGCGACCGAGGCGAGCGCCTGCTCGAGGGAAGCGGCCGCGTCGTCGATCTGCTCGCGGGCCCGCCTCACGCGCTCGTCCTCGCTGGTCGTGCCGAGGTTCACCTCGACGAGCGTCGCAGCCGCGCGGGCACCTGCGACCGCCAGCGCCGCCGCGGCGGCGCAGTCGGCACAGAAGCGCGGGTTGCCGCGTTCCGCGACCTCAGCCGCGAGTGCCGCCACGGCGGTCGCGGCGTCGCCGATCTCGAGCGGAATATTGGCCGCGAGGGCAAGTGCGTCGCCCATCGTCTCGTCGCGGGTGCGGTACTTCTCCTCCTTGCCCCTGAGCGCAGCCAGCGCCCGCGCATACGCCTCCGCGTTTTTGCTGGCGAGCTCCATCACTCGCTTCCGGAGCGTCTCTGCCTGGGCGGCGGCGCCTCGCCCCTCCGGCCAGTCTGGCGACAACCGCGCAGCCATCGTGATGGTCGCCGCACCCATCGCGATCGCGACCGCCGCGGCGAAGCCGCTGCCGGGTACCGGACTGGGTGCGGCAAGCTCCACGAGCAGCTCGTCCACGGTCAGGTCCAGATATCGGCGATCCGGGCTCATCTGGATGGGCGGTTCCACCGTCTACTAAACGCGTCCGGCGGCCCTGCCGGTCAGTGCCTCGAGCTCGGCTTCCGCCCTTCGCTCTGCTGCAACGTAGTCCTTCGCATGAGCGACCTCGGCGGCTTCCTGGAAGCTCAGAATCGCTTCGTCCTCACGCCCCGTGAGCCGCAGCACCTGACCATGAGCGAGGAGCGTGTCGGCTTGCAGGCAGCGCCAATCGGTCCGGCGCACGAGCCGCAGCGCCCTGCGGATCGCCCGCTCGGCGTGCTCGTCCCAGCCCTGGGCGGCGAACAGCTTCGCCCGAACCGCGAGCCGCGGCGCCTCGGTGCTCACGTCGCCGCTCACCCAGTCGTCCTTGACGGCATCGAGCAGCTCGGCCGCCTCCTCCCGCCGGCCCTGCTCGTGGAGCGCATCGGCGAGCGGCACGGCGGTCTCACCGAGGGTGCTCTTGAGACCCATCTGGTCGAGCACTTCGTAGCTCGACCGAAGCGCTGCTTCCGCGGCGGGCACGTTGCCTGCGGCGAGCTCGAGCTGGCCGAGGCTCCGCTCCGACCATTGCGCCATGTAGCGGAGGCCGAGCTCTTGGCTGATCGCGGTCGAGCTTTCGAGTGCGGTTCGACCCTCGTCGAAGCGGCCGCGGCGTGCCTCGGCGACCCCCAGCACGTGCAGCATGTCGGCCTCGAACGACCGCAGTCCGTTGGCCCGCGCAAGCTCGAGGCGCTCGTCTGCGAACGCGGTCGCTTCCGCCAGCGGAGCGGGACCCTCCATCAGGCACATCGCGAGCGCGAATGAGACCGCGTTGACCGAGCGCGCGGCGCTGTCGACGTCGACCCTCGCAAGCGCCCGCTCGAGCGCGATGCGGCCCTGGGCGGCGTGGCCCTCGTACATCCGCGACTCGCCGACCAGCCGCCACGCCTCCGCAATCGCCTGCTCGTCGCCTACAGCTTCGAGCAGCTCGATCGCGCGCTCCGCCTCGGCCACGACCTCGGCGCTCGGGCGCTCGGGCTCGACGACGAACCAGGCGTGCGCGAGGCCCAGGCGTGCGCGCCCCTCGACGCCGCGATCCCCGGCCGCCGTGGCCACCTCGAGCGCCTCGGCGTAGACCTCGCCGGCCCGCGCGTGGTTCGCGGTGCCTTCGAGCGCCTCGCCGATCAAAGGCAGCAGGGCGCGGCTCTGCGGATCTCCCTCTGGAAGCAGCTCACGCGCACGTGAGAGGAGCCCGAGCGACATCTCGTCCTCGCGCGCACGAGCGGCGCGCCGACCTGCGGACCCGAGGCGCCCGGCCGCCCTGCGGGCCAACGAGCGCGCCCGGTCGTCCACCGGCGCGAGCTCGGTGCGGTAGCGGTATGCCTGCTCGAGGTGGTAACCGAGCTCCGCCTCGAGCTCGACGATGCGCTCGAAATAGCGTCCCTCGACCCAAGTCGCGAACCGCTCGTGAAGGTCGGCTCGTCCTTCCTTCGTGACCGAGTCATAGGCGGCGTCGCGAATCAGGGCATGGCGAAAAGCGAAGCCCATTTCGCGGGTCAGCGCCACCACCTCGCGTCCCACGAGCTGCTTGCGCACGAGCGACTCGAGCGCGGTGTCGAGGCGCACGCTCTCGCCCACCGGCGCGAGCGCCGAGATCGCCTCGCCCCAGAACTCCCGTCCGACCACGGAAGCGGCGCCGATCGCCTGGAGCTCGTCGATCGTGAGCCGGTCGAGGCGGGCCGCGAGCAGCGCGTGGATCGTGGGCGGGATCGAGACCGGCTCCGCGCCCTCGTCGCTTTCGCTAATCAGGGCGAGCATCTGCTCCACGAAAAGCGGATTGCCCTCGGAGCGCGCAACCAGCTGGGCGCGCTGGTCGTCGCTGAGCGCGGCGTCGTCGTCGAGGTCGTCGATGAGGGCGGCGGTGTCCTGATCCGAGAGCCGCTCGAGCCGCACGGCGCTCGAACGGCGCCCGCCGGCCGACCAGGTCGGCCGCTGCTCGGCGAACTCCTCGCGCGCGAGGCAGACGATCAGGAGCGGCGCGCCCGAAGAGGAGTCTGTCAGGAACTCGATCAGGTCGAGCAGCGGCGGGTCGGCCCAGTGCACGTCTTCGAACACGACCACCAGCGCACTCTCGTCGGCGAGCGCCTCGAAGAAACGGCGCATCGCCCACTGTGCATCGCGTCCGGCCTCGGCAGCTTCGACGAGGCCGGCCATCCGCAGCACCTGCTCGGCGATCGCGGCGGCATGCTCGTCGCCGGCCAGCAGCCGCTCGATCCAGGCGCGCGGGTCGGCGTCCCCGGCCGCTCCACGCACGATCTCGGCGAGCGGCCGGAATGCGACGCCCTCTCCGTATGGCAGGCAACTCCCGGTCAGCACACGTGCACGCCCCTTGACGCTGCTCGCGAGCTCTCGGGCAAGGCGGGACTTCCCGATTCCGGCGGGGCCGAGCACGGTGGCGCGGTACGCCGAGCGGTCCGCGATCACGTGGTCGAGCGCCTCGCGCAAGCCTTCGAGCTCGCGGTCGCGGCCCAACATGGGAGCGTCGAGGCGGCGTGCGAGCTGTCCCTGCCGCGCAGTCACGTCCAGGAGCGTCCAGGCCGGGACCCGCTCGGACTTGCCCTTCAGCACGAGCGGCTCGACCGGCTCTGCGTCGATTGCTTCCGCAGCGAGCGCGCGGGTCGAGTCGCCGATCAGGATCTCGCCCGGTCGCGCGGCTCCCGCGATCCGCGCCGCAAACTTAACGGGGTCTCCCGTCACGAGCGCCTGCCCGCCCGCGGGGTCGCCGGCGACGACCTGTCCGCTGTTCACGCCCGTGCGGGTCTGAAGCCGCACGCCCCACTCGCGTTCGAGTTCCTCGTTCAGAGCTTCGACCGCCTCGCGAAGCTCGATCGCCGCGCGCAGCGCACGGAGCGCGTGATCTTCCTTGGCGGTCGGGATTCCGAAGACCGCCATCACGGCGTCGCCGATGAACTTCTCGACGGTGCCGCCGTGGCGCTCGCACACCACCGTCACCGTCTGCCAGTAGCGCGCCATGATGCGGCGGACCGCTTCAGGCTCGAAGCGTTCGCCGAGGTTGGTCGATTCGACGACGTCGTTGAAGAGGATCGTGACCGGCTTGCGTGAGTCCGGGCGAAGGTCCCCGAAACGCAGCCTGACCCCGCACGCCAGGCAAAAAACCGCATGCGGAGGATTGATCTCACCGCACTTACGGCACGCCCCCACGGTGATTCAGTGTATGGGAGCGGTCTTCGGCCCGCCAGACTGGTTCACGGGCTCGCCAGGGCGCTGTCACGCCCGCACCCCACCTGGAGGCCCGTCCCGAAACGTTCGACCTGAAATGGCGGCACCGGATCGCCGCCATGCTTCGTCCTCGGTCGCCCGAATACTGCCCGGTATTCGGGCTTCCTGCGTCCTCGCCTGGCGACGCCCGGTCCTCGCCATTTCGAGGCCAACGTTCCGAGACGGACCACCGGAGGCCGGGCGGCCTCCTTCTAAACGGAGCTCAGGCGTGCGCGCAGCGCGGGCAGGAGGCTCGGGTCGATCTCGTAGCCCGCGGCTTCGAGCGCCGCCTCGAGGTCGGCCGTCACAGCGGCCCGGAACTCCTTGTCGGCCTCGACTCTTGCGGCGATCTCGTTGATCTCCTGTCGGGCCCGGGGGAGCTCCTGAGCGGCTCTGACCCACGCCTCGGGCGCCGGAGGTAGCGTCCGCAGCAATTCGGCAACTCGCTCTTCGTCGTATGGGAAGTTCCTGGTCATCGGTCTATTGACGGCTGGAACCGCGGCTTTCTTCCCTCGAGTTGACTTTTTAGCTTCGAAAGGCACCGCGAGATCCGGCTCGCGATCGTCCCCGGCGGCAGGTCGAGTGCTTTGCCGATCGTCTTGTAGCTCTCGTCGCGGGAGAAGAACCGGTCGAGGATCTCCGCACAGTGCTCCGGCAGGGTCTTCATCGCCTCGTGGACCGCCATCGCCTCGTCCAGCTCGGCGAGGCCGTCGTCCGCCCCGGCGTCCTCGAGCGGCTCCTCCACGAGCTGCTCGCGACCGCCGCTGCGGAGCTTGTCCACGCACAGCCGCCGCGTGAGCGTCGCGATCCAGGGCCGGACCGCGGCGTCGTCACGGAGATCGTCGAGGTGCTCGAAGGTGCGGGCAAAGACATCCTGGAAGACGTCCTCGGCGTCGTGCGTGCTCAGGCGGTAGACCCGCGAGGTGATCGCGTAGACGTAGCGCGAGAACCGGTTGACGAGCTCGTTCCAGGCCTGCTGGTCCCCGTCGCGACAGCGCGCGACCAGGTCTGCGTCTGCGATCAGCGCGAGCGACATAGTGCTTTATGAAACCACTCTACGGCCCATTTAGGCTAGCCCGAGTGCTTTTGGGTCGGCTCGTCCCGCCCTGGCAACCGGACGAAACGACGTGTCGGGCGCTGCCCTAACCGTAGCTGCGGACCCGGGCGTCGACGTCGCTGTCGGAGCGACGCCGGACCGGTTTCGTGTGCGGCCCGAGGATCACGCCCGGCACCGCGGGGGCGAAGCCGCCGGGCTTCGCCGGCAGGCCGTAGTCGGCCGCCCGCGCGATCAGCTGATCGAGCGCCCGCTCGGACACGGCCGAGATCGTGAGCGACGGGTTCACGCCCAGCGAAGTCGGGATCGCCGAGGAGTCGATGCAGAAGAGTCCCTCGTATCCAAAAACCTCGTTGCGGTGATCGACCACGCCCAGGTCCTTCGAATCGGCCATCCGGCAGCCGCCGAGCGGGTGCGACGCGTTCGCCGTGCGGAACGTGAACTTCATGAAGCGTCCGAGGCCGGCCCGCTCCACGACTCCCTTGATCGCCTCGTTCGCCGCCTCGCGGACGCGCACCGTCTGTTCGGACAGCTCGTACTTGAACGGCGCGACCCAGACCGGCCCGGCGTTGGGCCGCTCGGAGCCGCCCTTGGGCGGAGCGGCTAGGAACTCGCCGTCGTTGGTGTCCTCGACCATCGCGAGCACCTCCACGTGGTTGTTCCAGGTCGAGAGGTTCTGCTTCTTCTGGAGGCCCCACCACGAGGGGTCGCCCGAGGGGTCGCGCGCGTCGTCGTAGAGGATGTGCGCGAGCCCCGAGAGATAGATCTCCTGCAGCGTGAAGCGCTTGCCGTCGTACTGGTGGCCGGCGCGGCCCACCCACCAGTCGTAGCTCATCGTGGTGATGTGGTTGCCCTTGTAGAACTGGCCGTAGCCGGGCAGGCCCAGCACGTCGCGGACCTTCTGCTCGTCGTACTCGACGCCCGCGATGTGGTCGCCGTTGATGCCGAGGTGCTTGCCGAGCTGGGTCGAGAGGCCGGGGAGGTTCGAGCGCGACCGCATCAGCAGCGGAGCGTTCCCCATCGCACCCCCCGAGAGGATCAGGACCTTGCACTCGATCTCGAACGTGTTGCCGGTCGGCTGCCGGGTCGGGTTCGGCCCTTCGTTGTCGAGCTCGGCCACGTTCACGACGTAGCGGTAGGGGCGAGCCTGGCTCTGGCGGATCAGCTCGACCTCGGAGTTCGGGCGCACCTGCACGCCGAGCTGCTCGGCCGAGGGCAGGTAGTTCGTGATGACCGAGTTCTTCGCCCCGTAGATGCAACCCGTGTGACACCACTTTGCCTGGATGCAGCGGCCCAGGTCGATCGCCAGCGGCACCCGGTCGCAGGTGTGCCCGGCCTTCGCGAGCGAGGCCGCCCAGAGACCACCGGACTTCGCGACCTGCTTCCACGTCGGGCGCTGAACCCGCAGTGCCGCCTCGGCGCGGGCGTAGTAGGCGTTGAGCGTGCTGCGGCTGACCTCGGCGGGCCACATGCGCCGGTCGGTTCCGTCCTCGGGGCGGTGGTCCCGGCGCTCGAAGGTCTCGCGCGGCGACCGCAGCGAGGCGGCCAGGTAGAGGTTCGAACCGCCTCCGACGCCGTTGCCTACCACGATCTGGGCGCCCTGGCCCTGGATCAGCCCGTAGACGCGCGACAGCAGGTCGATGTCCATCGACTGGCGGAAGTCGGTGTGCTGGTGGCGGGGGCCGCGCTCGAGCACCATGATGCTCGCGGTCTGGCCCGCGGCGCGGTAGAGCTCGGCCAGCCGGTACGCGGAGATCGAGCCCCCGAAGCCGGAGCCCACGATGCAGACGTCGACCCGCTCAGCCATCTGCAAGCCTGCCTTCCCCGCTCACGGCAGGCTGCCCGTCGCGGTCAACTCGCTGGAGAGCTTCTTACCGTACGAGTAGTCGGCGTAGCCGTTCGGCGCCGTGCCAGGATGGCCCATCACCTGGAGGCCGGCGGCGGTGTCGATCGTGGCGTTCTCCTGGGTCGCCGCGACCAGGAACGCTGCGGCGGGAACGGCGGCCGCCGCCTCCCACACGAGCACCGAGGGGTTCGAAGCGTTCAGGCCGTCCACGCAGACGTCGACGCGCTTGGCGAACGTCAGGTCGAGGAACTGCCCGCCGCGCGGCAGCGAGCGGGCCTCGAGCTCGGCGAGGAACGCGGGCGCGAGCGCGTCGAACCCGATGCGCGGGTCGTGGAAGAGCTGCAGCGCGTCGGCCTGGACCGCGCCCGGCTCGGGGTGCGCGCCGGCGATCGCCTTCGGGTGAATCGGGTTGCCGAGATCGGTGCGGTCGACTTTGCGCCCCGGGATCAGCGTGTCCGCGACGGCCTGGAGCGTGGCGTCCGCGAGGTTCGGGTCCGCGAGCGCCGTGTCCACCGTCGCGAGGATGCGCTCGGCTGCCGGCAGCGCGGACAGCACGAGCCCGCCAAGCCCTAGCGCGGTCGCCCGCTGCAGGACCTGGCGGCGCGACAACAGGCCACCGACCGGGCTCCGATCGACGCCGTGGGCACTACTCGGTGTTTCCTCCAAGCTGGCGATCCTCCCCTGGATCCAGCGCCTGGGCGGCCTTTGCGGTCGCGCACGTTACACAAGACCCCATGGTTTTGCAACCTTTGGTTAAATACCCGTTGTCAAAGACGTTGACTAGGCCAAAAGGGGAGGGTCTTGGTGAGACGAACGACCGCATTCATGGTCTTGGTGCTGGCCCTGGCGCTGGCGTCCTCAGTGAGCGCAGAGCCGTTCGCGCCATACGACGGCAGCAACCCGTTCCGCTGCAAGACCCAGAACGTCGGCACCGGCGTCGACTTCCCGGACCCCGGCGCCGACCCGTTCTGCGTGGAGTTCGACAAGCGGGAGCAGAACGTCACCGACTTCGGGATCGTCGACTTCCTGCTGCTGGAGCCCGCCCGGATCGCGGCCGCGACGCCGAAGTGCTTCTATCACCAGACCGACCACTGGACCGGCTCGATCGTCCAGGGCACGGAGCCGACCCTGTGGCACTGGGACGGCCGTTACTTCTTCGACAAGGCCCGCGGCATGGGCGGCGTGCGGGTCGACAACCTCGTCGTCGGCGGCCAGCCTGCCGACCCACGGCTGCTGCCCGGCTTCCCGGCGGAGTTCACGCCGTACTTCACCGAAGACGGCGGCGGGGCCTTTCTGAACCAGACCATCCCGGCCGATCCGCGCTGCGCAGAGCGCGTCGACACGCCACAGGAGGCAAAGAAGGTCTACCGATCGGACTGGCGGTACCCGGACTCGGCGCTGTAACGGAAAAGCGGCCTGCCCGGACTGGCGTACAGTTCAGGCATGTCCTTTCTTTTCAAGAGCAAAGCAACCGCTGTGACTCCCGAGCAGGCCCTCCCCGGCCGCCAGGAGCGTATGCCCGTGCCGGCCCGTCACGACGTGCTCGGGACGCCGCTCGAGCCGCCGTTCCCCGAGGGCCTCGAGCAGGCCGTGTTCGGGATGGGCTGCTTCTGGGGCGCCGAGCGGGTCTTCTGGCAGGCACCGGGCGTCTACACGACCGCGGTCGGCTATGCCGGCGGCTACACGCCGAACCCGACCTACGACGAGGTCTGCAGTGGCCGCACCGGCCATACGGAGGCCGTGCTGGTCGTGTTCGACCCGGCAAAAACCAGCTATGACGAGCTGCTTCGCCTCTTCTGGGAGAACCACGACCCGACGCAGGGGATGCGGCAGGGCAACGACGTCGGCACCCAGTACCGCTCCGCGGTGCTCTACACCTCGGACGCACAGCGCGAAGCGGCGGAGCGCTCACGCGCGATGTACGAGGAGCGGCTGCGCGGGTCCGGCTACGGCGAGATCACGACCGAGATCGCACCGCTCGAGGCCTTCTACTACGCCGAGGACTACCACCAGCAGTATCTCGAGAAGAACCCGAACGGCTACTGCGGTATGGGCGGCACCGGCGTGAGCTGCCCGGTCGGCCTGGGCGCGAGCGCGTCGGAGGTCTAGCGTCTAGATCTGGCCCGTGGGCCTATCCGGCAGCTCGCCGCTGCCGGGGGCACGCAGGCCGTCGAGCATGATCTCGAGATAGCGCCGGCAGCTCATCGTCGGTCCGCTCGAGCCCGCGAGCGTGGCCCGGCCAACTCCGCAGATCAGCATCGGGACGTCCGCCGGGACCAGGTCGGGCCGGAGCGTCCCGGCGTCCTGGGCCCTGTGGACGAGCTGGGCGAGCGCCTCGTGCAGGTCAGGACGCCGGTTCGCAGCGTCGCACATGACCTCCGGGTCCGCCGCCATCACCTCGGCCAGCGCCCGGTCGCCCGCCTGGACCTGCGCCGAGTTCCGCAGGAAGGTACTGAAGCCCTCCCAGGGGTCGGGGTGCTCGAGCGCCTCACGGGCACTCGCGGCGAGGCGGTCGAAGTGGTCCGCGGCGATCGCCGCCGCCAGCGCCTCCTTGGTAGGGAAGTGGCGGTAGACCGTGCCGACACCGACCTTCGCGGCGCGGGCGATGTCGTCCATCTGGGCGTCGAGACCGCGCTGGGCGAAGCATTCACGAGCCGCATCGAGCACCCGCTCCCGGTTGCGGCGCGCATCCGCCCGGAGCGGCTTCCTGCTCTCCGTATCGCGTGTGAGCGATGTCACACGCGAGCAACCCGAACCGGAGACGTGATTCCGTATACTGCCGAGCATTCGGAAGCGGAACTCATGTTCCGATTATGACAGGCCCACACGGCGGAACGCAAGCGCGAAGGAGATGAGATGACGGAGCAGCAGGTCCTCGAACGGCGTCGCTGGATCGCGCTGATCCTGCTCTGCGTTGCGCAGTTCGTGGTCGTCCTCGACGCCTCGATCGTGAACGTGGCGCTGCCCTCGATCGGCCGCGCCCTCGACTTCTCCCAGACCAATCTCCCCTGGGTCGTGAACGCGTACGTGCTGACCTTCGGCGGTTTCCTCCTGCTCGGCGGCCGGATGGCCGACCTGCTGGGCCGCCGCCGGGTGTTCATGGGCGGGCTCGTGCTGTTCGCGATCGCGTCGCTGGTCGGCGGCTTCGCGCAGTCCGAAACCTGGCTGATCGCAGCGCGGGCCGTTCAGGGACTCGGCGCGGCGATCCTGTCCCCCGCTGCGCTGTCGATCGTGACGACCACGTTCCGGGACGGCGCCGAGCGGAACAAGGCGCTCGGCGTCTGGGGAGCGGTGGCCGGCAGCGGCGGCGCCGCCGGCGTGCTCCTCGGTGGCGTCCTGACCGAGTGGGTCGGCTGGGAATGGGTGCTCTGGGTGAACGTGCCGATCGGATTGGCTGCGGCCGCGCTCGCCCCGAGCCTGATCGGGGAGAGCCGCTCGGAGTCCGCCACGCGCTCGTTCGACGTCGCCGGTGCGGTCACCATCACCGCGGCCCTCTCGCTGCTGGTCTACGCGCTCGTCGACGCGACCGACGCGGGCTGGGGCTCTACTCAGACGATCGGCCTGCTCGCCGTCTCCGCGGCCTTGATCGCGGCCTTCGTCGTGATCGAGCTGCGCTCGCAAGCACCGCTCGTGCCGTTCCGGATCTTCCGTCTGCGCACCCTGACCGGCGCGAACATCGTGGGCCTGCTCGTCGGCGCCTCGCTCTTCTCGATGTTCTTCTTCATCTCGCTCTACATGCAGCAGGTGCTCGGCTACAGCGCGATCAAGGCGGGCCTCTCCTACCTGCCGCTGGCGGTCACGATCATCGTCTCCGCGGGCATCGCCTCGCAGCTGGTCACGCACGTCGGGTTCAAGCCGGTGCTGCTGACCGGCATGGCGTTCATCGCGGCGGGACTCGTGTGGTTCGGGCAGGTGTCGGTCGGCGGCAGCTACCTCGGCGACATCCTCGGACCGTCGCTGCTCGCCGCGGTCGGGCTCGGGTTCGCCTTCGTGCCGGTCACGATCGCCGCCGTCGCGGGGGTGGCGGAACGCGAGGCCGGACTTGCGAGCGGCCTCATCAACACCGCCCAGCAGATCGGCGGGGCGCTCGGCCTGGCGGTGCTCGCGACGATCGCAAACTCGCGCACCGACGACGTGATGACCAGCGCCGGCGGCAACCGCGGCGAGCTGCCGCGCGCGCTCACCGAGGGCTTCCAGTCGGCGTTCCTGACCGGCGCGGGCTTCGCGGTGCTCGGCTTCGTGCTGGCGCTCGTGCTGATTCGGGGGCGTGACAGCCGTGCATATCAGCGGCAGGAGCAAGAGCAAGTTCCGGCTGAGCGGCCGGTACATGCTCCCGCATAACATGGCGGCCGGTGGAACCCCGGCGGGTCAGAGAGTCGCAGGCGGCGCTCGTCCGGTGGATGTCGATCACCGACGCGAACAGCGCGGGCTTCGTTCACGGCGGCGTCGTCATGAAGCTGTGCGACGAGGCGGCCGGCATCGCGGCGGTCAAGCACAGCCGGCGGCGCGTGGTTACGGCTGCGATCGACCGCATGACCTTCCTCGACCCCGTGCACGTCGGGCAGCTGCTTACCTGCAAGGCGTCCGTGAACGCGGTCTGGCGCACCTCGATGGAAGTCGGCGTTCGGGTGGAGGCGGAGAACCCGCTCACGGCTGAAGTTCGCCACACGAGCACCGCATACCTGACGATGGTGGTGCTCGACGAGCACGGCGATCCAACCGAGGCTCCGCCGCTCGTCGCCGAATCGCCTGACGAGCAGCGTCGCCGGCGCGAGGCCGAGCTCAGGCGGCAGAACAGGCTCGCCGAGCGGGAGCAGATTCGCGCCGGCCGCTCGGCTTTAAGCTGAGGGCATGTCGCTCACGCTGGGCACCTCTCCGTTCGGACAGCGTCCTGCCGGCAGCTTCAACTTCGAGATCCCGAGGGCGCGCGGCATCATCTACTTCGAAGACTCGCCGAGACGCATACGCGCACGCTTCGGAGGCGAGACGATCGTCGACAGCCGGCGCGTGAAGCTGCTCCACGAGCAGGCGCACCTGCCGATCTACTACTTCCCCGAAGACGACGTCCGCATGGACCTGCTCGAGCCGACGGACCACTCGACGCGGTGCCCGTTCAAGGGCAAGGCTCGCTACTGGTCGGTGCGGGTGGGCGACCGCATCGCCGAGAACGCCGCCTGGGCCTATCGCGACCCGATCGAGGA
>JBKOZI010000089.1:0-24907 GCA_046725795.1 Actinomycetota bacterium
CCGCATCATCACCTCGAACAGCCCAATCGAGCACCCGACCGACGGGACCGTCGTGGGCGAGTTCAACGCGGGCCCGGCGGGCTCGAACGAGAGCCAAACTATCCCGAGCGCCGGCCAGTTCATGGCCGTGCTGTACAGGGACGAGGCCGGAAACTGGGGGCGCCTCGCGAGCACCTCCACGTCTTACGCGCGCCCACGCGGCGCGACGCCGTTCCGGGCCTCGCTGCTGCCGTCCTACAAGCAGTGCCCGGCTTCGAGCACCAACTCCACGCACGGGGCGCCGCTCGATTCCGCATCCTGCGAGCCACCGTCCAGGAGCTCGAGCACGCTGACCGTGGGCACGCCAGACTCGAACGGCCTGCCCGTCAAGTCGATCGCATTCCTCCAGCTCAGCGTGATCGTGGGCGACCCTGGACCGGCGGACGAGGCGGACGTGCGGGTCACCTTCGACGCAACCGACGTTCGCTGCGCGACAACCAATTCGGCCTGTCCCGGCGCCAGCGGGTCGGACTACACCGGAAAGCTGCTCGCGACCGCGACGCTGCGGATCACCGACAAGTACAACGGCCCATCGCAATCCGAGGACGGGACGGTCGCCGACACGGCGCTCAAGCTGCCCGTGACCTGTGCTGCGACGGGCGACGTGACGATTGGAGCCCAATGCGCCTTGAACACGACGCTCGACGCGCTCACCCCCGGCACCGTGCGGGAGGACAAGCGGGCGATCTGGCAGCTCGGCCAGGTCGAGGTGAGGGACGCCGGCCCGAACGGAACCGGGTTTGACTCGGGTTGTCCCAGCGCCTGCGGTGACGGGGACGAGCAGCCGTTCATGCGCCAGGGCGTGTTCGTCCCGTGACCCAGGAGCCTGCGGCTAATTACTGACTAGCGTTCAGCCCGGCGAGGCAGCCCTTGTAGGCCTCGGTGCGCTGATCTGCGGGGTAACCCCTGGAGTACTGCTTCGCCACCTTCTTCTTGGTGGTTTTGCCGTTCTTGATCTGGCGCGAGACCGTCAGGGGCAGGAACGACCCGCAGACCTTCTTTGCGATGTTGAACGGCTTGACGTCGCTCGGCTTCGGCACTGTCTGCGTCGGGGTCTCGGTCTGGGTCGTCGCCGTCGTTTGCGTCTGCGTCGAGCCGCCCCCGGAGGTCGAGCTGCCCTTGCCCTCGCTGCGCTTGGGGCCGCCGCCGGAGCCCTTGCTGTCCTTTTTGGGGCCACCGCCGTTCCCGGTGGTGCCGGTGGTCGCCTGGGTCGTCGACTGAGTCGACTCGCTGGTGTTCGAGGCGGTGTCCTTCTTGTCGTCGCCGCCGCACGCGCCCAGCACCAGCACGCTCGCGATCAGCAGACTCATGGAAAGACGGGGCAATAGTCGCGTCATGGCGCGCGCAGGATAGCCAACTTTGAGTTAAGCCCGCGCGGGTCCTTCCGGGACTGTTTTCAGGCTTTAGACTCCGAGCGTGGGAGGTTGGGTCGAACCGCGGGACGGTCGACGCTTGGCCACAGGGGTTCCCGTGCAGACATTGCGCAGGCCGCTGTCGGCCGCGCTTCTGCTCGGGCTGGCCCTGCTGCTGCTCATGGGGACTCCCGCTCGGGCCGAACGCTCGCTGGAGCAGGTCTCCGGCGCTTCGCCGACCGGCTCGTATACGGACTACGCCGGCGTCTCGGCCGACGGCCGTCATGTCGTCTTCGTCACGTCGAAGCAGCTCGACCCCGTCGATACCGACAGTCAGATCGACGTCTACGACAACGTCAACGGCGTCAACACGCTCGTCTCGGTCGGCCCGAGCGGCGGCAATGGACCCCGTCCGGCGAGCTTCGATTTCGTGAGCCTGGACGGCGCTGTCGTCATCTTCGAGACCGAAGAGCCGCTGACGGCGCTCGACAGGGACAACGGCCGCGACGTCTACACGCGGGCCGGCGGGACGACGGCACTCGTCTCGACGGGCGGAAGCGGCGCCTACGACGCCTTCTACGAGGGGGCCTCGGCCGATGGGACGAAGGTCTTCTTCGGAACGCACGAGCGACTCACGGCTTCCGACACCGACACCTACTTCGACTCCTACATGCACACCGGCACGACTTCGACGCTCATGACCACGGGTCCGAGCGGCGGCAACGGCAGCTTCCCGGCGGAGTTCGCGGGGGCCTCCACGGACGGGACGCACATGTTCTTCCAGACGGCCGAGCCGCTCGTCGACGCCGACACCGACAGCCAGATGGACGTCTATGAGCGCACCGGGAGCACGACCACGCTGGTCTCGACCGGCCCGAGCGGGGGCAACGGCAGCCTTCCCGCGACCTACGACGGCTGCTCCGCCGACGGCACGAAGGTCTTCTTCTCCACCGAGGAGCCGCTCGTAAGCGCCGACTCGGGCAGCGGCGAGGACATCTACAAGCGCGCGGCCGGCGCGACATCCCTCATGACAAACGGGGGGATCGGCGCCGTGGAGGAGTACGCCGCGAACAGCAGCGACGGCACCCACGTGTACTACGAGACCCAGGGGAAGGCCACCGCTGCCGACGTCGACAGCTTCATGGACGTCTACGACTCGAACGACGGGACGGTCACGCTCGTCTCGCCCGGCAGAACGGACCCGTTCGGTGCGACAAACGCCTACTTCCTGGGGGCCGCAACTGACGGGAGCCACGTCTTCTTCCGAAGTGAGGAAGCGCTCGTCAGCGGCGACTCGGACAACACGCAGGACATCTACGACACGGTGGGCGGGGCGGTGACACTGGCGTCGGTCGGGCCCGCGGGCGGAAACGCCTCGGTCACGGCGATCTACGCGGGGAACTCACAGGACGGCAGCCGGCTTTTCTTCGAGACGTACGAGTCGCTCGTGAGCTCGGACACCGATACGCGGACGGACGTGTACGAGCGCTCAGCCGGGACCACGACGCTGCTGACGGCCGGCACGGGTGGGGGCAATGGTGCGGTGGACGCGCACTTCCGCGGCGCCACGCCGGACGGCAGCCGCGTGCTCTTCCGGACGGGCGAGCCGCTCGCCTCGAGCGACACCGACGCGTCCAACGACGTCTATGCATCGAGCCTGCCGGGGCAGATCGTGATCGTCAAGGACGCCGTCCCGGACTCCCCGCAGGACTTCACCTTCACGATCGGGGGCGGGCTGAGCCTCGGCCTCCAGGCACCGCCGGGACAGACGACCTTCCAGCTCGACGACGACTCGGACCCCGCCCTGTCGAGCACTCAGACCTTCACGAGCGTCCCGGCCGGATCGGGCTACTCCGTCACCGAGTCGCCCGCTGCCGGCTGGGACCCTGGCGGCGCAAGCTGCGACAACGGAAGCCCGGCCACCAACATCCGGGTCGACCCGGGACACACGACCACGTGCACGTTCACGAACAACAAGCGCGGGCAGATCGTGGTCGTCGCCGACTCCCAGCCAGACGACGGGCAAGACTTCTCGTTCACAAGCGTTGGCGGTCTATCTCCCGCGAGCTTCGAGCTCGACGACGACGGCGACCCGACACTCTCGAACACCCAGACCTTCAGCGACGTCGTGCCGGGCTCCGGTTACGGCGTGGCGGAGACGGCGATTCCGGGCGGCTGGGTGCTCGCCGATGCAAGCTGCAGCAACGGCAGCCCGGTCACGGACATCGACGTGGCTCCGGGCGAGACCGTCACCTGCACCTTCACCAACCGGAAGCGCGGCCAGGTCGTGATCGTGAAGGACACCCAGCCCGACAACGCTCAGAACTTCACCTTCACCGCGAGCGGGGGACTGACGCCGACGAGCTTCCAGCTCGACGACGACACCGACGGGACACTGCCGAACACCTTCACCTTCAACAACGTCGTGCCGGCCCTTTACAGCGTGACGGAAGCAAATCCGATGGGGTGGCAGCAGGCGTCGGCCACCTGCGACGACGGCAGCCCCGTGACGAGCATCGACGTTGGGCCTGGTGAGACGGTCACCTGCACGTTCGTCAACACCAGCCGCGGCACGATCGTTGCGGTACTGGACAGCCAGCCGAACGACCCGCAGGACTTCTCCTTCACGACCAACGGCGGCCTGTCGCCCTCGAGTTTCTCGCTCGACGACGACTCAGACCCCACGCTTTCCAATGCGCGTTCGTTCACGGGCCTCAACCCAGGCGGCGGCTACGGCGTTCAACAGGCGGGAACACCGGCGGGTTGGGACGTGACGAGCGCGAGCTGCAGCGACGGCAGCAAGGTGAACGACATCCGCCTGTCGAACGGGGAAATCGTCACCTGCACGTTCACCAACCGCAAGCACGGCGAACTGGTGGTCGTCGAGGACAGCCTCCCCGACGACCCGCAGGACTTCTCCTTCGCCGCGGGCGGCGGACTCTCCCCGTCGAGCTTCTCGCTCGACGACGACAACGACTCGGACCTGACGCTCGCCAGAACGCAGTTGTTCTACAACCTACAGGCGAAGAACGGCTATTCGCTCGCGCAGACGGTTCCGAGTGGCTGGATCGCCTCCAGCCCGACGTGCAGCAACGGCAGCCCGGTCACCAACATCGACATTCCACCCGGTCAGGCGGTCACCTGCACGTTCGTCAACACCAAGAGGGCCCGCATCACGATCGTCAAGGATGCGCAGCCGGACGATGCACAGAACTTCGTGTTCGGCACGAGCGGTGGACTCTCACCGGCGAGCTTCCAGCTCGATGACGACTCGGACGGGACGGTTTCGAACACGCGGACATTCGATGACGTGCCACCCGGGGGCGGGTATGGCGTGTCCGAAGCCGTCCCCGGCGGCTGGGACCAGTCGAGCGCGACCTGCAGCGACGGCAGCCCGGTGACGAACATCGACGCCGGCCCCGGCGAGCAGATCACGTGCACGTTCGTCAACAAGCAGCGCGGGAGCATCACGATCGTCAAGGATGCGCAGCCGGACGATGCACAGGACTTCTCGTTCACTTCGGGTGGCGGCCTCTCGCCGGCGAGCTTCCAGCTCGACGACGACTCGGACGGGGCGCTTGCGAATACGCACACGTTCGCCGACGTGCCGGCCGCCGCGGGTTACTCGGTGACGGAGGCGGCGGCCTCGGGATGGACCGAGTCGAGCAGCTGCAGTGACGGCAGCACCGTGAGCAACGTCGACGTCGCGCCGGGAGAGGACGTGACCTGCACCTTCACCAACAAGCAGAACGGCACGATCGTCGTGGTCAAAGACGCGCAGCCGAACGATCCCCAGGACTTCTCGTTCACGGCCGGCGGCGGTCTGGAGCCCACGAGCTTCCAGCTGGACGACGACTCGGACAACACGCTTTCGAGCAGCCGCTCGTTCAACGACGTGACACCGGGCTCCGGCTACTCGCTGGACGAGACGGTGCCGCCCGGCTGGGACCTGACCACCGCGAGCTGTGACGACGGCAGCCCGGTCAGCGACATCGACGTTGGCATCGGCGAGACCGTCATCTGCACGTTCACGAACCGCAAGCGCGGCAGGATCGTCGTGGTCAAGGACGCGGCTCCCGACAACCCACAGGACTTCTCCTTCTCGGCTGGTGGGGGACTCTCGCCCGCCAGCTTCCAGCTCGACGACGACTCGGACGGCACGCTCTCGCATACGCGGACGTTCTCCGATGTCGTGCCGGACGGCGGCTACTCCGTCACAGAGACCGTGCCGGCCGGCTGGGGCCAGGAATCAGCGACGTGCAGTGACGGCAGCCATCCTTCGGGCATCGACGTGGAGGCCGGGGAGACCGTCACCTGCACCTTCGTGAACGTCCACGGCTACACCCGTCCGCGAGGGGCTACGCCGTTCAGAGCGTCGCTGGTTCCCGCGTTCAGGGACTGCGCATCAGCCACCCTGACGCACGGCGCGCCGCTCGCCTCGCCGTCCTGCAAGCCGCCGGTGCAGACGTCGGCCTACCTCACCGTCGGGTCTCCGGACGCGAACGGCCAGGCGCCGAACATGACCGGAACGCTGCGGGCGGCCGTCGTGCCGGGTAATTCGAGCACGCCCGCCGACGAGGCGGACGTGCAGATCACCACCACCGTCACCGACGTGCGGAACAAGAGCGATCTCTCCGACTACGCGGGCGCCCTCTCGGCGGTCCAGGCCCTGCGCGTCACGGACCGGTACAACGGATCGACGCTCGACGATCCCGCCACCGTCCTCGACTTCAGCTTCAGTGTCACGATCCCGTGCACGGCGACGTCCTCCTTGGCGACCGGCTCGACCTGCACCCTCACGACGACCGCGGACACGCTCACGCCGGGCATGGCTGTCGAGTCGAAGCGGGCGATCTGGCAGCTCGGCGACCTGCAGGTGTTCGACGGCGGCGCCGACGGCGATCCGGCCACGCCCGGGAACACGCTGTTCGCACGCCAAGGGGTGTTTGTACCGTAGGGCGTATTCTCGCTGCCCGATGGCCGTGGCAAGCGAGCTGATCGAGATCTCGGAGGTGGACCACGCGAGCACGGACGCGCTCGCGGGCGCCGAGATCAACGCCCCAGCGCCTGGGGACCGGCTCGGGACGTACGCGATCGAGGTGCGGGGGTGGGCGGTCGGGCGAGACGACGCCGTCGCGTCGGTCGAGCTGGCGTCGGAGGGCTCGGCCCTCCGGGCGGTGCCGCTGGACGTGGAGCGCCCACACGTGGCCGAGCGCCTCGAGGTCGCGCCGTCCGCGAGCATTGGATTTCGCGCGCTCGTCAACGCCTTGGCGCTTCCGGCCGAGTTCGAGCTCGACGTGGCGGCGCTCACGAAGACGGGCGAGCGAATCCGGATCGCCGTCGTGCGGGGCAAGCGGAAGGAGCTCCCGGTTCGCGCCGACCCGCCGCTTCAGCCGCTGATCGTGACGACGCTCGGGCGGACCGGCTCGATGCTCCTGCTGCGCCTGCTCGAGGCCCATCCCGAGGTGCTCGTGCTTCGACCGCACCGATATGAGCAGCGTGTGGCCGGCTACTGGACGGAGGTCCTGCTGGCGCTCACCGACCCCGTCAGCTACACGCGTCAGCTGGCGCCGGCGGGAAGCCTCGACCGGCAACGGTGGTGGCTCGGCGACGAGGGCCCGACACCCGGGTTCGACCCCCAGAGCCCGCTGCAAAAATGGCTTGCGACGGACGCCGTCGAAGCGATCGGCGAGATCTGCAGAGGACGCATCGACGCGCTCTACGCGGAAGCCGCATCCGCTCAATCGGGCGTGGAACCACGCTACTTCGCCGAGAAGCACACCCTGCAGTCGGCGGCGCTCACGACCGAGCTCTACCCGCGTGCACGCGAGGTCTTCCTGGTGCGCGACTTCCGGGACATGGTCACCTCGATCCTCGCCTTCAACCGCAAGCGTGGGGTCCAGGGGTTCGGCGAGGGCGCCGCGGACGGCGCCGTGGACTATGTCGACCGGCTCGGCGGATGGGCCGATGGACTGGTCCGGCGCTACGCGCGCCGCCGAGACGATGCGCACGTCGTCCGTTACGAGGACCTCGTCCGGGAGCCCCGAGCCACCCTGGAAGCGTTGCTCGAGTACCTCGAGGCCGACATGAGCGATGAGGTCATGGCGCGAATGCTGGGAACGCTGGAGACGGAGATGCCCGAGCTTGCGGAGCACGCCACCTCCCCAGGCCCGCCCGCCTCGGTGGGCCGCTGGCGAAGCGATCTGGACCAGGACCTCAAGCTGGCCTGCGAGCGAGCGTTCGGAGGAGCGCTCGAGGCTTTCGGCTACGAGCCCTCCGCCTAGCCACTAGCTAATCCGGCAGCTGGCCGCCCTCGCTCTCCGGGAGGCACTCGCCGGGCCGATGCCGGCCCGTGCAGTTCCGCTTGTTGTCCTCACGGAGGAAGTTGCGGATCCGGTACTCGCCATGGATGGCCGGCTCGCCGAGCTTGCCGCCCTGAAGCGGCATGAACCAGTCCTCGCTCCAGATGTAGCCCCCCCGTTTGCCGCGGTAGTTGTCGTAAAAGGCCTCGATGTGGCACAAGATCCCGTTCGGGGGGACGTCCGGCCTCGCGCTCTCGTCGCCTCTCTGCACGCAGACGGCCTTGTACGACTTCGGGCCGGGCAGGTTCTTGTCGCGGGTCGCCTGGACCACTCTGTCCGCCGCCTTCTTGGAGCGTGCCTCGGCCTGTTCGTAGAGCCGCACGTCCGAATCCGACGACTGCGCGGTGTCGCCGCCGTCCCCGTTCCCTCCACAGCCGGCGCCGAGGACAAGCGCGAGCGCCGAGATCAAAAGCAGCAGTTGAAGCCGAGAGATCGTGAAATGCAGGCTCATTTCCGACGCGGAACCCTAGCCGAAACTCCGCGCGCATCCGCCGGGTCTGCCCGGCAGCAAAAAAAGTATCCGAATGCCACGTAAGAACTTGCATCACGACCGACGATGCGAGATAAGATCCTTCAGTCCCGAGGATCGGGACGGCTAACGGACCAGTCTGTGGATCCCGGCCAGATGGCCGGCGTACGGCACGGGAGGCAGCGTGAAACCTGTGATGGCGGCAGCGGCGGCTTCGACGGAGGCGCGAGAGGAGGAGCTGGTCGCAAGCGCTCAGGCCGGCAACGCCCAGGCGTTCGAGGCGCTGTTCCGACGGTACCGGGATCGCATCAGCGGCTTCGTGCGGGCCAGCGTCCGCGACGAGGGCCGTACCGAGGACCTGGTCCAGGAAATCTTTTTCTCGGCCCACAGCGGCCTTGCGGCGCTCGAGCACCCCGGCGCCTTCCGGACATGGCTCTACCAGATCGCGCGGAACGCATGCCTGGACGAGGCGCGTCGGCGGAGCCGGCAGGATGAGCTGATCCTCGGCTGGGAGGAGTTCCCTCCGCCCGACGAGCGGATCGTGGTCCACAACCAGAGCGCGGACCGCGCGGTCTGGCAGAAGGAGGAGCTCACCAACCTCACCCAGGCCCTCGACGGCCTGCCCGAGTCCCAGCACGAGGCACTCGTGATGCGCGAGCTCGAGGGAATGTCCTACGACGAGATCGGCCGGCGGATGCGGCTTTCGAGGCCCGCGGTCGAGAGCGTGCTGTTCCGGGCGCGGCGCGGGCTCAAGGGCGAGTACGCGGATATCGAGACCGGCAGGCGCTGCAAGCGGATTCAGTCGATCATGGCGAAGGTCTCCGAGGGCATGGGGGACCTTCGGGAGCGCAGGACGATAGTCCGCCACCTGCGTGACTGCGGACGGTGTAAGCAAGAGGCCGCCGCGCTGGGGCTGGCCGGACTGGCCGTGCCCTCGGACGAGCGACGCGGGCTGGAGCGCGCCTTCTCCCGTCTGGCGGCGTTCCTGCCGCTGCCGACCTTCTTCGGCCGGCGAGCGGGCGAGACAGAGTCACTATCGGGAACGTCACTATCGGGAGCGAGCTCGTTTGCGGTGCAGGCCCAGGGAGCCGCGGCACAGCTGACGGCCGTGAGCGCCGACCACGCGGTCTCGGTGATCCACAAGGCAGCCGCAGTGGTGGCAGCGGTCGCCGTCGTGGGCGGCAGCGGCGTGGCGATCCACAAGGCCGGCGTGCCGCTCCCGGTCAAGATTCCGGTGCTCGACTCGACCCCCGTGAAGAAGCAAAAGGACGAGCCCGGTGGGACGAAGCGAACCGGCGCCGCGGGCAAGCTCGCGCCGGGCGACCCACGCGTGGCGAGCCCCGGGGCGAGCCCCACGGACGCACCCACCGCCCTGGTTCCGCCCGCGAGCGTGTCACCGGCCGGACCGGCCGGACCGGCGGGCCCGACAACCACGGATGCGGCCGCCAGTCCGCCGCTCGCTACCGACATATCTTTCGTGAGCGAGATCCCGACCGTGGCCGACCCGATCACCACAGGCGAGGTCGCGCCGGCCGAGTCGGCGCCCGCGAGCACCGAGCCCACCGCCAGCGGCGGCGCGGATCAGCCTCCGGCCGAACCAGTCAGCGGGGGCGCTGACGCCGGGTCGGACGCGATCGCCGGCGCACCGGATTCGCCGCCGACGCCTGCTCCAGATGCCGAGCCGGCCCCAGACGTGAGTGCGCCGGACACGTCCGTCGCGCAGCCCAGCTCCGCGGAGCAACCGGCGGCTTAGCTAGCTCCGCCAGCGCTTCGCGGTCGACCGGGAGACAAGCCGGCGGCGGGGTGAGTGCAGGATCTCGCCCGTATCGAGGTTCACGGTTCCGACGACGGGCTCCGTGAGATCCAGCCCTGCCCGCTCGAGGTCTCCGCAGGGAATCCAGGTGTGGTGCGAGTCGTGCGGCTGCAGCACCGCCGGCAGCTCGCCTCCGGGTGGGTTCTGCATCAGATAGAGGCGCCGCCCGTCCGCGAGCTCGAGCGCGGCCGAGACCCAGCGCACCGGGTGGTCGGTGTGGTTCAGGACCTCGATGAAGACAGACCAGTCGCCGCCTCCGCGCTGGTAGATCGGAAGCCCCAGCCGCACGTCGACCTCGATGCGCTGCCTGCGCCGTGAGGAAAGCAGCTGGAACGCGAGGCTCGCGATTGAGAGAAGAGCCGCCGCGATCGCGACGATCAGCGCGATGTCCGCACGGTCGGCCTCGGAGAGGTCGCCGCTGATGCGCCCGCTGCAGACAATCGCCGGGCAGGCGCCGAGCGGCAGCGAGGCCGGCACCCGGCCGCCCTGCACCCGGCCGGACCGTCCATGGCGCTCACGTGCATCGAGGACGAGGTCACCGTCGTCGTCCACGTCGAACTTCGCCGGGATGCCGTCCCGGTCGGAGTCGCGCCCGGGCGCCGGTTGGCCGTGAGCACGGCCGCGCACCCAGCCGAGCGACCCGACGCCGAGCGGCACACCATGGCGCGCGCGGGCTGCCACGGCGGGGTCGAACGCCCCGCGAGGAAGGCGTTTGGCCACGCGGGCATAGCCGTCGCGAACCTCGATCTGTCCAAGCTTTGCGCCCGCGCGCACGCCCAGTGTCACGCGTCCCCGGCGGCCCCGAACGACCACCGGGCCCACGTACGCCCCCCGCCGGTCTCGGAGCTGCAGCGTGACCCTCGGCGCCGGCGCCACGAGCCGGAACCCGGGTCTGGCGCGGGTCTCGGTGACCCGCCCGTGAGCGGCCAGCGCCACGACCGTAAGGCCGGCGCGGTCGAGCTTCCCGCTGATCACCGGAGGCGGCTTGCCGTCGTTCGCCGTGGCGCCTTGCGCAAGGGCAGGGGCCAGCAGACAGGCGCTGAGCGCGCCTGCAAGCGCGGCGGACCTGGTCGCTGGCCTGGCTCTCTTCATGTCCTCGCGGCGGTACTCGCCGCCTCGGTTAGCTACTCGGCCGCCACCGCATCACGCTTGACGAGGCGGCAGCGCGCTGGTCGCGCACGTGCGGTTGAGGGCCTAAGAGGATGGTTCAGGGACAGGTCGAGCCGCTGCAGCTCAGGTCCTGGATCAGCTGCGCTTCGAGCAACGAGGTGTCGGGGTCGTTCGCGACGTTGCCGTCGCTCAAGACGTTCTCGAGCTGGTAGGGATCGGTGCTCAGGTCGTAGTACTCGCGGAACCTGACGCTCGACTCGGACGGAGTCGCGTCGAACCACTCGAGGTAGTGGTAGCCGTGGGTGAGAAGCGCAGCCCAGTCCCGAAGGAAGTGCTGCCCGCCGAAGCCGTAGAAGTCGAGGAGGACGTGGTCGCGGGAATGGGTGCCGAGCAGCGAGTGGCCGTCCATCGGGATCTCCGGGCTGATGCCGGCGACGTCGAGGGCGGTCGCCGGCAGATCGAGGTTCGTGACGAGCCGCGAGTCGGTTGCACCGGAACCGACGTGATCCGGCCAGCGCAGAAAAAGTGGAATCTGCACGGATTCGAGGTAGGGCTCCCCTTTCGCCTCCAGCCCATGCTCCCCCCAGCTGTAGCCGTTGTCGGAGGTGAAGACCACGAGCGTGTTCGATGCCTCTCCGGTCGCCTCGAGCGTCTGGAAGACCCGGTCCACCATGTCGTCGACTGACATCAGGGTCCGCAGCTGCTGGATCCTGTCATGCAGCATCGACGCCTCGTCGTCGCTCCGCATCTGTATGTACGGCGATTTGTCGCTGCGGTCGGCCTCGTAATAGGACGGTTTCGTGTTGTACGGAGGCGTCGGCGCGTCCGCGTACTTCGCCTCCGGCTGGAACGGGTAGTGCGGGGCCGTCGTCGAAAGGTCCAGGAACCAGGGCTGTGAGTCGTTGCTTTCCGAGTTCTGGATGAAGGTCGTGGCCGCGTCGGCGATGTAGGTGGTCGCGTAGTTGTCGACGGTCCTCATGACTCCCTGCTCGTTCAGCCGGATCGGCGGTCCGTAGCCCGAGATCCAGATCGCCCACTTGTCGAAGTCCGGCGGGTTGCGACGCAGATTCCAGGCGTTGAAGTACTTGCCGTACAACCCGGTGAGGTAGCCGTTGGCTTTCAGGTAGTGCTGAACGGTGAAGCGCTGGTCGAGGTTCTGCGACGAGTCGTTCTGCCGGACGCCGTGGTTATGGGTGTAGCGGCCGGAGAAGATCGACGCGCGCGAGGGGCAACACGCCGTCGTGGTCGCATACGCGCTGGTGAACTCGGTTCCGCCGTCCCGGAACCATTGCAGTGTCTTCGGCATCACCTGCATCGTGTCGTCCGTCGCACGCTGGTCGTCGGTGACGATGAAGATGATGTTGGGAGGCGGACTTGCGGCACCCGTACCGACAGCGAGCGCGGCGAAGCCGACGCCGATGAGCACCAACGCCGCCAAAGCGATGCCAGCCGGCGTCCGGCTCCTCTTCGGCGACCTTCGCGCACGCGTAACTTCCGCCCCCCGGAAGTGCCTCCCAGCCACGATGGAGAGGCTACCAGCCGACCGGCTGCGCGAGTGCCTCTCGCAGAGCCGGCAGATACATCGTGATCGTCTCGTCGTTCTCGGTGCTCAGGAACTCCAGGAAACCGGAGGGGTCGTCGTCAGGCCATGGCACGCCGGCGGCCGTCCACTGCGCGGCTTTGCCGGCGTATTCCTCGTGCGACTTGGTTATGTAGTGGTTGATCCGCAGCAGCGACACCTCCGGAAATCCCCTCCTTCCGGGCGGGTCCTCGGGAGCGCGCTCGCCGTTCTCGCGGACTGCGTAGCTCTCCCTGTAGTAGAAGCCGTGCGCGTTGAAGGCTCGGTCGGTGCGGGCCGGATCGACGATGCTCTTCACGTGCTCCCAGTCCTTGGGCGATCCGTAGCTGCGCCTGCGGAGGTAGCTCTCGGTGACGAGGCCGGGCGGCCTGGTCTGATGCCCGGAGGGCCCGAAGTCGAGCCGGCTCACCTCCACGCCCGCGAACTGCTCGAAGCCGCTCAGCACGTCGGGCAGCGAGCGTCCGGTCGGCGAGAACATGAACTCGTCCGTGTCGATGAACCCGATCCAGCGCGAATCGTCACGATGGCGCTTGATGCAGTCGTCGAAGGCCCCGATGATCCCCCAGGGCACTCCGCGTTCGACCGAGGGAGGCGTCGGCCAGTCGTGGACCTGGACGATGCCTCGCTCGACGTATGGGGCCAGCACCTGTTGGTGGTCGTCGCTGCTCTCGTTGTCGTACAGGAAGAAGCGCTCCACCCCGACGAGCCGGTGGAACTCGATCCACTCGCGCAGGTATCGCGCGTGGTCCTTGTACATCGAGCACATGGAGAGATACGACTTGGTGCCGGACTTGGTGTCGGCCATCGTGACCGATTAGATACCAAACAGGATCGATGAACTCCCCACGAAAATCACGTGACCCGATCTTCGTCGGCGGGACGTCGCGAAGCGGGACCCATGCGGTCGCGCACCTGCTCGCACGCAGCGCACGCTTCCACCTGATCCCTCGTGAGCTCGGGCTTCACGCCGTGCCCGAGGGCCTGGTCGGATACATCAGGGGGCGGTTCGAGCGCGACGAGCTGATCGAAAGGCTCCGCCGGAGGTGGTGGCGTGTCGTACCTGGAGCGGTCGGCTTCGAGGGCATCGTGACGCGCGAGCAGCGCGATGCAGCCCTGTCGGAGTTCGCCGCGGCGTCCGACGATCGCGTCGCCGCGAGCCGCGGGCTCGTGAAGTCGTTGCTCGACCCCGTGGCGCGCGCGGCCGGCAAGCCGGGTTGGGTGGAGAAGAGCACGCAGACCGTGGTCGCCGCGCCGGTGCTGCTCGCGATGTTCCCCGACGCCGGGATCGTGCACGTCGTCCGCGACGGCCGCGATGTCGCCTGCTCGATTGCCCGCATGCCGTGGGGACCCGACACGGTGCCGGAGGGGATCGAGTTCTGGGCCCACCGTCTCCGCCGCGCCGAGGTGGGGACTCGAGGCGCACCGCCGGACAGCATCCTGGTCGTGCACCTCGAGGACCTCGTGATGCTCGATCGAGACCGCTCCTATGAGCGCCTGCTCGACTATCTCGGCCTCGACGACGAGCCGGAGATGCGAGCGTTCTTCGACTCCGAGCTCACGCCCGAGCGGGCGCATCTCGGCCGGTGGCGCACCGAGCTTGGCGCAGCGGAGCAGGAGCAAGTTACATCGCTCTACCGCGAGGTGCTCCGGCAGTTGCACGCCGAGGGTGTGACTTCGGCGCCGCCCGAGCGCTCGGTGGAGATGAGCTATGCGGCCGGCGGCGATGAGCCGGTCAACCCATTCGACATCTGGTGGAGCCAGAGCACCGGCCGCGCGGCCGGCGAGTGACGAGCCCTTCATCTGCGGACTCGGGTCAGAGCGCCGCATACACAGCGTCGATCAACGCCCGGTTGCGCGGGTTCTGCCAGCGGGGGCCGGAACGGTTCAGGGTGTAGGCGAAGCCCAGCGCCGCATCGGGATCGGCGAAGCCCAGCGACCCACCGACACCGAAGTGTCCGAAGCTCCGCGGGTTCGGTCCCAGCGGGCGTTCCGGCTGGGTCAGCTGGAAGCCGAGGCCGAACCGCGACGGCCGTCCGAGGACGAAGTCGGGGCCCGAAGAGGCTTCCGCGATCGCCTCGTCGATCGTGTCCGGGTCGAGGATCCGGATCCCGTCGACGGCGCCTCCGCTAGCGAGCGCGCTGTAGATCCGGGCCACCGCGCGCGCGGTCGCGTGCCCGTTCGCCGAAGGTATCTCGGCCGCTCGCCAGGCGCGCGTGTTGACCGTGCCGATCCCGGAGAGCCCGGGCGGGTTCAGGTAGACGCGGCTCAGCAGGAAGCGGCGATCCTGATCGTCGTCGACGACCTGCCCCTCTTCTGCGCCCTCGGCCGTGAGCTTCGGCGACTCGCCGGCGAACACGTACTCGGCGACCCGCCCGTCCTGGTCGGGGCCGAACCCGAACCGGAAGTCGGCCTCCAGCCGCTGCGCGACCTCGCGGTCGAAGAAGCCGCCGATGCTGTCGCCGCTGACGCGCCGGACGAGCTCGCCCGCCAGAAAGCCGAACGTGTTGACGTGGTAGCCGTGGGCGCTGCCGGGCTCCCACCAGGGCTCCTCTGCGGCCAGCGCACCTGCGATGAGGTCCCAGTCGTAGATCGCCGAGTCGTCGAGATCGCGGCGGATGGCGGGAAGCCCCGCGCGATGGGCGAGCAGCGCGCGCACCCTCACGTCGTCCTTTCCTTGGGCAGAGAACTGGGGCCAGTAGGTCGCCACGGGCGCATCCAGGTCCACCTGCCCGCGCTCCACGAGGATCAGCACGCAGAGCGCCACCATCGCCTTGCCCACCGAGAACACGTCTACGAGCGTGTCGCGCTCCCACGGGCGCGTGCGCGCCTCGTCCGCCCAGCCGCCCCAGATGTCGACGACCGGCCTGCCGTCGATCGTGACCGCGACCGCGGCGCCGAGCTCTCCGCGTTCGCGGAAGTTGTCCGCCAGTGCGTCGCGCACCCCGGCAAAGCGCTCGTCGCAGAAGCCGAAGATCAGGTCAGGCAGCCTCGCCGAAGTGGATCACGCTGCGGATGCCGTCCTGAGCCTCCATCAGCTCGAACCCACGGTTGACTTCGTCGAGCGTGAGCTGGTGCGAGATGAAGGCGTCGACGTCGATCTCTCCGGCGAGATACCGCTCGACCAGCTGCGGCACCTGCTCACGTCCCTTGACGCCGCCGAACGACGATCCGCATACGCGCCGGCCGGTGATCAGCAGGCGAGGCACGATGTCGAGCGTCTCGCCCTTGCCGGCCACCCCCGCGATCGTGCAGAGGCCCCAGCCCATCCTTGCCGCGGCTACCGCCTGGGCCATCACGGCGACGTTGCCGGTCGCTTCGAACGTGTAGTCGGCGCCGAAGCCACCCGTCATCTCGATGATCCGCTCAACCGCGTCATCGCCTCCGTGCAGGACGTCGGTCGCCCCTTGCCCGGTCGCGAGCCTCAGCCGGTCCTCGGAGAGGTCCACGCACACAATGCGCTCGGCTCCCCGCAGCCGGCAGCCCGCCACTGCGCCGAGGCCCACCATGCCGCCTCCGAAGACGGCACAGGTCGATCCCGGCTCGACCTGCGCTGTGAACATGGCCGCGCCGAGGCCTGTGGAGAGGCCGCATGCGAATAGGCATGCGCGGTCGAGCGAAGCCTCCGGCGAGACCTTCGCGAGCGCAATCTCCGGGAGGACGGCGTACTCCGCGAAGGTCGAGGTGCCCATGAAGTGGCGGATCGGCTCGCCGTCGCGAGACAGCCGCGTTGTGCCGTCCGGTAGGTAGCCCTGGTTCTGCTGCTCACGAATCGCCAGGCACAGATTCGTCTTCGGACTCCGGCAGTGAACGCACTCGCCGCATTGGGGCGAGAACAGGGTCACGACGTGGTCGCCAGGCTGCACGAGCCGCACGCCCTCGCCCACCCGCTCGACCACACCGGCGCCCTCGTGTCCGAGCACCGTCGGCGCGTATCCGGAGGGGTCCGTGCCCGAAGCCGTGTAGAGATCCGTATGGCAGACACCGCATGCCACCAGACGCACGAGCACCTCCCCCGCGCGGGGCTCGTCCAGCTCGACCGCCTGAACCTCGAGCGGAGCCCCGAACTCCTCGAGCACCGCCGCGCGAATCTGCATGCGCGGATCCTAAAAGGAGAGGGCCGGGTCGAAGACCCGGCTCTCTCACGACTACCCTCTAAATCGTCTTCCCCATAGGCGGCCCCTTTCCCGCGCGGTTTAGACCTTCGCCGCGCAGACAGTGGGAAAATTTTACGCCGGAATCGCGCTCTTGCAAGTCCTGAGGGGCTCTAAGCCGCGGGCGAGGGCACAGGCGTGCCGGGTGCATCGGCGTCGAGCAGGCCGTTCACGCTCAGGAAATGGGAGACACGGCGGTCGAGAATGAGCTCGCCGGCGGCGATCCGCGCCTCCGCGGCCTCATCGCCGACGACGTTCGAGTCGTAGAAGTCCCGGAGGGTTCCGTCGAGCAGATGCCGGTAGCCCTGCTTCCAGGCCAGGGTCGCATTGGAAGGCGCGTCGGGGTCGCCTTTCATGATCTCGGCAGCGTTACGGATCCGCTGTTCGAACTGCTCCACGGAGCGCAGGCCGTAGTGAAAGATGTGGATCGGATCCCGATCCGGCACGACCACGAGCCCGGTTGCAAGCGCGTGGTGACAGCCGGGGCTGACGCGTATGTCGGGTGCGCCCCGGTGCGCCGTCTTCGGCAGGATGGGCCTTCCGCGCGGGTTGTAGCTGCGCACTTCGCGCAGCGTCATACGCTCGAACGGATGGCGGCCGTCGTCGGGCCGGGCGACGAAGTTCGTCCGCGGAACCACCAGCCGCCCGAACTCGTCCGGGATCCGCTCGAAGACGTCCTTGAGGTCCCCGTCCTTCGGCCACCAGAGCTCGTCCGCGTCGTTGTTGATGACCCAGTCCGCGCCGTGCTCGGTCGCGGCCTGCCGGGCCATTCGCGTCACCCAGGCTCCCTGGTCGAAGTCGGGGGAGTGCTCGTGCCAGACCTCGGCCACGCCGCGACCGCGATAGCGCTCGAGGATCTCGACCGTACGGTCGTGCGAGCCGTTGTCGGTCGCCAGGATGACGTCCACGCCGCGGGCGAGGTGATAGCGCAGGTTGGCCTCCAAGATGTCCGCGTTGTCGCGGAGCAGGAGGGTCATCGCCAGCTTCACGGGCAGGGCTCCCCGTCGAGCCGGAAGCGCGCCACGAACACGTCCCGATGGGCGGCGTGATCGTCCCGCTCGCCCCAGCAGTTGCCCTCGCCGAAGCAGACACCGTAGTCCGAGCAGACGACCACCACGGTGTTCGCGGGCAGCGCCGAGAGGAACGCGGGCAGCGCCGCGTCGACGCGCTCCACCGCGGTCACCTGGCCAAACAGATCCATGTCGCGTGCAAAGCGCGTGTCCTTGAGGTTGGCGAACGCCAGGAATGGCTGCCGTGGGTCGATCTGGTCCACCAGCGACGAGAGCTGTCCCGGCGCATCATGGTCGATCCGCGTGAAGCGCTCGAAGCCGGCAATCACGGCGGGATCCTTGAAGCACGGGTCGTAGGCCACGCCGACGGTCTGGTAGCCGTTCTGGTTGAGCTCCGTCGGGAGCCACGAATCGGGCGCGGGCGGATCGGCGATGGGGCCCGGCAGCAGGCCCGCGAAGAGCGCGCGGTGCGCCTCCGCCGATCCCGGCCCGAGGCGCTGAGCCCGGCGCACCTCGGTGAAGGACTTCAGGACCGCGGTGTCTGCGAGCGACGCCGACAGGCCGCGGCACTGCCCAAGGGTGATCATTGCGACGTTGAGCCCGGCCTCGCGGACGGCTGCGCCCCGCAGCAGTGCCCCGGACGGTCCATCGTGTCCCTCGTGTCCCTCGCTTGCCGTCACGAAGCGCCCTGGTGACGATAGTGCATGTCTAGAATCTCGCGCTTCAATGGCGACCCAGCCCAACGAATCGGACATCGTCGAGGCGTTCCATCGCCTCTATTACGACAACGGCGTCTGGGCGAGGACCGACTGGCTCGGCGTCCAGGTCCTGAAGTGCCCGCTCGACCTCTGGATCTACCAGGAGATCCTCCACCGGACCAGGCCTGACCTGATCGTGGAGACGGGCACGTACGTGGGTGGGAGCGCATGGTTTCTGGCGCGCGTCTGTGATCTGATCGGGACCGGGCGGGTGGTCACGATCGACCACCGGGAGCTCGAGGGCAGACCGGAGCACGACCGCATCACCTATCTGATGGGCTTCTCGACCGCGGCCGAGACGCTCGCCACGGTGCGGGCCGGGATCGGCGACGGGGAGAGAGTGATGGTGATCCTCGACTCGAAGCACACCCGCGACCACGTGCTCGCCGAGCTCCGCGCATACGCTCCGCTCGTGAGCGAGGGCTGCTACCTGATCGTGGAGGACACCAACGTGAGCCTCGTCGCCCCGGACTACGGGCCCGGCCCCGCCGAGGCGCTGGAGCAGTTCCTGGCGGAGGAAACGTCTTTCGAGGTGGACCGTGAATGCGAGAAGTTCCTCCTCACGTTCCAGCCCGGCGGCTACCTGCGGAAGATGGGCGCAGGCCCCCGCCCCAACGTCGGCGGGTAGCGCTCGGCGACCTCCTCCCTTCCGCCGACCTTTGGCCTTGAACCGCCAATAAGCGATGGGCGCCTGTACGGGCGCCCATCGCTTCTTGTTCTTCTAGCCGAGTGTTAGGGCTACGGGCTCTGGCAGGAAGCCGGCCGCTCTGAGGCCGCTCCCGTGCACTGGCCGCTCTTGCCTGCGCCGTTGCCGCCGTTGGTCGGCGGAGACGGGTTGGCGAACGCCGGCGCTGCTGCGACGAGCAGCGCGAGTGTGGCGAACACCGCTGCCACTGTTCTACGAGTACGGGTCATCCTTCACCTCCCTCCCCCATTCGTGGGTGTCTCCCGCTGGCGGCGAACCCTACAAAATTCGCAATTTGCGTGTTCTCTCGTTGCCCCGGCGGCGGGCCGTATCGAGTTACCGGACTCCTAACCGGTCTCGTACTCGTCGTGCCGACGCAGCCAGAAGGGCTGATCGCCGCTCTCGTCGCGACCCATCGGCGTCCGGTCGAGCAAGCCGTAGTAGGCCATCGCCGGCTCGAGTCCGCGCGCGCTGGTGACGTAGGTCCGGTAGACCGTCCCGTCCGAGAGCGCGTACGCGCTCAGCCCCGGTCCCTCCGTGACGTAGCCGGCGACGTCGGTCCCACAAGACTCCGCGTTCTGCTCCACGATCGCGGGGATCTCGCTCTCGAGGAAGGGACGCAGCTCCTCCTCGGTGTGGGTGAAGCCCAGGTCGCGATTGAAGTCGGTGCCGCCGGCTGAAACCCACTCGATGCCCCAGCCCATCCGCTCCTTGTAGGCCTGGAGCTTCTCGACCGGGGCCCGCGAGACGAGCAGCGTGGTCACGTCTCGTGCCGCCAGATGGACCGCGTTCGGAGCGATCGTGTCGGCGATCGAGGAGCAGACGGGACAGCCCGCCTCGTACGGCGGGCCGAACATGAAGTGGTAGATGAGCAGCTGCGACCGACCGTCGAAGAGCTCGGCGAGCGACTTCGTCCCCGCCTCGGTCTCGAAGCTGTAGTCCTTCTCGACCGGCACCCAGGGAAGCTCCCGCCGCTTCCGTGCGAGCTCGTCGCTGCGTCGGGTGAGCTCCTTCTCCTCCGCGAGCAGCTCCTCGCGGGCCGCATCGAATTCCTCCTGTGTGCCGATCCTGTGCTCGGGCATTGCCTTTCCCTCCTGTGTGGCGCGGTTAGGGGTGCGCGCCGTCGGCGGGTGGGTCCGTGCAGCTCGGAGAGTTTGGCTCTGTGCCGCGCGTCCTGAAGCGCGCCCGACAGGATTCGAACCTGTGACCTTCGGTTTCGTAGGGCGCGCGACGGACTCTAGCCCAACCCGCCGGAGGCCCACGCGGGAAGCCGCGTTACGGCCGAAAGCCCAATTCCGGAGGCCGATAAGGAGGAGTCGCTTGCGGTTCGCAGCGGTCGGGACCGGATCAGCTCGGTGAGGCCCGCCGCAGGGTCTCGGCAGGGTCCGCGGGTTGCGCCACGGGAAGTAGAGGAGAGACGGTCCGGACTGCCTCCATTGGGTCCTGCCCGGAGAACACCGCGCGGAGCAACTCGCCCTGTGGGCGGCTCAACCCTCGGCCGCCACGAGCGCCTCGCCCATCTCGTCCCTTGACCTCCTCACGGCCCAGCCCCACTCCGGCTGGGAGAGGAGGTGGTCGCACCGACGCTTTGCGCTCCACGGCAGCGCGTAGACGATGGCGATGATCCGGTCGGCGTCCAGCTCCGCCAGCAGCTCCATCATCTCCGGCTTCCGCGTCCCCTGGCGGTCAGCATCAGCACCCGCTCGGGCGCAAAGGCGGTCCGTCTCGTCGGCTTCCAGGAGGAGCTGCTCCTCCTACGGAGCAGTACCGCTCGTACTTGCCCTGTCTTCGCTGCCTCGGTCCGCGAGCCGGTCAGCCCGCTTCCAGCATTACAAGCACTGACCTTCCCGCTTGGTCCATCCGGTGTTGCCGGACGAAGAGAAGGGCAGGGCGTTCCCATTGCACTTCAGGGTCTTGATGCCCGTGTTGCCCTCGACCGTCTTGTCCCCGGTTCCGGTGTTGTTGGTCACCTCGAGGTTCCCGCGGGAGACGTCGTTGGCGTGGATCCGGAGCTGGCCGGTGATCACGTTCTCCCTGACAATGAGGTTGTTTCTCTGCACGAGGTTGCCCCCGCAGCCTGCCGGGTCGCCGATCCTCACGCTGCCATTGACCTTCTCGATCTGGAGGGTTCCCTCTGTGACAGTGGTGCTGCAGACGGCGGCGGTGGCTGCCTCCTTCACCCTGAAGTCCGCCTTCACCGTGCTGGACGAGACGTCCACTGCGACGGCCTTGTCGGTCGTCACGGCGCCTCCCACGCTGGATCCGTCGATAGCGATCCTCGCGGCCCTGTCGGCCTGAACGTTCTGGCGCATGCTCGTGCCGTGGGCGATGAAGGTCGAGCGCTCCGCGGCCTTGACGTTGCCGGTGACGGTCGAGTTGGTGAGGGTGCAGTAGCCGTCCTTCGGGACGACGACGTCCTTGAGCGTCACTCCGGTGTACGACCCGTCGCACTGGAGGTTGCCGGTCGGGGCGAAGTCGTACGTCACGACGTCGAATGTGCGCCCGCGTGAGTCGGTTGGCGTGACGGTGACCTTCGGGCCGCTCACGCTCACCTTGAGGAAGTGGAACACCTGATCGATCGAAGTCGGTCTCGGGGCGCCGCCGCAGGCGGTGCCGGAGTTCGTCGTGTGGGACCACCCGATCGCGTAGGCGTCGAACGAGCTGCAGCCGCCCTCGCCGACCGACGCGACCTCCGCGCCGCCGCCGCCGGTCACGTAGTTGATCAGGCTGCCGACATAGGGCTTGCGGTTGCGCTGGTAGATGTGCGAGTGCCCGGTGAAGGCGATGTTCACGCCGTTGCGACTGAGCAGCCCTTCGAGGCTGTCGGCACCCTGGAGATAGGTGTCCGACTCCTGGCTCGTGGTGTCCGCAAAGAGCGGGAAGTGGAAGAACGCGAACTTCAGCTGGCTCGGATTTGCGGCGAGGTCGTTCTGGAGCCACTGGTACTCGGCGCTGCCGGGAGTCCAGTGGTACGCATAGTCGTTGCCGTACTTGTCGGACGTGCCCAGGTTGCCGTCCGTCCACGCCGCCTCGAGGATGTAGAAGCGCGCAACGCCGACGTCGAACGCGTACCAGATGCTCGGGTACGCGGCGGAGGTGGTGCCGTTCAAGCAGCAGTACGTCTCTCTCACGTGGGTGCCGCCCGACGCCGCGACCGCGCTGTCCTGCGGCCAGTTGACCAGGTGGGCCGTGGCTCCGGCGGAGGTAAAGCCGTGGTTGCCCATGGCCGGGAAGAGGGCAAGCGATGAGCCCGCCACCTTCCAGAAGCTCGGACCGAACACGGCGCTCGTGCCCTGGCCTGTCTGGACCAGATCGCCGTAGTTGGTCTGAAGGCCTGCCGGGTAGGCGTTATCGCCGATGGTCACCGCGAAGCGTGTCCCGCTCGACGCGATCTGGCTGATCAGGTTTGCCTGGTCCGGGTTCGTGCCGTCTGCTCCCACGTGACCCCAGTCGCCGAACACCGCGAACGAGAACGGCGTGCTCGATCCGGCCGGCAGTGCGGCCCTGAAGGTTGGGGAGGGGTCGTCCGCGAGCAGGTCGATCTGCGAGCTGGCGCCGAAGTAGATCCGGTAGCAATACTCGGTGTCGGGTTCGAGCGTGAGTTGAGCCTTCCATTGGTACTCCGACGTAGCGCCGACCGTGAACGGGGTCCTGGTCGCGGTCACCGTGTGATCCGTGCAGTTCTCACTTCCGACCTTGCCGTACGTCAACGCGCCGTTTATGTAGAGGCGGGTGGTGGCCCAGTTGACCGTCGCGGACGTCCCGACGAGGTCCGTGAGGTATGGATAGCGCTTCAGCTCGGGGCTGTTGGCAGCCGTGGCGGAGCCCGGTAGCGCCAAGAGGGCGAGCGCGACGATCACCGTCACCGCAGAGAGGACGACGGACGTCCTTCCCGAGAAGGGTGACAGTGTCTTCCGTGACGAGACCAAGATAAACCTCCGTGACTTAAGACGCTCAATCGGCGGAGCCGATGGCGGCATCCTATGACCTTGCCTGCGCCGATGCAACCGCAAGACGCGCTGGCCGTTGACAGGCGCCCGCCCTGGTCTCTGCTGGTCCGCACCCCCGGAGCGGGGCTGTCCGAGCGCGCCCGACAGGATTCGAACCTGTGACCTTCGGTTTCGTAGACCGACGCTCTATCCAACTGAGCTACGGGCGCGTGAGGGGATCATTCTAGAACGGCAAACCGCCCGCCAATCACTCCTTGCTCCGGAACTGTCCCTCCACTCTCCTTCCCAGGGGACTGTTTCCCCGTAGCTCCGCACCCCGCGTAAACTTGGCAGCGGGAGGTGGCCCAGAGGGGGAGCGGTTGATCCGCAGGCCGAACATTCGAGTACGTGGCATCTTCGGTGCCGCGGTTGCGCTGGCATGCCTCTCGTCCGCTGCGTACGGGAATACGCTCCAGCAGCTCTCGGTCGGGCCGGACGGCACCGGCAACGGCCCAGCGTCGGCGGGGTTCGACGGCGCCTCGGCGGACGGCACGCGGGTTTTCTTCAACACCTCGTCGTCCCTCACCCCGGACGACAACGACGGTGGCGTGTATGACATCTATGAGCGCTCGAACGGAGTCACCACGCGCATCTCGACGGGGCCCAACGGCGGGAACGGCGCGGGGTACGACAGTTTGTTCAGGGCGGCTTCGGACGACGGCGCGCACGTGTTCTTCCAGACCGGCGAGGGACTGGTCCCGGCCGACGCCGACAGCCAGTGCTACTCCGAGACCGAGTTGGTCGGCTGGTGCGCCGACATCTACGAGCGCTTCAACGGAACGACGACGCTCGTGTCCCAGGGACCGACGGGGGGGAACGGAAGCTTCCACTCGCGCCTGCGCGGCATCTCGAAAGACGGCCTGCGCGCGTTCTTCTCGACCGACGAGTCGCTCGTGGCCGGCGACGCGGACACGGCCTCGGCCGACGTATACGAGCGCTCTGGGGGAACCACGAAGCTACTGTCGACTGGGCCCGTCGCCGGCAATGCCGAGCTCGACGCCTACTTCAAGGGAAGCTCCGACGACGGCACGCGCGTCTTCGTCCAGACTCAGGAGCGGCTGACGAGCGGGGACAGCGACGCGGAGGCCGACGTCTATGAGCGCTCCGGCGGTGCGACGACGCTGCTCTCCACCGGTCCGACGGGAGGCAACGGCGCGCTCGGCAGCTCCTTCCAGGGCACCTCGGCGGACGGGTCGCGCGTGTTCTTCGAGACCGACGAGCAGCTGACAAGCGCCGACACCGACTCCAGCACCGACGTGTACCAGCGCTCCAGTGGCACGACGACGCTGCTCTCGACCGGTCCGAGCGGAGGCAACGGCGCGGTCGATGCGTTCTTCGCCGGCGCGGCGAAGGACGGGACGCGCGTCTGGATCGAGACGCGCGAGTCGCTCGTGCCCGGCGACACCGACAGCCGGCAGGACGTCTACGAGCGCTCGGGCAGCAGCACCACGCTTGCCTCCACGGGTCCCTCGGGCGGCAGCGGCGACTTCGACGCGAACTTCCAGGGCGCCTCGGGGGACGGCAACCGTGTCTGGATCGGGACGTTCGAGCGCCTCGCCCCGACCGACACCGACTCGGTGTTCGACGTAT
>JBKOZI010000090.1:0-9748 GCA_046725795.1 Actinomycetota bacterium
TTCGAGACGGTCGAGAGATAGACGTCCATCGCGCTGGTGAGCAGGTCACGGTAGGAGTCGATCTGGTCCGAGATCCGGATCAGATGGTCGTAGACGTCGCGGAAATAGTCGTGGCTCGAGGGCTCGAGCCCGGGCAGTGACACGACCTGGTCGATCGCACGCGCGAATAGATCGCGTTGGGGCGTCACGACGCGGCGCAGCAGTACCAGATCGCGTTTGAGCCGAAAGAGCCTCTGCAGCTGCTCGTCGGACGGTTGGAGCAGGATTTGCTCCTCGATGGCGTCGATGTCCTCGTCCAAGCCCGAAAGGATCGGGAAGAACGAATCGGTGAGCGTGTCGAAGATGCGATACAGCACGAACTGCTCGGCGTGCCGCGGATCTTGCTCCAGCGTCCTCCGAAGGTAATCCAGCTCCCGGCACGGATCACGGTGGATCGAGATGACGTACGACCCACTGACAAAGAGATGAACCTCCACGAGGCCGACTCGCTGGTCCTCGCGGCGGGCGCCGTAGAAGACCATGAACGCGTACTCGCCGTAGGGTTCGAGTTTCGGCCGCTGCCCGAACTCGCGACTGTCCTCCAGCGCCAGCGGGTGAAAGTCGAAGAGCTCCCCGAGTTGGGTCAGCTCTTCGGAGCCCGGCTGCTCGAGGTCGAGCCAGAAGAACTCGCCGCGCCGTTCGAGTTCTTCGATCTGGCGGCGGTCGAACGTCGACAGGACGCGCACAGGGCCGACGCTAGCGCGCGTGAAGGACAGTGCCTCCCCTATAAAAACGGCGCGGATGCCCTGGGAGATCATCCGCGCCGCCGGTGTTTGAGGCCCACATGTCCTCGATGCTTGACAAGGAAGCCTATGGGTGCGATTCAGGACATGCCACTCATGACCTGATCTGATCGCCCAATTTGCACGAAAAAGCCGACGGCGCGACCACCCAGGGCTGGTCGCGCCGTCGCCTCGTCGAGCTTCACCGTCGCGTGGTTGTCGCTACTGGCCGACCGTACAGCGGAACGGCGAGCCGCCGCTACTTAGTTCTATGCAAGTAGCGGCCAAAAGATTTCGCCGCCGCCGGAGGCGGGACAGCCGCGTCTCGCTACTGGCCCTCGCGCTGCTTCGCCTTGATGGACTCGGGGCGCTCTTCGCGGCGATCGTGGTCTACCTCGATCAGGACTACAGCGTCCTGGCGCTTGTGCTGCTCTTCCTGTTACCCGATGTCTCGTTTATCGGATATCTCGCACCGCCTTCGAGGACACCCAACCTGCGTCGCCTGAAGAACAAGCCCCGGCTCTAGTAGGGGTGTGCGTCCTGATGGGACAGACCCGCGCCCTTGAGGGCTTTCTCGCGCTCCGGAAAGATCTCTAGCCGGGCGGCCCTGCCGTCGCGCAGGGTCCATAGATGTCCAGCTCGTATCTCCACCACCGCGTTGCTTCCCGTGGGTCTCGAGCGCAAGAGGAAGAACACCACGATTCGGTCACCGCGTTCGAAGAACTCTTGCGGATCAGCGGCCACTTCCTCGAACGGCTCGAAAAAGTCCTCGAAGGCTCGCCGTGCTTCCTCACGACCCTTGTAGGTGACGGCGCCGAGACCCCGGTCCGGCGTTCTCAGCTCGAAGTCCGGATGCACATCGCAAAAGACGCCATCCCAGTCTCGGCGACTCATGGCCTCGTACTCGGCGCGAAGCATCTCGATGTCTGCTTGCGACATACCCTCGCGCAGTATCGCCGACCCACTCAACGACGAGAGCAGGGCGTTGGTGATCGGAATCGAAGCGCAGCGGCTCTTTAGGAGGCGCTGGTACCGCTTGGTCCCCCGGGCGTCCCGGCTGACTCGCCCCGAACAGGTCGAGGTGTGAGCCCTATCAACGCGAGCGCTTCGTCATCACTGAGAGTTCCCAATCCATTGGATGCACGCTCGGCAGCCGCGGCGCCCTTGGTCGGAATCCGACCTTCATCTCGCTTGACCCAGTCCTCATTCGGCTCGAACTGTCTGGCCATCATGCCCCCCTATCGCCCAAAATTGACAACGCCGCCTCGAATGTGTGAGGCGGCGCCATCAGATTTCACTAGCCCTTACCTGGAACGTTCGGGCTATCTCCAGCGTAGTCCCATTTCCTGGGCCGCGCTTGGAATTGATGACATTTCGGTTTGGTCGAAGTGCTCTGAGGTTCTCTCACTTCATGACCACCGTATGACCACCTTACCTGGGTCGGCGGGACAGCGTTCGAATCACGGTCTCCGCAAATGCGCTTCGAAGCTCGGCTTCGGTAGGGTCCGGCGCGCAAGAAGGCAACCGCGAATCCACAAGGGGAGGTGTGAGATGCGGAAGAAGATCACGGCCATCGTGCTGGGAGCGGCCCTGGGCGTGTCGGTGTTGGCAGCGCCGGCGTTCGGCGATCCCGCGTTCGGCCCCGGCAACAACGGCGGAGGTCAGGGCAACTCGGGTCCGCAGGTGGGCAAGTGCCACCCGCCCGGACAGACGACGGACACCCCGGGCTGCAAATAGCAGCCTCGCTCTCGGCGTGACGAGAGCGCCTTGGGTATGGCGTGAACGGGGCCGGAGAATCCTGCTTACGGCCCCTCCGCGCCTCGCCGCGACAACGCGGGTTTCGTAAAGCTCGGGGGGCGGGACTCGAACCCGCAACCTACTGGTTAACAGCCAGCCGCTCTGCCGGTTGAGCTACCCCCGACTACGCTCCGCGACGGGCTGTCCGTCGCCGGAGCAGGCGATTGACTCTAGCAGTGGCCGTCGCCGCCACCGCGCGGACGCGGCAGTCGGGTTCAGTCCTTCAGGGAGTCCTGCAGCGCGCGCGCCATGCGGAACGCCTGAAGGCGCCGCAGGGTCTTGATCTCCATCTGACGAATGCGCTCGCGCGTGACGCCGAACTCGTGCCCGACCTGCTCGAGGGTCATCGGGTCATGACCGGTCAGCCCGTACCGAAGCTCGATGATCTTTCGCTCCCGGTCGGGAAGCCCGGCGAGGGTCTTCGCCAGATCCTCTCTCATGATCTTCTCCGACGCGATCGCCTCCGGCTGCTGCGTCGGATCGTCCTCGATGAAGTCCGCGAGCGACGCGTCCGTCTCGCCCATCGGCGCCTCCAGCGAAACCGTCTCGCGAGCGAGCTTCAGCAGCTCCTCGACCTTGTGCGGAGGCAGGTCAAGCTCCCTGCCGATCTCCGTGGGCGTCGGCTCGCGCCCGATTTCCTGCTGCATCTGCCGCTGCATGCGGGTGACGCGGTTGATCGCATCGACCATGTGCACGGGGATTCGGATCGTGCGCGCCTGATCGGCGATCGCACGCGAGACCGCCTGGCGGATCCACCACGTCGCATACGTCGAAAACTTGAAGCCCTTGCGGTAGTCGAACTTCTCGACCGCCCTGATCAGACCGAGGTTGCCCTCCTGGATCAGGTCGAGCAGGTTCAGGCCACGACCCATGTAGCGCTTCGCGACCGACACGACGAGGCGCAGGTTCGCCTCGATGAGCGCGTTCTTGGCGGCCTGGTCGCCCTTCTCGATGAGCTTCGCCAGCCGCACCTCGTCCCTGGCGCTCAACAGTGAGACGCCACCGATCTCCTTCAGGTAGGTGCGGACCGAGTCCGTGCCGGAGCTCGGCTCGCTGCGCTCCTTCGCGTCGACTACCGGGTCGTCGAATTGGTAAGCGGGATCTGCCGGACTCAAGCGCCTTCGCTCCCGACCGGGGCCTGTTCGCCCGCCAGCTTTGCGATCGCTTCCGTGACCCGGCTGCGCTCGAGCGACAGCTCCTGCTGGCGCTCGAAGTCCTCAGCGTCCGCGGCGCGCTTCCAGTCTGCTTCCAACCTGCGCCGCTCGAGCTTGAGGAAGCCGCCCTCGAGCGCCGGCGGACTTGCCGGCTCGCTCGAGGCACGGACGACGATCTCGCTGACGGCCTGCGCGAGCTGCTTGTCCTCGCGGCTCAGGCCGACGGTCGGAGAGTCGAAGTGCTCGAGAATCCAGGCGCGCGCGCGGCGCAGCACCTCCGAGGAGAGATGCTCGTCCGAGAGACGCGCAAGGTACTCGCGACCGCGCTCACCGCTCGAGACGCACATCGCGAGGAAGGTCCGGGCCGGCCGCTCATCCCTCAGAGCGGCGCTGCCGGAAGCCGTGCTCTTGCTCGGGCGGCGCTCGTCGCGCGCACCTCGAGTCAGAAGCGAGGCAAGGAGATCTTCCGAGAGCCGAAGCCTGTCCGCCACGTGGCGGAGCTGCTCGTCGCGCTCGGCGGAGGGACCGACACCGGCGAGCACGGGCCGAAGACCGGCTAGAACCCGGTCCTTTTCGGCTGCCGAGCTCACATCGGCACCTTCCATCACGCTCTCAACCTGGAACTGCAAGAACGAGATCGCCTCCCCTGCTCTGATAGCGAAGCTGTCCGGACCTTCCTCCAGCAGGAGGTCACATGGGTCCTTATCGTCCGGCAGCCGCACGACCTTTAAATCGATGCCACGGCCTGCAGCGGCACGCTGCACGCGCAGCATCGCCTCCTGGCCCGACCGGTCGGCGTCGAACGCAAGCAGCACGACCCGCCCGAGGCGCGCGAGCTCGGCGACCTGCTCGTCTGTGAGCGCCGTGCCCATCGAGGCGACGACGTTCTCGATTCCGCCCTGGTGAAGAGCGATCACGTCCGTGTAGCCCTCGACGACGATTACCCGCCCCTCGCGCGTCGCGTGGCCACGCGCGAGGTCTAGACCGAAGAGCGACCTGCCCTTCCGGTAGATCGCCGTCTCGGAGGTGTTGACGTACTTGGGAAGCTGAGCGTCGCGCATCGCGCGGGCGCCGAAGCCGAGCACGCGCCCGCGGGCGTCGCGCAGCGGGAACATGATTCGAGCGCGGAAGCGATCGTAGAACCCGCCCTGGCGCCCGCGCTGGGCCAGTCCGGCGGCCTGTAGCTCGCGCTCGCTGAAGCCCTCCCGCAGCGCGCTCGTGAGCACCCGGTCCCAGGCGCTCGGTGCATAGCCGACGCCGTATTCCTCGAGCGCCTTGCGTCCGAGGCCGCGACTTTCCAGGTAGGCGCGGGCCTTCGCCGCCTCCTCCGACTCCCACAGGAAGCGGGCGTAGAAGGCAGCGGTCTTCCTGAGCAGCTCATAGAGGCGGTCGCGCTCCCGGCGGCGCTCGGCCTCGCGCGGGTCTGCCGTCTCGAGCCCGAGCTCGACCCCGTAGCGGTCGGCGAGCTGCTCGACGGCCTCGCGGAACTCGAATCCCTCCTTCTCGTGGAGAAAGCTGAAGACATCGCCGCCCGCCTGACAGCCGAAGCAGTAGTAGAGCTTCTCGATCGGGTCGACCGAGAAGGAGGGCGTGCGCTCGTCATGAAACGGACAAAGCCCCACGAAGCGCCCACCGCGGCGGCGGAGCTCGGTGTGACCCTGGATCACCTCGACGATGTCGGCCGCGGCGCGGACGCGCTCGATCGACTCCGCGCTCACTCGGCTCAATACTTGAACTCTCTCGGTACGGTGACCTCCTCGAACCTCCGGATGCAGAAGCGGTCGGTCATCCCGGCGATGTAGTCGGTTACGCGCGTCGCAAGATCGTCGGCGTCGGTCCCTGCAACTCGTTCGAGCGAAGCGGGCTGCGCGAGGTAGTACTCGAAAAGCGTCTCGACCACACCCGTCACCCGGTCCTGCTCGCGAAGGGCGCCGGCGCCGAGGTAGACACGCTCGAACATGAAGCGCCGCAGCCGTGCCATCGCGCCCCCGACGATCTCGCTCTGGACGATGTCCCCGGCTTCTTTCGAGTTCTCCACCAGGTCATGGACGAGCAGGTCGATCCGCTCGCTGCCGGACTCGCCGAGCACGTCGATCTCCTCCCGCGGCAGATCGCGTTCGGAAAGAACACCCGCCCGCACCGCGTCATCTATGTCGTGGTTGATGTAGGCGATCCGGTCGACGAGCCGCACGATCTTGCCCTCGAGCGTGCTCGGCTCGTCTGGCCCCGTATGGCGGAGGATGCCGTCCCGTACCTGCTCCGTCAGGTTGAGGCCGCGGCCGTCACGCTCCAGCCGCTCGACCACACGCAGCGACTGCTCGTTGTGGCGGAAGCGCCGTCCGAAGCGCCCGCGCAGGACATGGTCGAGCGCCTGCTCGCCCGTGTGACCGAACGGCGGGTGGCCGAGGTCGTGGCCGTACCCGATTGCCTCCGTGAGATCCTCGTTCAGCCGGAGCGCCCGCGCGACCGTGCGCGAGATGCCGCAGGCCTCGAGCGTGTGCGTCAGCCGGGTGCGGTAGTGATCGCCTTCCGGTGCGATGAAGACCTGCGTCTTGTGCTTCAGCCTGCGAAAGCTCTTCGAATGGACGATCCGGTCCCGATCGCGCTGAAAGGGCGTGCGCAGACGGCACGCCTCCTCTTCCTGCGCGCGGAGCGCAGGGTACGATGGTGTGGCGAGCGGCGAGAGCTGCTCCGCCTCCAATGCGCGAATCCGAGCCTCGAAAGATGAGGCAACGTCTCCCTCGGAGAGCGCGTGATCTACATCTGCCGCGTGCGCTTCCACCGGGGCGATTGTGGCACGGGACACGGCGAAGGCCGTCCCGCCTGACGCTATTCGCGACGTTTTCGTGCCCGATAGACCATGAATGACGGAGAACTGATCCTCATCACAGGCGCGCTGCTGGCCGGAGGCCTGATCGCCTCCTTCGTGGCCGTGCGGGTGCGTGTGCCGGCGCTGCTCCTGTTCCTCGGCATCGGAATGATCGTCGGGTCCGACGGCACGGGGTGGATCGACTTCAACGACTACGAGCTGGCCCGCACGGTAGGCGTGATCGCGCTTGCTTTGATCCTGTTCGAGGGAGGCCTGGCGGCCGGCTTTGAAGAGGTCAGGCCGGTGCTGCGGCCCTCGCTCAGCCTGGCATTCATCGGGACGCTCGGCACGGCGATCATCGCCGGGCTCACCGCCACCTGGCTGTTTCATTTCTCGATGCTCGAGGGGCTCCTGCTTGGCTCGATCCTCGCGGCCACGGACGGCGCGGCGATCTTCTCGGTCTTGCGCGGATCAACGCTCAAACGCAGGCTGGCGCGCACTCTCGAGGGCGAGGCGGGCCTGAACGATCCCGTCGCCGTGCTCCTCGTGATCGGCTTCATCGACTGGATCCAGAGACCGGACTACGGCATCGTCGACATGCTGGGGCTCTTCGTCGCCCAGCTCGGCATCGGCACGGTGGTCGGGCTGCTGGTGGGGCGCCTGGGCGTGGAAGCGTTCCGGCGTGCGCAAATGGCGAGCTCGGGGCTCTATCCCGTCGCTTCGCTGACGATCGCCGCGATCGCGTTCGGGGTAGCGGACGTCCTGCACGGCTCCGGCTTCCTCGCTGTCTACCTCACCGGCCTCACCCTCGGCAGCGCGCAGATTCCCGCCCGCCGTACGATTGCCGCCTTCCACGACGGCCTCGCCTGGATCGCGCAGATCGGGATGTTCTTCGTGCTCGGATTGCTTGTCTTTCCGGGAGAGCTCGGCGGTGTCGCGTTCGAGGGCACGGTGCTCGCGCTCGTGCTGGTGCTGGTGGCGCGGCCGGTGGCGGTGTTCGTGGCGACCGCTTTCGAGCGCTACACGGTCGCCGAGAAGCTGACGCTTGGCTGGGCCGGCCTGCGCGGCGCCGTGCCGGTCGTGCTCGCGACGTTCCCGGTGATCGACGATGTGCCGCACAGCCAGGAGTTCTTCAACATCGTGTTCTTCGCGGTCCTGTTCTCGACGCTACTGCAGGGCTCGACGTTCGAACTGCTCGCCGAGCGCCTCGGCGTCACGACCACATTCCCCGCGCTTCCGAGACCGCTCACCGAGACGGGGACGATCCGCGCGCTGGGCGCTGAGGTCGTAGAGGTTCCGGTCCGGGACGACGACGCGATCGCGGGGTGCCTCGTCCGGGACCTCGGCCTGCCGCGCGATGCGCTCCTCAACGTGATCGTGCGCGGAGAGGAGGCGATCCCGCCGCGCGGATCGACGCGGATCGAAGCTGGAGACCGCCTTCACCTGTTGATCCGGCAGGAGGTCTCGGAGTCGGTGCACGAGCTGACCGAGTTCTGGCGCACGGGGCCGATCGGCGTGCCGGCGCCGCCGCGCCGTCCGATCCGTTCGCATCGCGCCGTGTTGACCGTGCGGCCCAGCACCGCCCAGGACGGCAACACGGCTCGCCCGGTGTCGGTCGACGGCGTCGACGTGGTTCATCAGCTGCGAACCCGGCGCGACGTCCCAGGCGCGCTCGTCCTGCTGGCGGACGGGCGCTACGCGGTCTGCGGGCCGCTGATCGCCGTCGGCCCACCCCGGCTGCTGCAGCGCCACATCCGGCGTGAGCTGCACGGCGCGGTATCGGACACCGAGCGCGCCTGGTGGCAGGAGGTGGCCGGCGCGCTCACGTCATCGTCCCTCTAGGCCGAGCTCCTGCCACCAGGGCAGGAGGTGGCCGGCGCGCTCACGTCATCGTCGCTCTAGTACCTCCTCGTACAGCGCGACGGTCTCCTCGGCGTTGCGGCCCCAGGAGAAGTGCTCGGATGCCGTGCGGCGGGCGGCCTCACCGAGGCGGTCGCGCTCGGCCTCGTCGCCGACGATCCGCTCGATCGCGCGCGCCAGCGCGGTGACATCGCCCGGCGGCACGAGCAGCATGCCCTCCCCCGCGCCGGCGATGTCCTCGGCGCCCGTCCCCTCGCCGCCGATCGCGGGCAGGCCCGCGGCCATCGCCTCCACGTGCGCGACGCCGAAGGCATCGTGAATGCTCGGCATCACATGGATGTGACATCTCGAAAGCTCGACGAGTGCGGCATCGTGCGGCATCCCCCCGAGAAACGAGACTCGGTCGCCGACCCCGAGCGACCGGGCGAGCTCCTCGAGCGCCTCGCGGTCGGGCCCTTGTCCGATCAGCTCGTACCGCAGCCGCGGATGGCGGCTGGCGAGCGCTGCGAGCGCCCGGATCACGCTCGCCTGGTTCTTGTGTGACTCGAGGTGCGCGACCGTGACAAGCGTCGGGTCGGCATGCCGCTGTCCAGGGCCGGGCGGCACATCGGCGCCTGGGTGGATCACGCGAAGTGTGGGAAGCGGGCCCGTCAGCTCTTCGATCCCGCGCCTGGTGATCTCGCTGTTGGCGACAACGGCGTCGGCGGCGCCCAGCACTCGCGCGACGGTGCGCCGCCCGCGCTCGGAGCGCGAGGCCACATAGGAGAGATCGCCGCCGTGGACCGACACGATGAGCGGAACGGGTCGATGGCGGGCGCCAATCCACCGCAGCACCGCGTCTCCCGAGGGGACCGCGTAGTGCGCGTGGATCAGGTCGAGAGGCCTCTCGTCCCAGAGGCGGTCGAGTGCGCGCCCGAGCGGCCGCGCCGCCCACCAGCCCCAGCTTGCGTAGCTCATGGGACGGGGAGGCGCAAGAAAGCGGACGTATCGCACCGGCACCCCCTCCATGGTCGCGTCCTCAGGTGGTCGCCGAACCCGCCCGGCCCATTCACGAAGAAGGCCGAGGTCGAGCCGTGTGAGCACGCGAAGTGGCGGCACCGGCCGCTCGAGCGCGAGCGCGTGCACTTCAGCACCCCGCTCCCCGGCGCCGACGGTCTGTCGGTGAGCCCAGATGCCCCAGGCAGGGTCTCGAGGCCGCGGGTAGTACTCCGCGACGACCGCGACGCGCGGCATCTAAGTCCCGAGTGCCGCCTGGGCGGCCGCCACGCGGGCGGTCGGGACACGGTACGGCGAGCAGCTCACGTAGTCGAGTCCGGTGTCGTGAAAGAACGTGATGCTGTCGGGGTCTCCGCCGTGCTCACCACAGA
>JBKOZI010000091.1:0-19286 GCA_046725795.1 Actinomycetota bacterium
CCCGATCGCATTGCTTCCGCCTCCGACGCAGGCGACCACTCGCCCCGGCAACGAGCCGCTGTGTTCGAGCGCCTGCGCGCGCGCCTCGTCGCCGATGACACGCTGAAGGTCGCGCACGAGGGCCGGGTATGGGGCCGGCCCGACTGCCGACCCGATCACGTAGTGGGTAGTTGCGACATTTCCGACCCAGTCGCGGATCGCCGCGCTGACGGCCTCCTTCAACGTGCGGGCGCCCGCCTCGACAGGTTCGACGCGCGCGCCGAGGAGGCCCATCCGCTCGACGTTGGGTCGCTGCCGGCGCATGTCCTCGGTGCCCATGTAGACAACGCATTCCTGGCCGAGCAGCGCGCAGGCCGTGGCGACAGCAACCCCGTGCTGGCCAGCGCCCGTCTCCGCAACGATCCGTCCCTTGCCCAACCTCTTCGCCAGCAAAGTCTGGCCAAGCGCATTGTTGATCTTGTGGGCCCCTGTGTGGAGCAGGTCCTCGCGCTTCAGGTACACGTCGGAGCCCACGCGCTCCGACAGTCGCCGGGCGTGGTAGAGGGGCGTGGGACGCCCGGCGTAGGTCGCCAGCAGCACGTCGAGCTCGCTGCGAAAGCCGGCGTCCTCGCGCGCCTCGAGCCACGCCTCTGCAAGCTCGGCGAGCGCCGGCATCAGCGTCTCGGGCACGTAGCGGCCGCCATAGCGGCCGAAGCGCTCCTCGAGCCCGCCGGTGGCGACCTTTCCGAGTTCCATCAGACCGGCGCAGCCGCGCGCTCGATTGAGCCGAAGAAGCGCCTCAGCTTTTCCGGGTCCTTTCGCCCCGGCGCCGCCTCGACGCCGCTCGCGACGTCGACGGCGGACGGCTTCGCGACCTCGATCGCCTCGGCGACGTTGTCGGGGTCGAGCCCGCCCGAAAGCACCAGTGGCGGCCGGTGCGGATGCTCAGCCGCGAGCGCCCAGTCGAAGCGCTCGCCCGTACCGCCCCATGTGTCGGGGACATGCGAATCGAGCAGGTGGAAGTCGGTGCGATACGCGGAGAGCGCGCGCACCGCCGCGCCGTCCCGCACGCGCGCGGCCTTCATCACCTTGAGGCCGGTCCGGCGCCGCGCCTCGTCGCAGTACGAGGGTCCCTCGTCGCCGTGCAGCTGCAGGATCGTGAGCGGCACGCTGTCGAGCACGCCGATCACGTCATCGAGGGGCGCGTTGACGAACACGCCGACGAGCTCGACCTTGCGCTTGAGCGCGGTCGCAACGGCCGCCGCTTCCTCGACGTCGCAACGACGAGGGCTTCCCTCATAGAAGATCATTCCGATCGCCCAGGCGCCGAGATCGACCGCCGCACGCGCGTCGTCGACGTTGGTGATTCCGCAGATCTTGACCTTGGTCGACACGACCGGTCAATCGTAGCTCCGACCGCAGCGCACCCGGTCACGGGCGCCGATCAGGGCACGAACACGCCCTGCCTTGCGAAGACGCCGTTCGGGGCGGTGTTGACGTCACCGTCGGGGCCGCCGTCCGTGACCTCGATCTGCCCTAGCTGCCAGATCGTGCGTTTCCCGCCCTTGATGGATCCGTCCAGGACGGCGTTGACGCTGGTCCGCGCCTCACACAGGGCGCCTGTGTTCGCGCCCCCGGCGCGGATGCAATAGATGGGCATGCTGGCTACGGCACGAGGTTCGGCGACTGCTGCTGCTGCTGCTGAGTCTGGTCGACGCTCTGTGGGCGGTTTCCGAGCGTGACCGTCGCCGTGCGGCGCTTGTCACCGCGAAGCAGCTCCAGCGTGACCTTGTCGCCGGGCTTCTTGGAGTCCACGATCGAGATCACGTCGTCCATCGACTTCACCTTCTTGCCGTCGATCGCAGTGAGCACGTCGCCGCCGAGCACCAGGTTGTTTCCGCCGAGCGTGACCTGCGTGTCTCCACCCTTCACGCCCGCCTTCTTGGCGGGCCCGGTCGTGCTCTGGATGAGCACGCCCCGCTCGGTCGGCAGGTTGAGGCTCTGCGACATCGCGGACGTGATCGACACGCCGGTGATGCCGAGATATGCGTGCTCGACCGAGCCCTTCTCCTTGAGCTGGTCCGCGATCCTCTTGGCGGTATTGACGGGAACGGCGAAGCCGATGCCGATGTTGCCGCTGCCGCCCGCGGTCGCGATCTGCGAGTTGATGCCGATCACGCGGCCGTGGCTGTCGATCAGCGGGCCGCCGGAGTTGCCGGGGTTGATGGCGGCGTCGGTCTGGATCACGTTCTCGATCGTGAAGCCGTTCGGAGCCTCGATCTTCCGCTGGAGCGCGCTGACGATCCCGGTCGTGACGGTGCGGTCGAGACCGAACGGGTTCCCGATCGCGACCACCGGATCGCCGACCTGCAGCTCGGTCGAGTTTCCGAGCGGAACCGGGTGAAGCGCCTTCTTGTCGGCGCCCACCTTGAGCAGCGCGACATCGGACGAGGTGTCACGGCCGACGATCTTCGCGTCGTAGGTCTTGTCTCCCAGGTCGACGGTCACCTTCGTCGCGCCTTCCACCACGTGCGCGTTGGTGAGGATGTCGCCGCTCTCGTCGATCACGAAGCCGGAGCCGGTCGAGGTGCCGCGCTGGCTTTGCGGGAAGAGATTGAAGGGGGACTGCGATCGCTGCACCACCTCGGCCCGGATGAAGGCGACGCCCGGCCCGTCCTTGACGTAGATCTCATGGACGCTGAGACCTGGACTCTTGGAATCGGCCGCCGTCGGTTGCGAAATCGGGCTCTGGACCACGGTCGTCTTCTCGTCGCCGGCGATCACGCCCGCCGCTGCCAGGATCAAGACCGCGATCAGCACGACGAGTCCGCCGAGCAGGGCCGCAACGAATGGGTGCTGGGCCGCTCGGCGGAGTCGCTCGTCTATGGGAGGGCGAGGGCTTCCGTAACCCATCTGTCAACCGTTGTACAGGCTCGTCATTAAGGTCAGATAAGACTGGCTCAAGGCGGCGGCTTCGCCGCGGTCCTGCCTGGGGTAGCCCTCGACGCCCCGGTGCAAAGTTCTTCGACAGCGGTCGCAGGGCGCATTCGCCATGGCCCTCGACGCTCAGACCTGCGTGTTCTCCTCCGTCCCCGCGAGCTCGCGGCACGCCTGCTCGGGGTCCGCCGACCGCATCAGCGTCTCTCCCACCAGGACGGCGTCCACGCCGACGCGTTCGAGCTCGGAGACCTGCTCGCGCGTGCGGATCCCGCTTTCGGAGACGACCGTCTTCCCGGCCGGGATGTCTGCCAGCAGCTCGAATGTCCGCTCGATGTCGACCGAGAAGTCGCGCAGGTCACGGTTGTTGATGCCGATCACCTCGGCGTCGACCGCCAGCGCTGCCTCCAGCTCCTCGGCGTCGTGCACCTCGACGAGACAGTCGAGGTCGAGTGCATCGGCCTCGCCGTGCAGCTCCTCGAGCTCGTCCGGTTCCAGTGCCGCGACGATCAGCAGCACGGCGTCGGCTTGGGCGGCGGCGGCTTCGTAGAGCTGGTAGCGGTCGAGCGTGAAGTCCTTGCGGAGGATCGGCAGGTCGGTCGCCGCGCGTGCCGCGCGCAGGTCGGCCACCGAACCGCCGAAGTGCTCCCCGTCGGTCAGGATCGAGAGCGCGGCGGCACCGCCACGCTCGTACGCACGCACGATGTCTTCTACCGGATCGGCGCCCCGGGGCAGGTCGCCCGCGGCGGGCGACCGGCGCTTGTACTCGGCGATCAGGGAGATGCCCGGCGCCGCCAGCGCCTCGTTGAACGGCCGGCCCTCGACGCGCGCCGAGATCGCGCGCTCGAGCTCGGCAAGTGAGACCTGCTCGCGGCGGCGCGCGACCTGATCGCGAGCCGCTCGGGTGAGATCGTCGAGTGTCGTCAAGCCGTTTCCTCTGGGGCAGGCGTTTGATTGCGGATCCCAGTGCCCCCGAGAGCGCGAGAATCGAGCTGGCCAAGGACGCAGGGTGAAGCCCATGCTGGTGGGCATGGGCAAACCCGAGGACGCAGGTCCAGCGAAGATTCGCAGAGTTCTGCAGGGGTGCGGGGATTCGCGATCAAGCGCCTAGCTCCTGAGTCTTGCGCACGAACTGTTCGAGCGTATCGAGTGCGGCTCCGGAATCGATTGCCTGCTCGGCGCGGCGGACCCCGTCGTCGAAGCCGGAGGCCTGGCCGGCAACGAACAGCGCCGCACCGGCGTTCAGCACGACGAGCGATCGCCGCGGCCCCGGCGCGCCGCCGAGCACGGCTCGCGTGATCTCGGCGTTCTGCTCAGGCGTGCCCCCGCGCACGGTGTCGGCCTTTGCCCGCTCCAGCCCCACCCGCTCCGGCGACACAGTGTGGGCGGTGACGCCCTCGGGCGTCACTTCCAGGAGGCGCGTCTCCGCCACGACGCTCACCTCGTCCATGCCGTCGGCCCCTGCGACGACCGCCGCGCGGCGTGCGCCGAGCGCCACCAGCGCCCCGGCCACGATGTCCACGTACGCGGGGTCTCCGACGCCGACGAGCTGATACCTCGCGCCCGCCGGGTTCGTGAGCGGGCCGAGAAAGTTGAAGATGGTTCGCACGCCGAGCGCCTTGCGAACCGGTACGACGTGCCGCGTCGCCTTGTGGTGCCGGGGCGCGAACATGAACCCGAAGCCCACTTCGTGGATACACCGGCTGACCGCCTGCGGATCGAGATCGATGCGCGCCCCGAGCGCCTCGAGCACGTCGGCCGACCCGCAGAGGCTCGTCGCGGAGCGGTTGCCGTGCTTTGCGACGCGTGCCCCGCCGGCCGCCGCGACGAGCGCAGCCGTCGTCGATACGTTGAAGGTCGGCGTGGCACCGCCACCCGTGCCGGCCGTATCGAGGAGGTTGTCGCCCGGCACCTCGACGTGCTCGGCGAGCTCGCGCATCGTGCGCGCGAAGCCGACCAGCTCGTCCACCGTCTCTCCCTTCGTGCGAAGGGCGATCAGGAACGCCGCCGTCTGGGCCTCCTCGACGGAGCCGCTCATGATCTCGCGGAGGATGCGCTGAGCCTGCTGCGTGCTCAGGTCCTGGCCCGAGGCGACGGTGTCGATCGCTTCGGTGACGATCTCGTTTGGCATCCCGGACAACTAGCCGTCGAGGAAGTTCCTGAGGATCAGCTTGCCGCTCTCGGTCAGCACCGACTCGGGATGGAACTGGACGCCCTCTGCCGGAAGCTCGCGGTGCCTGATCGCCATCACGGTGCCCCCTGACTCAGCCGAGAGCTCGAACTCCGGTGGCAGCTCGGGGTCCACGACCAGCGAGTGGTAGCGGCCGGCGACAAGCGGGCTTTCCACCCCGCGGAAGATGGAGCGGCCGTCGTGCAGGACCTCCGCGGTCTTGCCGTGCACCGGCTCGCCGATCACGACGCGCCCGCCGAACGCCTCGGCGAGCGCCTGGTGGCCCAGGCAGACGCCGAGCACGGGAGTTCCCTGCTCCGCAAACGCACGCGCGGCCTCGATCGAAACGCCTGCGTCGACGGGCCGGCACGGCCCGGGCGAGATCACGACGCGGTCGGCGCCGCGGCGGAGCAGCTCCTCGACGCTCGCGCGGTCGTTGCGCACGACGTCGGGCTCGGCGCCGAGCTCGCCCAGGTACTGGACGAGGTTGTAGGTGAAGCTGTCGTAGTTGTCGATCACGAGGACTCGCATGTGTGGCTCCATCTAAGCCCAGTCGGGCTGCCGGCATGCCAGCTCGATCGCACGGAACATCGCCTGCGCCTTCGCGATCGTCTCGTCGTACTCGTAGCCTGGATCCGAGTCCGCGACGATTCCAGCGCCGGCCTGGATGTGCGCGATTCCGTCTTTCACGACGACCGTGCGAATGTGGATGCAGGTGTCGAGGTCGCCCGAATAGCTGAGATAGCCGATCGCGCCGCCGTAGAACCCGCGTTTCGACGGCTCCAGCTCGTCGATGATCTCCATCGCGCGGATCTTCGGGGCCCCGGAAAGCGTCCCCGCCGGCAGGCAGGCGCGGAGCGCGTCCATCGCATTGGCGCGCTCGTTGAGCCGCCCGACCACCGACGACACGATGTGCATCACATGCGAGTAGGTCTCGATCGCCATGAGCTCGCTGACCTCGACGGTACCGAAGCGGGCAACGCGTCCGACGTCGTTGCGACCGAGGTCGACGAGCATCACGTGCTCGGCGCGCTCCTTCTCGTCGGCCAGCAGGGACTCGGCCACCCGCAGGTCCTGCTCAGGGCTCAGGCCGCGCGGGCGCGTGCCGGCGATGGGCCGCATCTCGACGAGGTCGCCGGTGACCTTGACCAGCGGCTCGGGGGAGGCGCCCGCGATTGCGAAGTCCTCGAACTCGAGGAAATACATGTACGGCGACGGGTTCACCACCCGCAATCCTCGGTAAAGAGAGAACGGCTCCACCGGGCAGGGGCCGCTCCAGCGATGAGACGGTACGACCTGAAAGATGTCTCCGGCGTAGATGTACTCCTTCGCACGGCTCACCGCGCCCTCGTATTCGGCACGCGTCATGTTCGACTCGAAGGCGGCGAGCGGGTCCGCAGGGCGCTCGCCGGGCTGTGCGCGCGGCACCGGCGTCTCGAGCAGGTCGCGTGCTCGCTCGATCAGCGCGACGGCCTCCTCGTACGCCGCGTCCGTTTCGGCGGGGTCTGCCACGAATGCGTTGACCATCACCGTGACCTGGTGGCTCAGGTGGTCGAAGACCACGAGCGCGTCGGAGACCATCAGCGCCATGTCGGGCGTTCCCACGTCGTCGGCCTGCGGCTCCGGAAGGCGCTCGACCGTGCGTACGAGGTCGTAGCCGAACACCCCCACGGCCCCGCCCGCGAACGGCGGCAGCCCCTCGAGTGGCGCGACGCGGTAGCGCGCCAGGTAGTCGGACACGACCGCGAAGGGGTCCGGTCCCTGAAGCTCGCGCTCGCCATCGGCGTCGGCGACGGTCAGACGGCCAAGCTCGTATCGCAGTACCGCGCGCGGCCGGAAGCCGAGGAACGAGTACCGCCCGAACCGCTGACCCTGCTCGGCCGATTCGAGCAGAAAAGCGGGACCCCGCCCGCGGAGCTTCAAGAACGCCGAGACCGGCGTTTCGCAGTCGTCGATGAACGTGTGCCGCAGCGGAATCACGTTGTGCTTGCCGGCGAGCTCGCGCGCCTCCTCGAGCGAGGGCGTGACCGGCAGGCGGTAGGTCGCGGCGACGCTCAACGGCCCATCCGCCGGGTGAGCTCCTCGAGCGCGTCGGCGTAGGTCAGCCCGCGGGCGTAAAGCAGCGCCCCGAGGTGGTACAGCAGATCAGCCGACTCCTCGCGTAGGCGCTGGTCGGACTCCTCGCGACCCGCGCGTGCGGTCTCCTCGGCCTCTTCTTCCACCTTCGCGCCGATCCGGTCTGGGCCGCCGCGGAAGAGCTCGGCGCTATAGCTGCCCTCGGGGAGCTCCTCGCGGCGCTGTTCGAGCGTGCGCCCGAGCGCCGCGAGCGCCTCGCTTGGCGCGACGGCGCGGCCCTCGAGCGTGCGGTAGAAGCACGTACGCTCACCGGTGTGACAAGCCGGGCCGGCGGGCTCGACCAGCGCCAGGAGGGCGTCGGCGTCGCAGTCGTAGCGCAGCGACCGCAGGCGCTGCACGTTGCCCGAGGTCTCGCCCTTGCGCCACAGCTCACTTCGCGAGCGGCTCCAGAAGTGGACCTCTCCGCTTTCGAGCGTGCGCTCGAGCGCCTCGCGATTCATGTACGCGAGCGTCAGGACCTCGCCCGTGGTCCAGTCCTGAGCAACGCAGGGGACGAGTCCGTTCTCGTCGAACGCGATCTCGACCTCTGCGACCACCGTCTTCGCCTCCATTTGGAGCCATTCTACGGTGGCCCTGCGAGGCCTCCCGGGAGCGCCCCGTGCCTGCGGGGCTCGGGCGGCTTCGGTTAGGCGGCGGTCTGGAAGACGGGATTCGGCGCGTACTCCTGCTCGAGGATCTCTTTCATCTCCTCGCCGCACTCGTCGCAGACCAGCACGTACCTGAGCATCTGGGAATCCTTGGAGTAGACGGCCAACCCCGAGTAGAAGCCCTGATGGGGGCAGCAGTCGCGTACCTGTATGTCCATCCGTGGCGCCTCCTTGCGGGCGAACCCATCACTCTTGAGAGCGAAGACCTATTCGTATCCGAAAAGGGCTGCTCATTGCAACCCTTTTCGGCGCGAGGCGGCTATCTCCCCGGCCACCCGTCGGCGCGCCGGCGCTCACCGCTCGATGCCGAGCCGGTCGAGCAGCGACTCGTCGCGGCGCCAGGCGTGGCGGACCTTCACGGTCAAATCGAGATGAACGCGCTTGCCGAGCTCGTGCTCGAGCTCCCGGCGCGCGGCGGTGCCGATCGCCCGGATCATGCTTCCGTGCGCGCCGATCAGGATGCCCTTCTGCGAGTCGGTCTCCACCCAGAGCACCGCTCGTACGGCCACGAGGTCTCCGCGATCGTCGATCTCGTCGACCTTGACCTCGATCGAGTGGGGCACCTCCTCGCGCGTGCGCCGGAGCGCCTGCTCGCGGATCACCTCCGCGAGCGCCACGTCGCGCGGCTGGTCGGTGACGTCGTCCGCGGGGAAGTACGCGGGGCCCTCGGGCAGGAGCTCGACGAGGCCCCGGACGAGCGGACCGATGCCGTTGCCACGTCGCGCCGACACTGGAAAGACCTCCTTCAGATCCACGCCGGCCTCCTCGAGGCTCGCGGCGGTGGAGAGCGCTTCCGCGGTCTCGGCGCGCCCGATCAGGTCGGTCTTGTTGACCACCACCACGACGGGAACGCCCGATGCCTTCAGCGAACGCGCGATGAAGCGGTCGCCCCCGCCGCTCTTCTCCGCGCCGTTCAGGACGAACAGGGCGCCGTCGCAATCGGCAAGCTCCCGCTCGACGCGCCGCTGCATCCGCTCCGTGAGCGCGTCCCGAGGCTGCTGGAAGCCCGGCAGGTCGACGAGCACCAGCTGGAACGGCTCGCCGTCGTGCACTCCGTTGAGGATGCCGCGGATCGCACGCCGGGTCGTCTGCGACGTGTCCGAGACGGCCGCCACCTTGACGCCCACGATCGCGTTCACGAGCGTCGACTTGCCGACGTTGGGACGGCCCGCCACCGCGACGAAGCCGGACCTCACCGCCCGCCCTTGCGGAGCGCTTCCAGGATTCGCGCCTGGAGCGAGAGCATCTTGCCGCCGTCCGTCTCGTGGTCGTATCCGGCGAGATGGAGGACGCCGTGGACGGTCGCCTCCTCGAGGTCCCGCGTATGCTCAGGGCAGATCACGACATCGCCGATCTCCCGGGGGCCCGCGGTTCCCAGCACCCCGTCGATGGGAAACGCCAGCACGTCGGTGGGCTCGTCCTTGCCGCGGTGGGCCTGGTTCAGCTCCTGGATCCGGTCGGACGTGACGAGCTCGACCGCGAGGTGCCCGTCGCCAAGCTCACAGGCCTCGAGCGCCGCCAGCGCGGCGGCGCGGAGCTCCTGGGGACAATCGAGCTCGAGCAAGCCAGGTGCCGGTCAGGCCCGGCCGCCGGCCGCGTCCGGGCTCGAGTCGCTGGAAGCCGGCCGCAAGTCCGGCGCCTGCCGCTGCGCGTGACGAGAGTACGCGTTCACGATCCGCTGGACGAGCTTGTGCCGCACGACGTCCTCGCCCGTGAAATGGACGAAGTCGATGTCGCGGACCCCGGTGAGGATGTCTCTCACCACCACCAGGCCGGAGCGCTGGTCTTGAGGCAGGTCGATCTGGGTGATGTCGCCGGTCACGACCATCGTCGAGTTGAAGCCGAGCCGCGTCAGGAACATCTTCATCTGCTCGGGCGAGGTGTTCTGCGCCTCGTCCAGGATGATGAATGAGTCGTTGAGGGTGCGCCCGCGCATGAAGGCAAGCGGCGCCACCTCGATCACCCCGCGCTCGAGGTAGGCGTTCACGCGCTCGGCGTCGAGCATGTCGTAGAGCGCGTCGAAGAGAGGCCGCAGGTAAGGATCGACCTTCTCCATCATCGTGCCGGGCAGGAAGCCGAGGCGCTCGCCGGCCTCGACCGCGGGCCGCGTGAGGATGATGCGGTTCACCGCACGGCGCGAAAGCGCTGCCGTCGCCATCGCCATCGCGAGGTAGGTCTTCCCGGTGCCCGCGGGCCCGATTCCGAAGGTGATCGTGTTGTGGCGGATCGAGTCGACGTAGCGCTTCTGGTTGACGGTCTTCGGCGCGACGCGCGTCGAGCGATGCGTCCAGACGACGTCGCCGAGGATCGTGGCCGGGCTTTCGTGCTGATCGAGGGCGGACGTCACCGCCGCGATCGTGCCGGGCGAGATCTCGTGCCCCTGCGAGATCAGCTCCGACAGCTCCTCGACCACCTCACGTCCCACGTTCACGTCTTCCTCTGAGCCGTCCAGTGTGAGCACGTTGCCTCGCAGGAACACCGAGCAGTCGAGGTGCCCCTCGAGGGCCCGCAGCACCGCGTCCTCGGAGCCCGCCAGCTCGGTCGCCACGGACGGCTCGACTGTGATCTGGGCACGCAAAGTCGCTCAGGAAAGCTTGGAGCGGACGAGCTCGCTCACGCGGCGCCCGTCCGCGCGGCCGCCCGCCTTCGCCATCACGGCGGCCATGACCTTGCCCATCTCCTTCTGCGACGCGGCGCCGGTCTCGCTGAGCGCGTCTGCGATCAGCGCTTCGAGCTCCTCTTCGGAGATCTCGGCCGGCAGGTACTCCTCGATCATCGCCGCCTCCGTCTCCTCAGCCGTGGCCGCATCCTCACGACTGCCCTTGCGGAAGGCCTCGGCGGCCTCCACGCGGCGTTTGCGCTCGCGCTTCAGGACGGCGATCTCGCGCTGCTCGTCGAGCGTGCCGCGAGCTTCCTTCGCCTCCTTGTTGAGCGAGTCGAGCAAGAGTCGAAGGGCTGCCAGACGCTCCCTGTCCTGTGCCTTGGCGGCAGCCGTCGCGTCCGCCTGAATGCGCTCCGTGATGCTCAACGAGATAAGCCTAGCGACCGCGCTGCGGGGTGGCCAAGATTCCGTCTGCGTAAAGCTCGTCCGCCCGCACGGACAGCAACTGACCCGCCTGGCAGGCATCGGGGGGCAGGTAGTAGCGCGTGTAGTCGCGGCTGTAGCCGGAGGCCTGCTGCTCCGCCTGCTTGTCCACGAGCACCTCCTCGGTCGAGCCCAGCTTCACGGCACGATGACGGCGGCCGAGCGCCTCCGACAGGCCGCGCAGCTCGCGGCTGCGACGCTTCTTCTCCTGGGGTGGCACCGGGTCGCCGAGGCGGTCCGCCTCCGTACCGGGCCGGGGCGAGAAGCTGAACGTGTGCACCTTCGTGATCCCAACCTCCCGCACGAGCGCGAGCGTCCGCTCGAACGCGGCCTCGTCCTCGGTGGGATAGCCCACGATCACATCGGTCGTGACGTTCACTTGCGGCACCCGCTCGCGCAGCCGCTCGATCGCACCCAGATAGCCGGCCGAGTCGTAGTTGCGCCCCATCGACGCAAGCACGCGGTCGTCGGCCGATTGGAGCGGGACGTGCAGGTGCGGGCAGACGCCGGCGTCATCGGCCAGCGCGTCGAGGAGCGAGTCCTTGACGTGGATCACCTCCACGGAGGAGAGCCGCACGCGCTCGACGCCGTCGATCTCCGCGACCTCGCGCATCAGCTCGCCGAGCTCGAGCCCGCGCTCCGGGTCGCGGTAGTCGCCCACCGAGATCCCGGTCATGACCATCTCCGGCTGTCCCTGCTCGGCCCGCCGGCGCGCCTCGCCCAGCACCGCGCTCGCCGGCCGCGAACGCGCGGAGCCGCGGACCGACGGGATGATGCAGTATGCGCAGTGGCAATCGCACCCGTCCTGAACCTTTACGAAGCCCCGCGTACGGGTGGCCGCGATGCCCTGGAGCGGAAGCGGATCGAGGTCCGTGTCGATGCAGCCGGGACCGGCCACGCCCGCGACCTCCTCGGCGACGTCCTCCGCTGTGCCGACGAGGGCGGTTGTCGACTCGCTGATCTCGTCGAACTGCGTGGCGTTCAAGTTCGCGGCGCACCCCGTCACGACGACGCGCCGCCCATCGCGCGCCGAGCGGCGGGCCGACTGGCGGGACTTCGCCTCGGCCTCCCGTGTGATGCAGCAGGTGTTGATCACGTGAAGCTCCGCCGCTTCCTCGGGCGCCTCCTCGTGCCCAGCCGCAAGCAGCCGCGACCGGGCGAGCATCGCGTCGGCCTGGGAGACCTTGCAGCCGAGGAACTTGACCGCGAACGTCGTCATGGGACTAGCCTAGTGCCCCATCTTGTGAGCCCTAGAGGTTTTCCGGACCGACGGAGCGCCGCCAGCTCCGGAAAAACCGGGAGGGTGAAAAAGTGCACACTGGTCGGCCGTTTTCGGAAGCGTCCGTAGTTCGCCACATAGAGCGGGGACAATGTAGGCCACCCCTCCCGCAAGGGCGACGTGACTGCCTAACACCGCGTTGCCACGAGCGCGGCCCAGTCTCCCGACACGAGGCGGCGCTGCTCACTGAGACCGGCCTCCGCGAGTGCGGCAGATACGCGGTCGGCCTCGTCCCGCAGTACGCCCGAGGCGATCACCCTGCCGGGGCGCTCGTCGGCCGCCTCCCAACCCGAAGCCACGGCGGCGAGCAGCAAAGCGGTGAGGTTGGCCGCGGCCACGTCGGCGACCGGTGCGGGCGCGCTGCGCAGGTCCGAGTGCCGGAGCTCCAGCTCGACGTAGTTCGCGCGCGCGTTGCGGTGCGACTCCTCGATCGCGGCGCGGTCGGCATCGACGCCGAGCACGGGCTCGAAGCCCAGCTTCGCCGCCGCGATCGCCAGCACCCCAGAGCCGCATCCGAGATCGCAGAACGAGCGGCCGCGGGGGCGGCCCGCCTCGAGCATGAGCTCCAGGCACATGCGCGTGGTCGGATGAGTGCCGGTACCGAAGGCGCCGCCCGGATCGATCACCACCTCCTCGACGCCGCCTCGCTGGGCCGGCTGCTCCCAGGGCGGGCGGACGTAGATGCGGCCGGCCACCAGGACCGGGAAGTAGAAGCGCTTCCAGCGCTCGTCCCAGTCGTCCGGGACCTCCTGCGTGAGCACCTCGACGAGCGCCTCGCCCGCGCGCGCCTGGAAGGCGCCCACGTCGGGCAGCTCGCCCGGCGCTCCGTAGACCGCGTATTCGACCAGGCCCTCGCGGCCGCCCGGCGACCCCACCTCCTCGACGCCGCCGGGAGCAACCTCGAGCAGCTCGGCGAGCACCGTCTCGGCCTGCTCCGCATGGCAGCGGAGTGCGAGCCGGATCACGCCCTGAACGCGTGCCGGATCCGGTCGAAGAGCCCTTCGTGGCCTTTCGGCGCCGGGTAGGTGTCGCCGTTCGCGGAGTCGGCGAAGCGGTGCAGCAGCTCGCGTTGTTCGTGGCTCAACTTGCTCGGCACGAGCACGTTGACGACCACGTGCAGGTCGCCGTGTCCACGGCCGCGAAGCTCCGGGAGTCCGCGACCGCGAAGCCGCAGCACCGTCGTGGGCTGTGTCCCGGCCTTCAGCTCGATCTGCTCATCGCCGGTGAGTGTCGGCACCGTGAGCGTGGTGCCGAGCGCGGCGTCGGTGAACGGGACGTCGACGCGCGTAAGGAGGTCTTCGCCGTGCCGCTCGAAACGAGGGTCGGCCTCGACGTGGACGAGCAGGTAGAGGTCGCCGGGCGGGGCACCCCGGCTGCCCGCGTGGCCCCGCCCCGAAAGCCGGACGCGCTGCCCGTCCTCGATCCCAGGAGGGATCTCGACGTTCGTCGACTCGATGCGGACCTCGTGACCACTGCCGCGGCAAACGTGGCACGGCGTTTGGGGAACCTTGCCCTCGCCACCGCAGCGGTCGCAGGCCTGCATGCGCACGAGCTGGCCGAAGACGCTGCGCGACACCGATTGCAGCTGGCCCGTTCCACCGCAGCGTGGGCAGGTCTCGATCGGCGTGCCGGGCTCGGCGCCGTTGCCATGACAGTGCGAGCAAACCGCCGTGAGGTTCATCTCGACCTCCCTGCTGGCGCCGGTCGCCACCTCTTCGAGCGTGAGGCTCACCTCCACCGCGGCGTCCCCACCCCGGTTGGGTCCGCCCCCACCCCCGAACACGGAGCCGAAGGGACTGCCGCCGCCGAAAAACGCCTCGAAGACGTCCGCGATGTTCCCGAAGCTCGAGAAGCTCGGCTCGTAGCCGCCCGAGCGTAGGCCCTCGTGGCCGTAGCGGTCGTAGATCGCGCGGCGATCGGGGTCGCTCAGGACCTCGTATGCCTCCGCGACCTCCTTGAACTTCTCCTCCGCGGCGGGGTCGTGGCTGTTGATGTCCGGGTGCAGCTCGCGTGCAAGCTTGCGGAACGCCTTCTTGATCTCGGCGTCGCTCGCCTCGCGGCTGACCCCGAGGAACTCGTAGTAGTCGCGCGGCATCGCTAGATCTCAGACCGGTAGGCGGGAGGCGTCACTCGTAAACCTCCTCGACAAAGCCGCTCAAAGCGTGCGCCGCCGCACGCACCGAGGCGATCGCGCGCCGGTAGTCCATCCGCACGGGGCCGATCACGCTGACGGTCCCGAGCGTTCGGTGACCGAGCCCATAGCCCGCCGCGATCACGCTCGCGGACCGGAGCTCCGGCTCCTGGTTCTCGCCGCCGATGCGCAGGTAGACACTGGGCTCGTCGAGCGCCGAACGGAGTACCGACAGCAGGCTGACACGCCGCTCGAGCATACGCAGCAGGTCATTGATGTCAGCGACGTCCTCGAATCCGCGGCCGGTGAGGAGGCGTGCCGTTCCCTCGACGTAGACAGTCTGCTCGACCGTCTCGGCCAGCGCCGAGAAGGCAGGCGCAAGCACGTAGAGGAACGAGCGCTCCGTCTGGGACAGCTCAGGGCTGTCGAGCTTGCTGGGCAGCGTGAGCGCGCCGAGGTCCATGCCGGCGAGGCGCTCGTTCAGGTAGCTGGCGGCCCAGTCCGCGAGCCCCGCGTCGACGGGCTCTTCGAACGTGAACGCGCGCTTCGAGACCGAGCCGGTGGAGGTGATGATCACGACCAGCGCCACCTGCTCCTGGAGCAGCAGAACCTCGATGTGCTTGATAGTCGCGGTGTGGAGCGGCGGTGCCGAGATCGCGGCGAGCAGGTCCGTGACCTGCGACAGCGTCTCGGTCGTGGCGCGCATCGCCGCGTCGACCTCGCGTCGCATCGTCGAGAGCTCCTGGTCGAAGCGGGTTCGCCGCTCAAGTGGCGCCGTGCCCTCCCGCAGCAGGGAGTCTGCGAAGAAACGGTAGCCGGCGTCCGTTGGCACCCGCCCCGCCGAGGTGTGAGGATGGTTGAGGTAGCCGAGCTCCTCGAGGTTCGCGAGCTCGTACCGGATCGTGGAGGCGCTCCAGCCGACGCTGCTCTGCTCGGAGAGCCACTTGGAGCCCACGGGCTGCCCGAGGTCCACGTGGCCCTCGACGACCATCTTGAGCAGCATCTGCTGTCTATCGCTCAGCGCGGTCATGACGTCAGTTTAGGCGGGCCCCGTCCGGGACCCCGAACGACCGCTACCGCGGCTCCAGCTCCGCTTCGGCGTTGCGGACGATCTGGTTGCCGCTCTGCTCGGCGACCGTGTCGATCACCACCCGGCCGTCGCGTGTCTCGCGCACCTTGCCCGTCACGCGAATCTCCTGCTCGGGGATCCCCATGCCACGGAACTGAACCGAAAGGCGCTTGAGTGAGCGTGGGTCACCGCCGGCGGCCTGGGTCGCGGCGCGCGCAACCTGCGCCATCGAGTAGAGGCCGTGGAGGATGTTCTGCGGCAGCCCCACGGCGGTCGCGAACTCCCTGTCGATGTGGATCGGGTTGAAGTCCCCCGACGCGCCCGCGTAACGATGCGGCACGTACTTGTCGGGCGTAACGGTGAGCACGGGAACGTCCGCGCCCGGCTCGAGCTTGCTCTCAGCCACTCAGCCTCCTCTCACAATGTTGGTCCAGGTTCCCTTCACGGTCGTCTGACCGTTCTGGTTCTTCGACTCCGACTCGAACACGTAGAACTTCATGCCGTTCTTGTCGTAAACGTCTTTGACCTTAGACTCGGTCGTGATCACGTCGCCCGCCACGACCGGCTCGCCCCACTCGAACTCCTGTGAGCCGTGCACCATCATCATCAGGTTGATGCCGAGCTGCGGGTCGAGGACCGCGGGCCCCATCGCGCCGGCGGAGTAGACGACGCAGAACATGGGCGGCGCAACGACGTTGCGAAAGCCCGCCTCGCGCGCGGCCTCGGGGTCGTGGTGGACCGGGTTGCTCTCCCCCACCGCGTTCGCGTACTCGCGGATCTTCTCGCGCCCGACCTCGTATTCGAACGGCGGGTACGTCTTGCCGGCGGCGCCTTCCATCAGAGGGCCGATTCTAATCCCGGGCCGCGAAGCCCGGGTTCGTCGCCTCGTACAGACCGCGCCCATTCGCATAGTGGAGACGGCCGTCGCCGACTGCGATCGAGGTGACCCGCCCAGGGAACGTCTGTTGCGTGAACTCGAGCCGAGATGAATGCGCTGCCAGCCCCCGTCCGGCGAAGAACTCGTCGCGGACCCGGTCCTCCTGCAGCCAGTAGACATAACGCCCATCGAGCACAGGGCTCGTCACGCGATAGCTCTCGTGCTCGGCGGTGAAGCCACTCACGACCCGCCGCGACTGACCACCGAATACCGAACGCAGGCGCACCGAGGTGCGACTGGGATCGCCCGCCGGCGTGTACAGGTACGCGACTCGCCGGCCGCGGATGTCGGTCTGCGACGGTACCCGGCCGTCCAGCCGGCGAACTCGACGGCGGCGCACGACGTAGAGGCCGGGGCAATTGCCCGGACCGGTTCGGGCGAACGCGACCGTCCCGATCCAAACCGAGGGCGCGAACTCCGAGCACCGCGCGCTGGAGGCGCCGGGCACCTTCCGCTCCCGGCGCGTTCCTTCGTTGTACCGCCAGACGTCGCAGCCGACGCCGCTGAGCCCGGCGCAACGTGTGTACACGATCACCTGATTCCCCTGCCGGCTCGTGCCCGTGTGGGGGTCGAAGAGGCCGTCCTTTGCACGTACAGGCACGTCCTCGTTGGCCCCGCCAATCCGGCGGACCAGCCGCGCACGTCCGTTCTTGCCCACCCGCGACCAAACGAGCTGGCCATGGTGGGCGCTCGCGTTCGTGGCGGTGCGGTCGCGCGACACCGTGACGTCGGCACCGGCGGTCGCCGGCCACGTGAGCACCGACCCGAGCAGCAGCGCAGCTGTACGCACTACTTCTTCCCGTCCAGCTCGAGCACCGCGAGGAACGCGTCCTGTGGGACCTCCACCTGGCCAACCTGCTTCATCCGCTTCTTCCCCTCCTTCTGCTTCTCGAGCAGCTTGCGCTTCCGCGTCACGTCGCCCCCGTAGCACTTCGCGATCACGTCCTTGCGCACCGGCTTGACGGTCTCGCGCGCGATCACGCGCGATCCGACCGAGGCCTGGATCGCGACCTCGTAGAGCTGGCGCGGAATCTTCTTCTGGAGGCGCTCGACGAGTGTCCTGCCCGCTGCGTAGGCCTTGTCCTTGTGGACGACGAGCGAGAGGGCGTCGACCGCGTCGCCCGCAAGCAGGATGTCGAGCTTCACGAGGTTCGACTCGCGGTAGCCCAGGATCTCGTAGTCGAGCGATGCATAACCGCGGCTTCGGGACTTGAGCTGATCGTAGAAGTCGAGCACGATCTCGGCGAGCGGCAGGTCATACCGGAGCTGCACCCTTTGCTCCGAGAGGTAGTGCATGTCGACGTGCGTGCCGCGCCGGTCCTGGCAAAGCTCCATGATGGAGCCGAGGTACCCCGGGGGCGAGATGATGCTCGCGCGGATGTAGGGCTCCTCGACCGCCTCGATGAAGTTGGGGTCGGGCATCTCGGTGGGGCTGTGGACGTCGATCCACTCGTCCCCATGCATGCGCACGTGGTACTCGACGTTGGGGGTGGTCGCGAGCAGCTCGAGCCCGTACTCGCGCTCGAGGCGCTCTCGCACGATGTCCATGTGCAGCAGCCCCAGGAACCCGCAGCGAAAGCCGAAGCCCAGCGCCTGCGAGGTCTCCGGCTCGTACGAGAGGGCCGCGTCGTTGAGGGTCAGCTTTTCGAGCGCGTCCCTGAGGTCGGAGTACCGATCCGTATCGAGCGGATAGAGGCCGCAGAATACGACGGGCCGGACCTCGCGATACCCGGGCAACGGCTCCGCCGCGGGGCGGTTTTCACTCGTAAGGGTGTCGCCCACGCGCAGCTTTGCAACGTCCTTGATGCCGGTGATGATGAAGCCGACCTCGCCCGCTGCGAGGCGGTCCGCCTTGACCATGTCAGGCGACATGAAGCCTATGTCGTCGATGTCCGCGCGCGTGCCCGCCTGCATCGCGCGGATCGCCTCACCCTTCTTGAACACGCCGTCGACGACCCGTACGAAGGCCACCACACCCCGGTACTGGTCGAAGACCGAGTCGAAGATCAGCGCCCGCGGAGGCCCGGACGGGTCGCCCTGCGGCGGGGGGACCTTGTTCACGAGTGCCTCGAGCACGTCCTCGATCCCCTCCCCGGTCTTCGCCGAGATCCTGAGGATCTCGTCGGGCTCCTCGCCCAGCAGCTCCGAGATCTCGTGCGCGACGCGCTCCGGCTCGGCGCTCGGCAGGTCGATCTTGTTCATGGCGGGGATCAGCTCGAGCCCGGCGTCGATCGCCAGATAGGTGTTGGCGAGCGTCTGCGCCTCGACTCCCTGGGCAGCGTCCACGACCAGCAGCGCGCCCTCGCAGGCCGCGAGCGAGCGCGAGACCTCGTAGGTGAAGTCGACGTGGCCGGGCGTGTCGATCAGGTGGAGCTTGTAGGTGCGCCCGTCACGGGCCGTATAGAGCACGCGCACGGCCTGGGCCTTGATCGTGATACCGCGCTCGCGCTCGAGGTCCATCGAGTCGAGCACCTGGCTGCGCATCTTCGAGGGATCCACGGTGTGGGTGAGCTCGAGGATGCGGTCGGCGAGCGTCGACTTGCCGTGGTCGATGTGCGCGATGATCGAGAAGTTGCGGATTTCCTCCATCGGCTCAAGCATAGGCGCGGCTGCTACCTGAGCCGGGCCAGCTGGCCCCGCACGATCGCCGCGACCTCGCGGGCCTCGTCGATCCGCAGAGCAGTGGCGGCGGCCGCGTACACCGCCGTGCCGGCGGCGGCCGCGCCCGCGATCACGAGCAGCTGCGACCCATTGGAGTTCGAGAGCGCGCCGTCGAGCAGCTCACGGACACCCAGGGCGGCGAGTGCGAGCAGCCCGGCGGCGATCGCGATGCGCAGCGCCACGTCGAGCGTCCGCCGCGCGTCGACTCCTCCGATCACGCGCCGGAGCACCGCCACCAGCGCGACCGTCGTGAGC
>JBKOZI010000092.1:0-9313 GCA_046725795.1 Actinomycetota bacterium
CCTCGATCACGACATTGCCGATCAGCCGCTTGCCGGGCTCGCGCACGGTGCGGAGGTCGACAACGCCGAGACCCGGAAGCGACTCGCCTCCCGGAAGCTCGTACGAGTGCCCCAGTAGCTGATAGCCGCCACAGACCGCCAGCATCGTAGCCTGCCGCTCGAGAGCCTCTTCGATCGCTTCGCGCTTGGTATCGACGAGGTCGTACGCGACCAGCGCCTGGTCGCGGTCCTGACCGCCGCCCACGTAGAGCAGCTCGTGCGCGGCCGGGTCGAAGCGCTCGCCCGGGCCGGTCGTAGCGAGCGAGAACCGGATCTCTCGCCAGGCGCAGCGACGCTCGAGCACGGCGATGTTGCCTCGGTCCGCGTAGATGTTCATGTGGTCGGGATAGAGCCACAGAACGCGCAGCTCGCGTTCAGCCGTCACGCAGGCTCTCCGAACACCACGACGCTGCCGATGTGGTCCCTGGTCGGGGGGATCTGCCGGCGCCCAGCCGGTCTGATGCCCGCCTCCCGAAGTTCTGCCTCGAGCTGGTCGCACGAGACCAGCTCGAGGCGCACGCTGTCCATGCTCTCCGCGACATCTCCACGGGGTGAGACGGCACGGCGGTGGCGGTCGAGCGCAAGCGCCGTACCCCCGTCGAGGAGGCGGATCTCCACCGCCTGGCTCGACCAGACCCAGCCGTCGCTCTCCCGCATGTCGGGGAGCGGCGCCACATAGTCGTCGTCAGTCGACTCTCCCGACAAATCGAGCAATGCGGCCGCGAAGAGACCGCGGTCGCGGAGGTGGGCGCGGATGCGTTTCAGCGCGGCGACCCGTTCCTCGGTGCCCCGGAGCAGCTGCAGGAACTGCATCGCCGCCAGCACGAGGTCGAACCGCCGACCGAGGTCGAACGAGCGCACGTCGCCGACCACCGCCCCCGCAGCGACGTTCTGGGCGCCCGCCCGCTGACGAAGCTCTTCGGCGAGCCGTGCGTCGACGTCCAAGCCGGTGACGCGATGGCCATGTGCGGCGAGGTCGAGGGTCACGCGCCCCGTACCACAGCCCAGGTCTAGCACCTCGCAGGGCTTACCCGCCGTCGCCGTGGCGTCGGCCAGCTCCCGCCAGAGCTCCAGATCAGCTCGGTAGGCGTGGCACTCGAGGTCGTGCCAGACGAGCGGCGCGATGTCCGGCTCGGTGGTGCGTACGCGGGTCATTGCCAGAAGGGCTTCGCGTGGCCGCGCGAGGCGAGGAGCTGGCGGAGCTCGAGCAGCGCCGTATACGTCGGTAGCGCGTAGAGCGGCCTACCGTCGCCATCCGCAAGCGATCGTTCGAGCCCCTCGTCGAGCGCGGGCGCGACCGCGATCTGTTCCGCGTCGAGTCCCGCGTATTTGAGCCGCAGCGCGAGCTCGTCGGCCCGCGTCCCGGAGCAGGTCACGCGTTGTGCCACGCCGGCGAGGATCTCGAAGTCCGCGTCCCAGATCCACGAGATGTCGCGCCCGTCGGCGATCCGGTCGTTGAGAGTGATCCACAGGTCGAGCCGCTCCCCGCCACCGGACCGCAGCGTCCGGAAGACTTCGTTCGCGCCGGCCGGGTTCTTGATCAGGAGAATCGCCAGCTCGCGGCCACCGAGGTCGATGCGCTCGGCCCGCCCGAAAGCGGCTGCGGAGGACTCGAGCCCGCGTCCGATCACATCGGGCGCGATCCCGAGCTTAAGGCAGCACGCCGTGGCCGCGAGCGCGTTGTAGACGTTGTAGAGGCCGGGGAGGGGGAGGGTCAGCTCGAGCTCGCCCGCCGGAGTCGAGAACGAGACGCGCGAGCCCGACATGCCGTGAAGCGTGACGCGCGTGGCGGCCACCGAGGGTACGGGTCGCCGGTTTCCGCAGTTCTCGCAGGAGTAGGCGCCCAGGTGCCCCAGGTAGGCGGCCGCGTACCGGTACATCGAGCCGCAGCGACGGCAGTGCTTGGCGTCGAAGGCGTGTTCGAGCTCGGGTAGCGCCTGGGAGCGGTCCTCGACCCCGAAGTAGGTCACGTGCTCGCGCGCACGGCCTTCACGATCCCGCCCAAGGTCGGCGACCAGCGGGTCGTCCGCGTTCAGCACAAAGGCGGTACGGTCGGCGGCGTTGGCCACGATCTCGGCCCACTCGTCCGCGAGCCGCTCGAGCTCGCCGTAGCGGTCGAGCTGGTCGCGAAAGAGGTTCCCGAGCACGACGGTGTGCGGCTGGAGCTCCGGCACGACCGATCCGAGCCATGCCTCGTCGAGCTCGAACAGGCCGAGCCGGGAGCCCTGGATGCGCCCGTGGTGGGCGTGCTGGAGGAGCGCGGTTGCGACCCCACCAGGCATGTTCGCGCCGGCGCGGTTGTGGACGGTTTCCACGCCGGCGGCAGCGAGCACGGTCGAGATCATCCGGGCGGTCGTGGTCTTGCCGTTCGTGGCACTGACGACGACGGAGCCGCGTCCGAGCTGAGCGCCGAGCTTGGCGATCGCGCGCGGCTCGAGTCGCAGCAGGACCTTTCCGGGAAGGCTCGTCCCGCCGCCGCGGCGGCTCATGCGCGAGAGCCTGCCGGTAGCCCGCGCGAGCGTGACGGCCGGTCGCAGCAAGGTATGCCTCAGGTGCGCGGCGCGATCACGCGCAGCCCTTCCGGGACGAGCTTGACGGTGGCCGGGAGGGTGGTGATCGGGTCGCCGTCGGCGTACACGTCGAAGGCGCGATCGGCACGCATTACGACCTCCCGCCCCCGGTGCGTCTCGATCTCGTCCAGCTGAACGTGCGTGCCTTTGAAGACCTTTGGCAGGTTCGCCAGGAAACGAAGCTTCGAGGTGCGCTTCACGAAGACGACGTCGAGCATGCCGTCTGCGGGGTCGGCGGCCGGCGCCACCTTCATCCCGCCACCGTAATAAGCAGAGTTCGCGACCGCGACCGTGTAGCCGTCGAACTCGAGGTCACGGCCGTCGAGCGTGACGTCGAAGTGGACGGGCTTCCACGTGATCAGCGCACGGATTGCCGCCCACGCATAGACGAGATTGCCACGGATGAGACGCGCCTCGTTCGCAACCCGGTTCGCCTCGGAGTCGAAGCCGACCGACGCTATACAGGCGAAGGCCCGGCCGTTTGCCTGGCCGAGATCGAGCGCGCGCTCTTCGCCTTCGAGCAAGGTCCGGCAGGCCGGGCCGATCTGCTGGGGGATGCCAAGCGCACGCGCGAAGTCGTTGCCCCGCCCGCCGGGCAGCACGCCGAGCGGTGCAGTTCCCTTCAGGGCGGCGGCGAGGGCGCCCACGAGCCCGTCTCCGCCGAGCGCGACCACGGTCTCGCCGCGGTCGGCGGCGGCGCGCGCCGCGTCGGCGGCGTGGGGGAGATCCTGCGTTTGGACCACGTTCGTCTCGGCGCCCGCGGCGCCCAGCACGGCGCGCACCTCCGGAAGCAGGCGCTGCGCCTTGCCTCCGGCGGACGCGGGGTTCAACAGGATCGTGAAGCGGCGGCGGTCGGTCATGCTCCCGACCGCTCGGCGACGTAGTAGGTCCCTGCAGGATCGGCGGCGACCGTGCGAAAGCCCCGGCGACCGAAGCCCCGTTCGAGCGTGGCGGCAGAGGTGTAGAACGGGGTCGTGGGGCCACGCGACGCGATCGACACGACGTGGCCGCCGGGGGCCACCAAGGCGGCGACCTGCTCGAAGAAGGGCGGCATGTTCATCATCAGCACGAGGTCGAACGGCTGTGCCGGCCTGAAGTCTGCGATGTCCGCGACCTCGAACCGGGCACGGGATCCGCGCGCGCGCGCTTTCTCGTTCGCCTGGGCGATCATCCGTTCCGCGAGATCGATCCCGACGACCTCCGCGGATGGATAGCGCTCTGCCATGAACAGGGCGCCGGTCCCCGTGCCGGTCCCGATGTCGAGCGCACGCGCGGGCTCGCGGTCGATGCGCGCCAGTGCGTCCACCAGCGGTGCCATGCGGTGCTCGGAGTCGGCGCCCACACGCTCGTCCCAGCCAGGCGCGAGCCGGTCGAAGAAGCGTCGCACCGGTCCCCGCAGGAAACGCCAGGTCCAGGGGACGTGCGCAGCGGCTCTGGTGATGAGCTTGCCGAAGTTGCGCACCAGAGGCCCCGGCGGCTTGCGCTGTGGCGCCTGCTGCACTAGCGGACCACTAGAAACCGGCGGCCGCGCGCTCGGCCGCCCATCGGCCCCGCTCGATCCCGCTCAGGTTGCCGGAGTCGAGCGGGACGAACTCGACGTCGTCCGCGCGCGACCCGAGCAGGCGCTCGACGCGAGGGTGGTCGGTGTCCGCCGGATCGCAGACGAGCAACTCGTCCTGTCCGAGCTCCGTCCACTCGGGGCGGCCGTCGAGCTTCTCGCTCGAGACGAGCACGACGTGCTCGCCGTGTGGTCGCTCGATGCGCAGGCGGTAGTGCGTCTGCGTATCGGCCTCGAGGTCGAGGCCGCGCGCGAGCGCGAAGAGACGATAGACCCCGAATCTGTAGCCGTACAGGCGCTTCCCGTCGCAGAACAGGAAGTTGAGAGCGGAAAAGCGGCATTCGTCGCAGACGCGCTCGACGGTCCGCCGCAGCGAGCCGATCACGTCGTCCAACTCGAAGCCTGTCATCAGCAGGTTGAAGAATCGCTCCGAGTCGGTGTCGCCTCGCGGGGCTCGGTCGGCTAGGGGCACCAGATTCGACGCCTTCAGAATCGTCCCGTTGTGGCAGAACGTGTAGCGCCCTTCTGCGAACGGATGAGTGTTCTCGAGCTTCAGGTCACCGATCGTCGCGCGGCGGACGTGGACCATGATCAGGCGGGAGCGGCCGCTCGTGACCTCGTCGAACGCTTCGGCCGCATGGGCTGCCTCGGGGAACCGGCGGACGTCGGGCTCCCCGGCCGGCGAGTAATAGGCGCTGCCCCAGCCGGAATCGTGACGCTCGGACTGACGCAGGATCGAGTTGTCCGAGCGCAGGAGCTCGAACGAAACGTCGATCGGGGCGCTGGCCGCGGCACCGAAGAGCCTGCACATGTGGCCGATTCTAAATACCCGCCTACCCGACGCCCGGCGAAGTGACCTCGAGCGTGCCCACCATCCCGAGCTGTTCGTGCCCGGGAACGGTGCAGACCATCGTGTACCTGCCGGGGGCGAGGTCGACGCGGAGCTCCTTGTGGCGGCCGCCGAGGAAGCTGTCGGTGCCGATCAGCTTCTCGGATGAGCCGCTTCGCTCGACGGTCAAATTGTGGGCGATCTGGCCGTCGTTGCGCACGGTCAGCTCGGTGCCGCGGTTGGCGCTTGCGTTCCGGGGGGTGAACTCGTACTCGGTCATCACGATCTCGTTTGGGCGGGGTGGCCCCGAAGGCTCATCGGAGCCGCCGCAGCCGGCGACGAGAGGGACGAGCAGCAATGCCAGGCCAAGCAGCTTCATCGCCGGAACTGTAAGCTCGCGCGCCCATGAAGTGGCGCCAATACGCATTCCCGGCCGCGGTCCTTGGGGTCGCCGCGATTGCGGGGATCGTGGTCCTGATCGTGAACGGCGGGGGAGGGGACGATGGGGGCAAGACGAGCGCGGGCGAATGCGCTGAGGTGTCCGCGCCGGAAGCCAGGGACGTCAAGCAGCGCAAGCCGCCCAGCTTCCGGCTCCAGCGCTCGAAGACTTATCTGGCGACGGTCGAGACAAGCTGTGGAACCTTCGTGATCAAGCTCGACTCCAAGCAGGCGCCCAAGACGGGCGGCTCATTCGTGGCCCTCGCCCGTGATGGTTTCTACGACGGCCTTGGATTTCACCGAATCGCGCCGGGATTCGTGATCCAGGGCGGCGACCCGGCCGGCAACGGCAGCGGCGGTCCTGGCTACAAGGTCCGCGAACGCCCGGCGGACGACCTCGTGTACTCGGAAGGCACGGTCGCGATGGCGAAGGGCGGCAGCGAGCCCGCCGGCACGTCGGGGAGCCAGTTCTTCGTCGTCACGGGCGAAAACGCCAACCTGCCGCCCGACTACGCGCTCGTCGGGAAGGTGACAAAGGGACTCGACACCGCGCACCGGATCGAGGCCCTGGCCTCGACCTCCGACGGCCCGCCGAGCCGGCCGGTGGTGATCAAGAAGATCACGATCTCGGAGAGCTAGCCGGGACTAGTAGAGGGCGGCCGCCAGCTTGCGGCGATACTCGCGCGACAGGGGGTGATCCGTCCCGAGCTCGGTGAAGGCACCGACCATCACCTGGCGGATCAGGTCGCGCGTCTCGTCCTGCGCGGTCCCGAGCGCCGATTCGAGCCGAGCAAGGCCGGTCTCGTAGTCGCCTCGCGCGAGCGCCTCGAGCCCCTCACGCAGCTCCGGAAGATCGTCTGCGGCGCCCGAGGTGATCAGTTTCGCCCGTGCCGCAAGCCCCTCGGCGACGAAGTCTCCCACCACGTTCTCCAGCACGTCGAGGGCCGCCTGCGCCTCACCCCGCTCGAGCAGGACCCGCGCAAGCGCCGTCGCCGCGCCGGCGTGCCGAGGGTCGAGCTCGAGCGCTCGGCGCAGCGAGTCCTCATCGCCCTCTGAGGCAAGCGCGTCCGCCTCCGACGGCACGAGGCTGTCGAAGAAACGCTCAACCTGCGCGCCGGGAACCGCGCCGACGAACTCGTCGACGACCTCGCCGTGCTTAAACGCCTTGACCGCAGGAATTCCCTGGACCCCGTAGCGGGCGGCGAGCTCCTGGTTCGCATCGACGTCGACTTTCACCAGCTCGACATTGCCGTTGCGCTGCTCGGCGGCGCGCTCGAGTGCCGGCGTGAGCGTGCGGCAGGGACCGCACCACGCGGCCCAGAAATCGACCACCACCGGCACGTCGCGGGAGCGGGCGATGACTTGCTGCTCGAAGGTGTCTGTAGTCGCGTCGACGGGCATGACGAAAAGGATAGGCCAGCCCTCCGTTTGCCCGGAATGCGGCTGGGGTACGCAGCCTCCTGTGAGCAAGGTCCTGTTCATCCCCGTGAGCGTGGCCGGCAGCCTCGCCGCCGGGTTCATCGGCAAGAAGCTCTTCGACCAGATCTGGGGCTTGATCGACGACCAGGAGCCGCCTGAGCCGAAGCACCGTAGGTCCAGCTGGCCGAAGCTGATCGCCGCGCTCGCGATCGAGGGCGCCATCTTCCGAGCGGTCCGCGGGTTGTTCGACCACGGGGCGCGCCGCGGGTTCGCCCGCGTGACCGGGACCTGGCCGGGCAAAGAAGAACCGGAGCCGGAATAGGCAGCGAACACGAAGAGCGCCCGGCGGCCTGCACAAAGCCTGCCACCGGACGCGCTTCGCTGGGGGGGAGGGGAGTCAGATACCGGGCCAGCCGGTGGTACGCATGAGGTTGCGCTCCGGGGGGAGGAGCCAACCGGTCTGCACCGCTCGCTGGACTGCCGATTCCTGGGTCGAGCGATCAGCAGTCTGAACGCCCAGGTACTCGAGAATGCCCGGCACTGTGGGGTTGTGGACCAGCTGATGCCGGACGGTCTTGTAACGCCGTTCGCGCCTTTGACCGCGTCCTATGCGCACCAGTGACTGGAGGGGGCGTGTTCTCATGCAGCCATCATGCATGCGCCCGCCGAGGCGGACAACCAACGTTCGTCCAGTTGCGGTGGGGTGGCTCCGGAGTGGCTCTATTGCCAATAGGCGACCGCAGGAACGGGGTTGGCCACGAGCGGCTGAGAACCCCTTGCTTCCGGCTTCTTGGGGATGGCACGGACCTCCAGGTCCAGGGTCGGCCCACGCACCTGGAACCCTGGGTCTCCCGGCGAGTGCGAGTCGGGATCGAGGCCCCTCAGCCATATCTCGAGCTCTCCGCTCATGGCACCGTAGTCCACGGGTTCCCCGCGTCGCCGGCCGGTCACGTTGAGCCAGAGAAAGAAGTCTCGGTTGCGGACTCTCCTCTCGAGTTCAGCCGCGACCTCTCGATGCCATTCGAATTCGCTCGTCATCCGGCGGGCAGTATGGGGCCTGCGGCGGCGGCAAAGTCGCTTTCTGTGGGGGAGAGACGCGCTGCGTGGGTCAGGAGGAGACGTCCTGCTCCGACAGCCTGGCGGCTTTGAGAGCCTCGGCCTTGGTGGCATAGCCTCGGCAATGAACGATCTTTCCGCCACCGCCTAATCCTGGAGCCCCCATTTTTATCGAGCTTCGCAATGCAAACCGTACGCTCTGGAGTACGCTCTCGACAGAGCGGTCGCCGCGGCGCACGGGGATCTCCGAGCACGACCTCCCCCGGGATGCTCGGTCGAGCCCTCGCTTCGCGAGGACCTGGTTGGAGAACTCGAACAGCACGCTGGGCAGGCTGAGCGAGAGCTTCACGGGGACTGTTGTGCGCGACGGCCGTTCTCCTATTCGGTCTCATCGCTCCTCCGTCCTGCGCTGATGCAGCGCGGGCGAGACAGGCTTCTGTCATTCGATGCCGACTTCGAAACAGGTGCTGTCCATTTGGAGTAAGGTCGTGAGGCGGCCGCGGCTTGCAATGGGAACATTCGCCGGACTTCTGCCTCCCGCAAAGGACGGCACGGATCGGGCCCCTCGCTTGCGAGGCTCGCCTGGAGGAACTCGAACAGGACGGAACGCTGAGCGAGGACCATCCAAAGCGACTTGTGCGCGGCGGCCGCTCTTTTTCCAGCGAGGAGTGCCGTCTCACCCCGGTACGCGAGGCGAAGCCCTGAAAGCCGTGGGGCTGCGGGAGTAGGCGATGTCGCAGGAGAACGTCGAAAAAGCCCGAGATTTCATCGCGGCCTATAACCGGCGTGACTTCGACGCCGCCGTTGAGTCCTTTGATCCCGAGATCGAGTGGGTGCTCCCCGAGCGCCAGAGTTCGGACTCGTGTCGAGGTCCGGACGAGGTCAAGCGCTTCTGGAATGGGCTTGACGAAACGTTCGAGGAGTTGAGGCTGGAACCGCAAGAGTTTGTCGATGCCGGTGATCACGTGGCGACCCGGCTTCGCCACCACGGGCGAGGCAAGGAAAGCGGGTTAGAGATCGACGAGGAGCTCTACCACCAGGTCGTGACCTTCCGCGACGGGTGGATGGTGCGGATCGAGTACTTCGGCGAATGGTCCGAAGCCCTCGAAGCCGTGGGGCTGTCGGAGCAAGACGCTCACGCCGAGTCCTGAAACCTGCGGGATACTGCGCGGGCCAGGTCGCAGGAGAACGTGGAGATCGTGCGGCCCATTGAGGGATGGCCGGAGCCGGGGCCTTTCGTTGGCCGGGAAGCGGTCATGGGCTGGTTCGAACAACTCCGGGAAGCGTGGGACACCGACGCAATGGAACCGATCAGCTTCACCGACGCGGGCGACCGAGTTGTCGTGCGGCTGCTGTGGCGGGGCGTAGTGCGGGGGCCCGAGTCGAACATGGAGTTCACAGGCG
>JBKOZI010000093.1:0-16331 GCA_046725795.1 Actinomycetota bacterium
GCGATGATCCGCCCCAGCCCAGGAAGCCTAATCGAGCGGCTGAACCCAGAGCTTGCGGTTCTTGAACAGCGCGGTGCCGTTCGAGCGGGCGTTGGACGCACGACCGTGACCCGTATCTCCTGGAGACGAGCGTGCCCGGCATCTTCGCCTGCGGCGACGTGCGCTTCGGCCCCGTGAAACGCGTCGCCTCGGCGGTCGGCGAGGGGAGCATGGCCATAGCCTTTGTGCATCAGTATCTCCGGGACGCGTGAGACGGCATTGGCAGTCCATCCCGCCGCTAGACTCGGCCGCATGACCGAGACATACACAAGCGGCAGGTGGACAGTGAAGCCCGGCGAGGAGGACGCGTTCGTTCAGGACTGGACCGCGTTCGTAACGTGGGCAAGCAGCATGCCCGGCTCGGGCACGTTCCGGCTGATTCGCGATCTCGATCACCCCAGCCACTACACGAGCTTCGCGCCCTGGGAGAGTTTCGAGGCACAAAACGCCTGGAAGGAGCTACCCGAGTTCGGCGACCGGATCAGGCGCGTCCGCAGCCACTGTGAGGATTTCCAGGCCTCCACCCTCGAGCTCGTCACGGAGGTCGTGTAGCGGCTCGGCCGGGGGGTGTAAGCCGGCCCTGCCGCAGGGACCTGGTCTGGACCAGTGTTCCGAAAGACATTCCGGGGATAGGCCCGGAGGTGCCCGATGACCCTGACCCTGCACGAGCATCCCTTCGCCGCCTACTGCTGGAAGGTGCTCGTCCCGCTGTTCGAGCTCGACCTGCCCTTCGAGCGCCGGCTCGTCGACGACGAGGACGCCCGCGCCCGGCTCGCCGAGCTGTGGCCGATGGCCACCATCCCGGTGCTCGTCGACGACGCCGCCGGGCTGACGCTGCCCGAGTCCACGGCGATCGTCGAGTATCTCGACGGGCTGGGCGACGGCCCGCGGCTGATCCCCGCCGACCGGGCGGCCGCGCTGCAGGTTCGGCTGTGGGACCGGATCGTCGACGGGCACGTCATGACGCCGATGCAGAAGATCGTGCTTGACAACCTGCGCCCGGCGGGCGCCGGCGACCCGGAGGGCGTCCGCGAGGCCCGCGCGACGCTCGACCGCGCATACGACCTGCTGAACTCCCGCCTGGCCGGCCGCGAGTGGCTTGCCGGGACGGCGTTCTCGCTGGCCGACTGCGCGGCCGCGCCGGCCCTGTACTACGCACGCGTCGTGCACCGCTGGGACGAGGAGCGGCTGAGCGCCCTGACGCGCTACTTCACCGCCCTGACCGCGCGGCCCTCGGTTGTCCGGGTCATCGACGAGGCGCGTGGGTACCGGGACATCTTCCCGCTGCCCTGGCCCGACTACGTGGACTGAGTCAACCGGCCGGGCAGCCCGCGGATCTCGCCGCGTTGCAAAGGCGTCGACGACGGGCCTACGGTCCGCGCGAGGCATCGCCGCGTCGCCTGGCTGCCGGGGGATGGATCGCGAGCCTTGCCCACCCACGCCTTGCTCTGTAGTGTCCAGCCCAGGATCGAGGGCGAACGGATGCGCAGACCGGGACGTTGTGTGATAGCTGTGGTGGCGTTGCTGCTGGCGATGCTGGCAGTTGGCGCTGCTCCGGCCCCAGCGGCCTTGAGGGCTGTGCTGGTCAAGGATCTCAACCCTGGCGAGGAGGGCTCCAATCCCAATGCGCTGACCGACGTCAACGGCACGTTGTTTTTCCGCGCTGACGACGGAACTCGCGGGGGCGAGCTGTGGAAGAGCAACCGAACCGGAAGAGGCCCGACCCTGGTAAAGGACATCAACCCCGGCGCCGGGAGCTCGTGCCCCTCCGACCAGGAAGGTGATCCAGATTGCTTCTTCGGGCTCGCGAACGTCAACGGCACGGCTTTCTTCGCGGCAAATGATGGGATCACCGGGAGCGAACTGTGGACAAGCGACGGCACCGGTGCGGGCACGAGCCTGGTCAGGGATATCAACCCCGGAGCAGCCGGCTCTATTCCCACGTACCTGCCTTTAGCCGGGCTGACCATCGTCAACGGCACTGCTTTCTTCTCCGCTACCGACGGGACCCACGGGTTTGAGCTCTGGAGGAGCGACGGCACCGCGGCGGGAACCACGCTGGTCAAGGACATCGATCCAGGCGCTGATAGCTCGGATCCCGAATCGCTGACCAACGTCGACGGCACCCTCTTCTTCAGCGCGGCCGATGGGGCCAGCGGGGCTGAGCTCTGGAAGAGCGACGGCACCGCCGCGGGCACCACCCTGGTGAAGGACATCAACCCCGGCGCAGGAAGTTCGGTCGCCAGCTTTTTGACCAACGTCGACGGCACCCTGTTCTTCTTAGCGGGGGACGGGACCCACGGGTTCGAGCTGTGGAAGAGCGACGGCACCGCCGCGGGAACTGCTCTGGTCACGGATATCAACCCTGGCGCGGCCAACTCGTATCCCGGCTCTTTGACCGCCGTCAACGGCACTGCTTTCTTCTCCGCTGACGACGGGACCCACGGGTCTGAGCTCTGGAGGAGCGACGGCACTGCCGCGGGCACCACCCTGGTGAGGGACATCAACCCCGGCGCAGAAAGTTCGGTCGCCAGCTTTTTGACCAACGTCGACGGCACCCTGTTCTTCTACGCAGACGACGGGGCTCACGGCGGCGAACTGTGGAAGAGCGACGGGACAGCCGCGGGGACCAGCATGGTCAAAGACATTTACCCCGGCCCGAGCTCGGGGTTCAACGCCATTTTGACCAACGTCAACGGGACAGCGTTCTTAGTTGGGAACGACGGTCGAACCGGGGGCGAACTGTGGAAGAGCGACGGGACCGACGCAGGAACTGCTCTGGTCACGGATATCAACCCCGGCGCCTTCGGCTCGGAACCCGGCTCTTTGACCGCCGTCAACGGCACGCTGTTCTTCGGCGCGTACGACCCGACCAACGGATATGAGCTGTGGAAGACGAAGCCGCGCAGAAAGACAAGGGACAGGCGGTAAGGTCGGAAGAAACCGAACACCTCTTCTCGTCAACCGGAACGACTGAGCGGGCCTAGCAAATCGTCCTGGACCGTGCGCTTGGATTGCCGACACTGCGTCACGTTCTGACTAGTGTTCGCTCCATGAGCGACAGGAGGACAGGATGACCGTTACCGAGCATCACCAGCTCTGGGGCGCCGAGACGAGCAAGGCCGTCGAGAACTTCCCCGTCTCGGGTGAGCGCGTGCCGCTCGCCGTGATCCATTGGCTTGGCCGGATCAAGGGCGCCGCGGCCCGCGTGAACGCTGACCTCGGCCTGCTCGAGCGTGACATCGCGGACCGCATCGGGGAGGCCGCCGATGCCGTAGCCGCGGGCGAATACGACGACCAGTTCCCGATCGACGTGTTCCAGACCGGCTCGGGGACGTCCTCGAACATGAACGCGAACGAGGTGATCGCGAAGCTCGCCGGCGACCCCACGCACCCGAACGACCACGTCAACATGGGCCAGGCATCGAACGACGTCTTCCCGTCGGCCGTGCATCTCGCGGCGCTCGAACAGATCCGATCGAGCCTGGTGCCGGCGCTCGAGCGACTCGAGCAGGCGCTCGCCGCGAAGGCTCGAGAGTTCGCCGACGTCGTGAAGTCCGGACGCACGCACCTCATGGACGCGGTCCCCGTGACGGTCGGTCAGGAGTTCGGTGGATACGCCGCGCAAGTGCGGCTCGGCCGCGCCCGGATCGAGGCCGCCCTGCCGCACGTTGCCCAGGTTCCGCTCGGCGGCACCGCCACCGGGTCCGGCCTCAACACGCATCCCGAGTTCGCCCAGCGTGTTCGCGAGATGCTCTCCCAGGACACCGGGCTCGAGATCCGCCCGCCCGAGGAACCGTTCGAGGCGCAGGGAAACCGTGATGCGCTCGTCGAGCTGTCGGGCGCGATGAAGACGGTCGCCGTCTCGCTCACGAAGATCGCGAACGACATCGCCTGGATGGGCTCCGGGCCACGCACGGGGCTTGCCGAGCTCTACCTTCCGGAGCTCCAGAAGGGCAGCTCGATCATGCCCGGCAAGGTCAACCCGGTGATCTGTGAGGTGGTGCTCCAGGTGAGCGCCCAGGTGATCGGCAACGACGCCGCGATCACCGTCGCGGGAACGCAGGGGAACTTCGAGCTGAACGTGCGCGTGCCGCTGATCGCCAGGAACCTGCTCGACCAGGTACGTCTGCTCTCGAGCGCGGGGAAGCTCTTCGCCGAGAAGTGCGTCGAGGGCATCGAGGTGAATCGCGAGATGACGAATCGCCACGCGGAGTCCACGCTTGCGGCGGCGACCGCGCTCAACCCTCACATCGGCTACGACCTGGCGACGGAGATCGTGAAGGAGGCCACCGCGAGCGGCCGTACGGTACGCGAGGTCGCGCGCGAGAAGGGCGTCGACGAGGAGATCCTCGAGAAAGCGCTCGACCTTGGCGAGATGGCGAGGGGCAATACCGGCTAGCTGTCACGCGCCTTGCCGTCTCTGGGTCTCCCAAGTTGCACCCGTATCTCTCTATATGCGCGATCTACCGTGACGAAGCGTCCTACCTGCGCGAGTGGATCGAGTTCCACCGCCTCGTGGGCGTAGAGCGGTTCTTCCTCTACGACAATCTCAGCGAAGACGATCATCGAGAGGTGCTCGCCCCGTACGTCTCGGAGGGAATCGTCAAGTCGTACGACTGGCCGCTCTTTCCGGGGCAAATGCAGGCGTACGACCATTGCATGTCCGGTGACGGCGCTGAGTCGCGCTGGATCGCGTTCATCGACCTGGACGAGTTCCTCTTCTCGCCGACAGGCGCCCCCGTTCCGGATGTCCTGCGCGAGTTCGAGCACCTGCCGGGAGTCGGCGTCCCCTGGGCGGTCTTCGGCCCGTCGGGCCACAAGACCCGCCCGTCCGGTCCGGTGATCGAGAACTACACCTCGCGCAGCAAGGCGCCGAGAACAATCGCCTGGTTCAAGTCGATTGTCGATCCGCGCCGCACGTTCCGCGCCCGCGGGCCGCACGTACTCGTCTACAAGGAGCGGGAAGACTTCCCCGGACCTGTGCCGCAGTTCGTCCCGTTCGACGTTTTACGAATCAACCACTATTGGACCAAATCCGAAGCCGAGCTCTGGCGAAAGCTTGCAACGCCCAGGGCGCACAGCGGAAAGCCCTCCGGGATACCCCCCAAGCGCGCCATGAACCTGACGAGCAGCGATAACAGCGTCTTCGACGACACGATCCTTCGATACCTGCCGGCGCTCCGGAAGGCGCTTGCCGCCCGCGAATGAAATGCGCTGTTCCCGAATTTCGCCTCGTCTCTCCCGACCACGGTGCTGCGCGCGACGGGCGTTTTACGCTTCGGCGACAGTCGGGTGACGATGTTGCGCTCGTCGAGATGCCGGACGCTCCCCTCGACTGGATCAACACACGGCTTCCGAACCGGTTGCGCAGCGTCCTCCGCCCACTCGTCGAGATTCCCCGGATGTCGACAGTCGCGATCGGCGCGATTCTCAACGAGGCGGTCCGTGGAATGGATCCGGACCATTTGTTCGTCAACGTCGGCGTCTGGAACGGTTTCACGTTGCTCTCAGGGATGGCGGGCAATGCGGACAAGACGTGCGTGGGCGTGGACAACTTCTCCGAGTTCAGGGGCCCTCGTGATGCGTTTCGTGCACGCTTCGACCGCGCGCAGAGCGCGAACCACCGGTTCCACGACATGGACTATCGGGAGTATTTCTCGAACGTGCACGAGGGCACGATCGGCGTTTACCTCTACGACGGTGATCACGTCTATGAGGAGCAGCGTCGGGGACTCGAGGTCGCCGAGCCGTTTTTCGCCGACGGCTGCCTCGTCATCGTCGACGACACGAACTGGTCGGCTCCGAGGCAGGCCACCTTCGACTTCGTAGCGGACAGCAAGCACGACTACGAGCTCTTGCTCGACGCTACGACGTCGCACAACGTTCACCCCACCTACTGGAACGGCCTGATGGTGCTGCGGATGCGCAAGAACGGTTCCAGTGTGTCGCGGCCGCTAAGCCGCCGTGACCCGATCGCGAGCCCGGCATCGGGCGAACCGGAACGGGACCCGTTCGACCGTTATCGGGCGGGCGAGACCCCGCTCGTGAGCCTGATCGTGTGCAATGAAGAGGCGGACGCGACCGCGCTTTCTGCCGTGGTCGACTCGACGCTCCGGCAAACCTGGCCGGCGATCGAAGTCCTCGTCGCCGACGCTTCGGGTAGCGCGGAGACCGCCGCCGCAATCGATGATTTCGGCGACCGGGTTCGTACCGTCGCCGCGGCCGATGCCGTCAACGCGAGTCGCGGCCGCTTCGCCACGTTCTTCGACGCAAAGATCCCGTTGATCGAATCCGCCGTCCACATGGGCCTCGGATATCCGTCACTGAGCCGGTTCTCGCGCGGGCGGGTCCCTGACGATGGGCGCCGAATGGCGGAGCGAGCGCTGCTGGCCGCGGACGACGTCGCCGATGTGGTTGCGCCCGGTCAAGGCTACGTGCTGGTAAGCGAGCTGCCGAACATGCCACAGACTGCGCGGTCGCGTCGTGCGATGCGCTTGATCGAGACCGCCGAGCGACTGAGCGGCCTGGACGAGGCAGCAGCCGTCCGGAGATTGGCGAGCCTGCGAGAAGCCGGCGCGAGCTACGTCGTATTCCTGTGGGACGCGTTTTCCTGGCTCCGGGCGGCTCCGGCTGTCCGGAGCGACCTCGAGGCACGCGGCCGTCGGCTCGTCGAGAACGACCGCGTGCTGATCTTCGATCTCGCTTGAAGCGTGGTTGCGAATAGTCTTCGGCCCCGAGCGATAGGAGGAGACGATGACCGTCACCGACCAGCATCAGCTCTGGGGAGCCGAGACAGCCAAGGCCGTGGAGAACTTTCCCGTGTCGGGCGAGCGAGTCCCGCTGCCTGTGATCCACTGGCTCGGGCGCATCAAGGGCGCTGCCGCGCGCGTGAACGCGGACCTCGGGTTGCTCGAGCGCGACCTCGCCGACCGGATCGCGGAGGCCGCCGACGCCGTCGCCGCGGGTGAGTACGACGACCAGTTCCCGATCGACGTCTTCCAGACCGGCTCCGGCACCTCCTCGAACATGAACGCGAACGAGGTGATCGCGAAGCTGACCGGGGAACCGGTGCATCCCAACGATCACGTGAACATGGGACAGTCCTCGAACGACGTGTTCCCCTCCGCCGTGCACCTTGCGGCGCTCGACCAGGTGCGCTCGAGCCTCCTGCCGGCGCTCGAGCGGCTCGAGCATGCGCTCGCGGCGAAGGCAAAGGAGTTCGCCGACGTGGTCAAGTCCGGACGCACCCACCTCATGGATGCGGTGCCGGTGACGCTCGGCCAGGAGTTCGGCGGGTACGCCGCGCAGGTGAGGCTCGGCCGTGAACGGATCGAGGCCGCGCTGCCACATGTGGCGCAGATCCCGCTCGGCGGCACCGCGACGGGAACCGGCCTGAACACGCATTCCGAGTTCGCCCAACGTGTTCGCAAGATGCTCGCGCAGGACACGGGCCTCGAGATCCGCCCACCCGAGGACCCGTTCGAGGCGCAGGGCAGCCGTGACGCGCTCGTCGAGCTCTCAGGCGCGATGAAAGTGCTGGCCGTCTCCCTTACGAAGATCGCCAACGACATCGCCTGGATGGGATCGGGACCACGCACCGGGCTGGCCGAGATCTACCTCCCCGAGCTCCAGAAGGGCAGCTCGATCATGCCGGGGAAGGTGAACCCGGTGCTCTGTGAGGTCGTGCTGCAGGTATGCGCGCAGGTGATCGGCAACGATGCCGCGATCACCGTTGCCGGGACGCAGGGCAACTTCGAGCTGAACGTGCGCGTGCCGCTGATCGCGCGAAATCTGCTCGATCAGGTGCGGTTGCTCTCGAGCGCGGCGCGGCTCTTCGCGGAGAAGTGCGTCGAGGGCATCGAGGTCAACCGGAAGATGACGGAGCGCTACGCCGAGTCGACCCTCGCGGCCGCGACCGCCCTCAACCCGCACATCGGATATGACCGCGTTGCGGAGATCGTGAAGGAGGCTGCCGCCAGCGGCAAGACGGCGCGTGAGGTCGCCCGTGAGAAGGGTGTCGACGAGGAGACGCTCGACAAGGCGCTCGACCTGATGAAGATGGCGAAGGGAAACTTGACCTGAGCATTGTCCGCCGAGACGCTTAGCGTCTCGGGCGTGGCCGACCTCTCGTCGCAGCTCGAGGATCCGCTTGCGCACCGCGCCCTCGAGGCGCTGGTGCGGGCGGAGACTCGCGTCACCCGGCGACTCGCCCACGAGCTCGAGCGGCTCGGCGTCTCGGCCACGGGTTTCTCGATGCTGGTCGTCCTTCACTCAGCCGGCGGAGCGATCGAGCTGCGGCTACTGCGACAACGGCTCGGCTTGAGCAAGGCCAACGCGACCGAGGTGGTCCGAACGCTCGAGTCTCGCAGTCTTGTCACCAGGGTTCCCAGCATCCATGATGGTCGGGCCGTGGTCATCACGATCACTCCTCCTGGCGAGGGCCTGCTCCAGGATGCTTTTCCCGGCCACGCACGCCGCGTCCGCGACGCCTTCACTCCCCTTGATGAGGGTGAAAAACGGGAGCTGACGCGCCTCTGTAGGAAACTCGACCGCGCGGCCTGACCCTAGACCTGCTGGCATAGGCCCTGACCCTAGAATCAGCCGGTATGGCGCGCTACCGGCCGGTCGACAGCAACCAGAGCTTCCCGGCGCTCGAGGACCAGGTGCTCGAGCGCTGGAAGGAGCTCGACGTCTTTCACGAGACCCTGCGGAGGCGGGAGGGAGCGCCCCTTTTTGTCTTCTACGAGGGGCCGCCCACGGCGAACGGAGCGCCGGGCGCCCACCACGTCCTGTCGCGCGTCTTCAAGGACATCTTCCCCCGCTACAAGACGATGCGAGGCCACTACGTTCCTCGAAAAGCCGGCTGGGATTGCCATGGATTGCCCGTCGAGCTCGAAGTCGAGCGCCAGCTGGGGATCAGCTCGAAGCACGAGATCGAGGAGTACGGGATCGCCAACTTCAACCAGAGGTGCCGGGAGTCCGTCTTCGCCTACGTCGAGGAATGGAACCGGCTGACGGAGCGGATCGGTTTTTGGATCGACCTCGACGACGCCTACGTGACGCTGGCGAGCGAGTACATCGAGTCGGTGTGGTGGGCCCTCCGGCAGATCTGGGACCAGGGACTTCTCTACGAAGGACACAAGGTCGTGCCGTACTGCCCGCGCTGCGGCACTGCGCTCTCGAGCCACGAGGTCGCGCTCGGTTACCACGATGTGGTCGACCCCTCGATCTACGTCCGGTTCCCCGTGATCGATCCGCGGGGGCGTCTCGAGCACGGCGATCATCTGCTGATCTGGACCACTACTCCGTGGACGCTTGTCTCGAACGCCGCGGTCGCGATGAGCCCCGAGCTGACGTACGTTCGAGCGCGCCTCGACGCCGACGTTTACGTCCTTGCCGAGGCGAGGGTCGCCGCGGTGCTCGGCGAGCAGGCCGAGGTGCTCGACCGCTTTCCGGGCGCGGAGCTGGAGGGCACGCGCTACGAGGCGCCCTTCCCCTTCATTGGAGCGGAGGACTATGGCCCGCGCGGCCACACGGTGGTGCCGGCCGACTTCGTGAGCGCCGAGGACGGCACCGGTCTCGTGCACACGGCGATTGCGTTCGGCGAGGATGACTTTCGCCTGGGCGAGCAGTACGGGCTGAACGTCGTGAACCCGGTACTGCCGGACGGGACCTTCGACGAACGCATCGGCCCCTACGCGGGGCGGGGCGTGAAGGAGGCCGATCCGGACTTGATCGCCGACCTGGAGGAGCGCGGCCGCCTGTTCCGGGCGGAGGAATACGAGCACGCCTATCCCCACTGCTGGCGATGTGACACGCCGCTCCTCTATTACGCGAAAGCGAGCTGGTACATCCGCACGACGGCCAAGCGCGAGGAGCTGCTGGCCGCCAACGAGGCGATCGAGTGGTACCCGTTCCACATCAAGCACGGGCGCTTCGGCAAGTGGCTCGAGAACAACGTGGACTGGGCGCTTTCACGGGAGCGCTACTGGGGAACGCCGCTGCCGATCTGGCGCTGCGGAGAGGGGCACGAGCGCCTCATCGGCTCGATCGCGGAGCTGAGAGAGGCGGCAGGCGACGTACCCGACGACTTGCATCGCCCCCACATCGACGAGGTCAAGCTGACCTGCGCCGAATGCGGAGGCGAGATGACCCGCGTGCCGGAGGTGATCGACGCCTGGTTCGACTCGGGCGCGATGCCGTTCGCGCAGTTCCATTTCCCGTTCGAGAACGACGGGCTCTTCCGCGAGCGCTTCCCGGCCGACTTCATCTGCGAGGCGCTGGACCAGACCCGCGGCTGGTTCTACTCGCTGCTGGCCGAGTCGGTCCTGCTCTTCGGCGGCCCCAGCTACAAGAACGTTCTCTGCCTCGGCCTCATCCTCGACCCCGACGGGCAGAAGATGTCGAAGAGCAGAGGGAACGTGGTCGCACCCTGGGAAGTGATCGCGAAGCACGGGGCGGATGCCTTCCGCTGGTACTACTTCACCTCCCAGCAACCGTGGTCGGGCTACCGCTTCTCCGTCGAGGCGGTCGGCGAGAGCGTCCGCAAGTTCCTGAAGACGCTCTGGAGCACCTACCACTTTCACGTCCTGTACGCGAACGCGAACGGCTTCCACCACGAGGGGGTCGACGTGGCGCACGTCGATCGCCACGAGATGGACCGCTGGATCGTGTCCCGCCTTCAGGGCACGATCGCCGCCGTCCGCGAGGAGCTCGACAACTACGACACCACCGCTGCCGGGCGCTCGATAGCGGCGTTCGTCGACGATCTCTCGAACTGGTACGTGCGGCGCAGCCGCCGGCGGTTCTGGAAGAGCGGTGACGAGGACGAGACCGACGCAGCTGCGGCATTCGCCACCCTGCACGAGTCGCTCCTGACCGTCGCGAAGCTGCTCGCACCATTTACGCCCTTCGTGGCGGACGACCTCTACACGAATCTCGATGGGACCGAGCCGTCGGTCCACCTATGCGACTTCCCAGTACCGGAAGAGGCGTTGATCGACCGTGACCTCGAGCTGGACATGGCGGTCGCGCGCCGCACCGTGGAGCTCGGGCGAGCTGCACGGAGCCAGGCGAAGATCAAGGTCCGCCAGCCGCTCAGGGAGGCGGTCGTCGTCGCGGACGAGCGCGAGCGCGCCGCGATCGAGCGACTCGAGGAGCAGCTGCTCGACGAGCTGAACGTGAAATCGATCTCCTACGTGGGCGAGGCGGAGGAGCTGGCCGAGTACGAGGTCAAGCCGAACTACCGCACCCTCGGGCCACGCTTCGGCGCTCGCATGCGCGAGGCATCCGCCGCAATCGAGGCACTCGACCCCAGCAGGGTGGCGGCGACTCTCGACCGGGGCGAGAACGTGCACATCTCGGTCGGCGGGCGCGAGGAGTCGCTGACCGGTCAGGATCTGTCCCTCGTGATGCTTCCCCGTGGGGGGTACCAGCTCGAGCGCCAGGCTAATTACGCGGTCGCGCTCAAGCTCGACCTCGACGACGAGCTCCTGTGGGAGGGCGCCGCCCGAGAGGTGGTCCACGCGGTGCAAAACGCGCGCAAGGGGGCGGGACTTCAGGTCGAGGACCGCATCGACCTCGCGCTGTCCGGCGACGACCGCCTGCTCCAGGTCGTGCGCCAGCATGCCGACTACGTCGCCGGTGAGACGCTCGCCGAGAGCCTGCTGCTCGACGGCACGGCGCTGGATCCGGCCGCGCACGTCGAGACCGCCCGGATCGACGGATCGGAGCTGGCGATCGCCCTCCGCCGCGCGGCGTGAGGCAGCGCTAGTGCCCCATCCAGCAAACCACACCCGCTCTGGCTCGCTGCAAACCTTCGCCTGCCGGCGTCCTCGGTCGCCCCTGTGCCATCAGCACAGGGGATCCCTGCGTCCATGGCAGGCTCGGTTTTCGCGGCCAGAAGCGGGCCTGGTTTACAAGATGGGGCACTAGGTCCGGCGTGCGGGCTCGCCCGACCGCTCGGACTCGAACGGCTCAGGCGGCGCCTCGACCGCCTCGGGTATGGTCGCTCCCGGCTCCGGCACCTTGAGCGCTTCGGCGGTCCGGCGCGCGTCCGCCGCCTCGATCTCCCTGACCCATGTCTCCTGCACCAGGATCACGACCGCGGAGATGATCGGCACCGCCACGAACAGGCCGACAATGCCGAACAACTGGCCGACCGCGAGCACGCCGATTGCGATCAGCGCGGGGTGGAGGCGGGTCGTGCGCGACATGATGAGCGGGATGATCATGTTGCTTTCGATCTGCTGGACGGCGATGTACACGACAAGGACCGCCAGCGCCTTGCCCGGAGAGATCGTGAGGGCATAGGCCACGGGCGGGATCGCACCCGCGATCGCGCCGAAGTAGGGCACGACCACCAGGAGCGCGGTAAGAACGGCGAACACGAGCGCGAAGTCGAGCCCGATGATCGACAGCCCGATGAACAGCAGGGTCCCCGATATGAACATGTCGATGACGACACCCTGCATCCACCCGATCCAGGCGCTTCGCAAGCGGTCCATCACGTCGCGGGCGTGGGCTCGCCGACTCGGTGGAACGAGCCTCAGGGCTCCCTCGACGAGAGGGTGCGGGCGCACCGCGATGTAGTAGGCGGTCAGGAGCATCACGAGCAGCGCGGCCGCGACGCCCGCGACGCTCAGCCCGATCGAGGTGACGGGCCCGATCAGCCGCTGCGGCTGGTCGGTGTAGCGCTTGAGGTACCTCTGGACCTTGTCGCCGACCTCGCTCGGCCGGTCCCCCGTGACGCTGCCCACCGTCTTCTCGAGATCGTCGACGATGCCCGGAACCTCGTCCACGAGCTTGTTGGTCTGGTCGACGAAGGTGGGGATGATCAGCGCCAGGATCCCCGCCAGCACGGCGACCCCCACGAGCAGCGTTGCGAACGCACCAACCGGGCGCGGAATCCCTTGCCGCTCCAGCTTCGTCGCGCCCGCCGAGAGTGGGATCGCGATGATCACCGTCATCAGAACCGCGAGCAGCAGGGTCGCGAGCTGCCGGAAGAGCAGCCCCAGCACGAGCAGCACACCCGCGAGCACGACCGCGCGGTATGCGACCGGGATGCGTTCTGTGTCGGGCATCATTCCTTAAGGATGCCCGCAAATGTGGCTAATCGACCGCCACTAGGCCAGCGCCGGCTCCAGCTCCGCCTCGATGCGGGCCTTGGGCTGGGCACCGATCAGCTTCTTGGCGATCTGACCGTCCTTGAACAGGATCATCGTGGGGATCGAGAGGATCTCGTAACGAACCGCGACGGCCTGGTTCTCGTCGACGTTGAGCTTCACGACCCTCAAATCCTCGCGCTCTTCGTTGATTTCCGCGAGGATCGGCGAGACCATCCGGCACGGACCGCACCACGGCGCCCAGAAGTCCACCAGCACCGCAGTCTCCGACTCCAGTACCTCGCCCTCGAAAGTCGCGTCCGTCACGTCGTGCACATGCCCAGCCACTTGGTCTCCTCTCGGCTAAGTACGTAGAACGAGAGGCGGCCGTAGGCCGACTCTCTCACATGCGAGCGGCGAAGCCGCTTAGTTGTTCAGAGTCTAGAGATCCGGTCCATCGTCACCCGAAAGACCCGGCGGGGACGCCGGAACGGGAGCGTTCGGCCTTTCGGCCGGCCGGCCCAGGCGCAGAACCGGCACCATCCAGGCGGCCTCGAGCATGATCTGGCGCGTCATCTTGCTCTGACCCACGCGACGTTCCGTGAACACGATTGGAACCTCCTCGACACGGAATCCCATCTGGAGGGCGCGATAGGTCAACTCGACCTGGAATGCGTAGCCATGGGAACGGACCCGGCCCAGGTCGATCGCCTCGAGGACCTCGCGGCGAAAGCACTTGAATCCGCCGGTCAGGTCGTTGACCGGAATACCGAGCACCGCGCGGGCATACCAGCACCCACCGCGGCTCACGATCCGCCGGCCGCGACCCCAGTTGCGGACGCCCCCGCCGTCGACGTAGCGAGATCCGAGCACCACATCGGCTCGTCGCGTGGCCTCCAGCATCCGGGGTAGATAGGCCGGATCGTGCGAGAAGTCGGCGTCCATCTCGACGATCACGTTCGCGCCCGCTTCCAGCGCCCGCCGGAAGCCCGCGATGTAGGCCGGTCCGAGCCCGCCCTTCTCGGGCCGGTGGAGCACCTGCACGTGCGGATCGTCCTGGGCGAGCCGATCCGCGAGCTTCCCCGTGCCGTCTGGCGAGGAGTCGTCTACCACGAGCAGCGTGTGATCGACGCCGAGCTCGTCGAGCTGAGCGCGTACGGCCTTTACGAGCGGCGCGAGGTTGTCGCGCTCGTTGTAGGTCGGCACGATCACCCACACGGGACCAGCGGGAGGCGCGAGCATCGGCGCAGTATCTAACGTTCGGCCCATGAAAAACGCGGAGATCGGGGCGGCCCTCGACGAGCTCGCCGACCTCTATGAGCTGGACGGTGCGGTCATCTATCGAGTCGTCGCCTACCGGCAGGCCGCTCGCGCTGTCCGTGACTCTCCGCGCTCCGTCGCTCAGCTTGCCGGCGAGGGCCGGGCGACCGAGATTCCGCACATCGGCAAGACGCTCGAGGAGAAGATCAACGCACTGGTGCAGACCGGCGACATCCCGGCGGCGGTCAAGCTCCGGGAGAAGTTCCCGGGGGAGCTGATCCGCTTCATCGAGATCCCCGGCCTGGGGCCGAAGACGGCCCGGAAAATCTATGACGAGCTCGGCATCACGACCCTGGACGAGCTGCGGGCGGCCGCCGAGACCGGCACCCTCAAGTCCGTCCAGGGGCTCGGGCCGAAGGCTGAGCAGAACATCATCAAGTCCCTGGATGCCGACGGCGAGCCTGAGCGCGGCGCCCGCCTCTTGCTCTCGGCCGTGCTCGGCATCGGCGAACAGATCGTGGGTGCCCTGCGGAAGCATCCGGCGGCCGACCGCGTCGAGATCGCGGGCAGCGCGCGCCGCTGGACCGACACCTGCAAGGACCTCGACATCATCGCGACCGCGCACGATGCGGCCGCACTTACGAAGGCCTTCACGGAGCTCGAGCTGGTCGGCGAGGTCCGGTCGAGCGGCGAGGCGGGCGCCCGGATCGTGACCCACAACGGGCTCCGGGTCGACTTCCGAGTGGTCGCTCCGGATCAGTTCGGAAACGTGCTCCAGCACCTGACGGGCTCGAAGGAGCACAACATGGCGCTCCGCGAGTACGCCGTCCGCCGTGGCCAGCACGTGAGCGAGTACGGCATCGAGGACGACAACGCCGGCGCCAAGCACACATGCGCCACCGAGGAGGAGGTCTACGCGCTGCTCGACCTTCCGTACATCGAGCCGGAGCTACGTGAGAACCGCGGCGAGCTGCAGGCGGCGATCGAGCACGGGCTGCCGGATCTCGTAACCGCCGAACAGATTCGGGGCGACCTGCACTGCCACACCACGCTGTCGGACGGTCGCGGCACGATCGAGCAGATGGCGAACGCCGCCCAGGCGCGAGGTTACGAGTACCTCGCGGTGACGGACCACTCCGCCTCGTTCGGCTTCGGGAACGACGTGCAGGAGGATGAGCTGCGCCGGCGCATCGAGGAGGTGCAGGAACTCAACGAGCGCCTTGACGCCTTCCGGGTGCTGGCCGGTTCCGAGGTCAACATCCAGCTCGACGGCTCGCTCGACTACGACGACGAGGTGCTCGCTGAGCTCGATTGGGTGGTCGCCTCGGTGCACACCTCGTTCCGCATGAGCGAGAAGCGAATGACCGAGCGCATGACGGCCGCGATGGAGCACCCGCTCGTAGACGCGATCGGGCATCCGACGGGACGCAAGATCCTTTCGCGCGACCCTTACCCGGTGGACGTCGAGCGCCTGATCGAAAAGGCCGCCGAGACCGGCACGATGCTCGAGATCAACGCCGCGCCCGACCGGCGGGACCTCTCGGACATCCACGCGCGCGGCGCGGCCGCGGCCGGTGTGCCGATCGTGATCGACTCCGACGCGCACGGCCCCCGGCTGCTCGGCCTCATGAAGTACGGGATCGCGACCGCCCGCCGCGCGTGGCTCACGCCGGCCCACGTCGCGAACACCCGCCCGTGGGCCGCGCTCGACAGCCTGCGCAAGCGCCCGCGCGGCGCGCGCGCTTAGATGATCAGCCCCCTGCGCCGTTCACGCTGCGCAGCCGCCGCAGGCCGCCGGTGCGCACCAGCTCGATCGACTTGAACGGGGAGCCCGGCACGACGTAGAAGCGCACGCCGTCGCGCTCCTCGATCGCGGTCACGGCCCGCTCCTGCTTGCGCCATGCGAGCGCGATCAGGATCGAGCCC
>JBKOZI010000094.1:0-13337 GCA_046725795.1 Actinomycetota bacterium
CCTCACGGAAGATCAGCCGACGCGCGAGCGGACGACGACCCGTGCGCCCCGCGACGGGATCATCGTGACGTTGCGGTGCACGGCGTGCTCGGGCTCGGGGTCGGCCGCGACGAGGTCGAGGCGGCGTGCCATCGCCTCAAGAACGACTCGCTGCTCGGCCATCGCCAGGGCCGCGCCGAGACAGCGGCGGATGCCGCCGCCGAATGGAATCCACTCGTACGTGCCGGGCGTACGGTCCTCCCAGCGCTCGGGCCGGAAGGCGAACGGGTCGGGGTAGAGGTCTTCGCGGTGATGCAGGAGCAGGATGCTCATCAGCACCGGGGTGTCGGGTGGCACGGCGTAGTCGCCGAGACGCCAGGGGACCTTGACGCGGCGCCCGATCATCGGGATCACGGGACGCGAGCGCATGGCTTCTTGGATGACCCGCTCGATTTCGTCGGCGCCATGGCCCGAGCGCACGGCGTCGCGGAGGCGGTCGTGGGCGTCGGGTGCGCGGACGAGACGCTCCCAAGCCCAAGCCAGGGAGTTCGCCGTCGTCTCATGCCCGGCGAGGACGAGCGTGAGCAGCTCGTCCCGCAGCTCCTGATCGGTCAGGGTCTCGCCGTCCTCGGTCGTCGCCTGGAGGAGCATGGAGAGGATGTCGCGGCGCTCGCCGAGGTCTACCACGTCGCGGCGGGCGGCGATCACCTGGTAGGTCGGCCGGTCGAGGATTGAGAGCGCCAGCTTCGTCGGCCCGACGGGCTCGTCGCTGGCGATGTTCAGCAGTTCGCCGAGCTGGGCGATCTTCCAGGTGGAGAGGTTGACGAGCGTGCGAACGGCGGTGCGCAGGCCGTGCTCGGGCGTGCCGCGCTCGGGCTTGCCCTCGATTCCGAAGATCCCCGCCATGATCACGTCGAGCGTGATCGCCTGCATGCGCGGGGCGAGCGCGAGCGGCTCGCCAATCGGCCAGCGGTCGATCTCGCGCTCCGCGGCATCGCAGATCATCTCCGCATAACGCTCGATCGCCTCGCCATGGAACGGCGGCAGCAGTAGCTTGCGCTGCCGCATATGACGGGGGCCGATCGCGGTCAGTACGGAGTTCGGTCCGAGGATCGGGCGCAACGGCGATTCGCCTGTGATCGACGGCGCGTCCTCGGGCGTGGCCGTGAAGAGCGAGCGGACGTGGTCGGGGTGGCTCGTTACGACGTCGTCGTAGCGGTAGGCGCGCATGCCCCAGACGTCGCCGAGCTTGCGCTGGGCCTTGAAGACGAACTCGATCTGGCGCTGGTTGAAACGCAAGACCTGCAGGTGCCGGGCGAGCGGGACGGTCGGGGGCTCGGGGAGCGACGCGGCCTCCTCAGCCGAGATGGCTCCGGCCGGCGACGGCGGGGCTGCGCCTCCGGTTAGGTCGACGCGCTCGAGGAGGGCTTCCATCCCTGAACCTTCGTCGCTTGACATCACGGTCGTGTGCGATACGTCACGCAGACACCGACGAGGCAGTTTAGGGGGCACGGGTCCCGGGCGGGTGCTCAGCGAGGTGGGTGAGCGTCCAGGTCCCCGCTGCGTCGCTCGTCGCGGCTAAGGGTCGAGCAGAATGGTCGCCGGAGAGACCAGCCGATCTCGATCTCATTGGTGAGCTGAGGCACGTAATCGGGATGTGAGGAGCCAACCCAGCCGACGGTGTCCCCGCTCGTCCGACCGTGATCAGCCAAAGACCGAAGCCGTGCGTCTTCCAGTGCTGCAGATGGTGGTGGAAACGCCTGGATCCATGCTGGGAGTCAAATGGCGTACCTGGGCGAATTGCTTGCCAGATATCCGGATCGGCCCAGATGGCGAGGAAAGCGTCCTCGTCACCGCGACGAAGACGTCGCAGCGTGAGCCGCGCGGTCTCTACGGTCTGCGGATACGGCATTTACGGATAATGGCGGTCTCGTGGCACGGGATCATCGGATCACCGCGGCAACCCGGATAGTGATGCCCGGCCCGCTTCCGCGAATCGACGAGCACGTCATCACCGTGGGAGCACCTCCGGGGAAGGTCTGGCGCGCGCTGGGCGAGGTGCTGCAGAAGCCGCAAGGATCGCTCGCCAGAGCCGGGGCCCGGCTGCTGGGCGCCGATCCGGGCACACCGGTCGGTGATCCGCTGCATGAAGGGTCGGCCCTGACCGGATTTCTGGTGGCTGGGGCGAGGCCTCCGACCGAGCTCGTGCTGGAGGGACGACACCGGTTTTCCAGGTACGCCCTCATCTTCCGGCTGGAAGGCACAGGCGAAAAGACGCTTCTCAGGGCCGAGACACGCGCCGTCTTTCCCAACCCCGTCGGGTCTGTCTACCGAGCACTGGTGATCGGTACCCGACTCCACGTCGTTGCCGTACGAAGGCTCCTGCGGGAGATTCGGCGACGCGCCGAGCGCTGAGCACCGCGAACGTCCAGGGATGATTCAAGGGGGGTGCGTGTGCGCTTTCGCACAGACGCATAACGAGCATCGTCGTTCAATACGAGCATGGCGATGCGAGCCTTCGTGGCCACGCTCCTGATCGCAGCCGCCGCTCCCGGCGCGGCAAACGCGGCCCTGAGCGTCTCCAGCTTCTCCGTCACGCCCTCGACGACTCAGGCTGGGGGACATCCTGACCTCAATCTGTCGTTCTCGTTCGGCGAGCCGGGCGCCGTCAAGGACGTCGCCCTTCATCTCCCGCCCGGGCTGTCCGCGAATCCTCGCGCGATCCCGTTCTGCTCACGTGCGCGGCTGGTACGGAACCTGTGCCCGCCGAGCAGCAAGGTAGGTTCGCTCACGGTCACAGCCGTCGCATATGGGTTCGAAGTGCCCGTGGCCAGAAACATCTACAACGCGAGCCCGATCGGGACCGAACGTATGCGTCTCGGCGTGTATGTCTTCGCATCCTCCCCCGGCCGTCCCGGCATCGCCGCCGAGCTCCCCGCCGTCGAGCGTCCGGGCGACAGGGGCCTCGACATGACCGTCACCGGGCTCCCGAGCGAAGTCGGTGGAATTCCGGTCCGGCTCAAGAACGTCACTGCGAAGATAAGGGGCTTGGTCCGCGTGAGGATCAAGCGGAAAGTGCGACAGAGGCCCTTCGTGACCAATCCGCTGTCTTGCACGCCCGCGACATCCCTTCTGGCGGTGACGCCGCGTGACGCCCCGACCACCTCCCTCACCAGCTCCTCTTCCTTTACTCCGTCGGGTTGCTAGTCCTCAGGGACGCCTGCTCGCGTGAGCGCGCGGGCAAGGAGGTCTAGGCCCTCGGGCGCCCGGGCCGCGACCAGGCGGTAGCGCGCGTCGAGGTCGAGCGGAGCCTCGACCCCGCCATGCCCGAGGAAGCTCACGAACCCACCGGCCTCGCGCACCAGCAGCTGCCCGGCGGCCGCGTCCACCGAGCGGCAGACGTTCGCGGTCGCCATCCCGTCGAAGCGCGCGGCCGCGACGTAGCAGAGCGAGACCGCGATCGAGCCCACGATCCGGACCCTGTAGACCCGGCGGGCCAGCTCTTCGACCACGGGAAGCAGCCATTCCGGGCGCGCCGACTCGAGCCCGACCACCTCGAGCGAGGCGTCGACAGCAGTCGGTTCGGCGGCGAGCGTTCGTCCGTTGACATGAGCGCCCCGGTCCCGCCGCGCCACGAACTCCTCGTCGGTGCCGAAGTCGTAGACATAGGCGATCTCGACGTCCTCCATGGTGTCGCCGGAGGCAACCGCGATGCTCAGGGCACACGTCGGCAGCAGCCGCTTGGCGTTCAGCGACCCGTCGATCGGGTCTATCACGACCCGCACCGCGCTCCCGCCCTCGCCATACGTGACGACCCCGCGCTCCTCGGAGATCGCGATGAACTGGTGGCCCTCGGCGTGAAACCTGTCGAGCTCGGCGAAGACGATTTCTTCCGCCACCTCGTCGATCACGAGCGTCTGATCGCCGCCGGCCCCGCGCCCCGTCCTGACTTCCCGATCCGCCGTCAACGGGTATGTGGCCAGGATCTCGCGTAGCCGGATACCCGACCGCCGGCAGAGCCCGAGCCAGTCGGCTTCCAGCGCTTTATCCGTGATGTTCGTGCTCAAGGTGTCGCAAATCGTATGAGGCGGCGGAGCGCGGGGTTACCATCTTTCGCATGCGGGATCAGCTGCTCGCCGGCCTGAACGACGCCCAAAAGGAGGCCGTCACCCATCCAGGCGGCCCCCTGCTGGTGCTCGCCGGCGCGGGCACCGGGAAGACGCGCGTGATCACGCGCAGGATCGCATGGCTTGCGGCCCAGGGCATCGATCCCAGCCGGGTGCTGGCGCTCACGTTCTCCACCAAGGCGGCTGACGAGATGCGGGCGCGGGCCGAGGAGCTGCTCGACAAGCCCTACGAGGAGCTTCACTGCTCGACCTTTCACGCGTTCTGCGCGCGCCTCCTCCACGACGAGTCGCTCGAGGGCGGCTTCGACCCGTTCTTCCACCCCGTCACGCAGGCTGACCGTCTCGCGCTGCTGATGGACAGGGCGGACGACCTGGAGATCCGTCACCACGACATGCGCGGCAATCCGGCTCCGTTCTTCGCACGTGCGCTCGACCGCATCGACCGGCTGAAGGACGAGATGGTGTCCGCGGACGAGTACCTCCGCTGGGCCGAGTCGCTCGCCGCCTCCCCGAGTGATGCCGAGCGCGACCGCAGCATGCGCGAGCTCGAGTTCGCGCGTCTCTATCGCGATCATGATCGCCTGCTCGAGCGGGCCGGCGCGATCGACTTCGGCGAGATGATCCTTCGTGCGATCCAGCTGCTGGAGGACCGCCCCGCGATGCGGGAGCGCGTGACGGACCGGTTCGAAGCGGTGCTGGTGGACGAGTACCAGGACACCAACCTGGCCCAGAACGAGCTGCTTCGCCTGCTCGTAGAGCGCCGCCGGAACGTGGTCGTGGTCGGCGACGACGATCAGTCGATCTATCGCTTCCGCGGCGCGTCACGGAAGAACATCCGTGACTTCCAGGACGCCTATCCCGATGCAAAAGTGATCCGTCTCGAGGCGAACTACCGCTCCAGTCAGCCGATCCTCGACGCCGCGCACGCGGTCGTGGAGCCGAGCGCGGAGCGCCTGAAGAAGAAGCTTCGAGCCGCGCACCGCGGCAAGCGCTCTCTCGGCCTGGAGCCCGTCTCGTTTTGGCGCTGCGAGAACGAGCGCGCCCAGGCCCAAGCCGTCTCCTCGGAGCTCGAGCGGCTGATCGCCGACGGCGTCGAGCCCGCCGCCTGTGCGGTGCTCGTGCGCTCGGTCCGAAACGAGGGTCAGCTCGTTGCGACCGCGCTCGAGGAACGTGGCATCCCCTACCGGCTCGTCGGTGCGGCAGCCTTTTTCGAGCGCGCGGAGGTTCGCGACCTGCTTGCGTGGCTTCGTCTGCTCTCAGATCCGAACGACGCGAACGCCGTCGTGCGAGCGCTTCTGCGTTCCCCCGTCGAGCTGTCGCCGGTCGACCTTGCGCGCGCGACGCTGATCGCCCGCCGTCGCAAGACCGACATGATCTCGGCGCTCGACGCCGCGCTCCAGAATCCCGAGGTTCCACCCGAGGCTCGGGAGCGCATGGAGACGTTCCTGCGCCTGTACCGGAGCGCCTCGCGCGCTTTCGAGGAGATGCGGCCTGACCTGTTCGTGCACCGCCTGATCGAGCGCATCGGACTCCGCAAGCAGTACCTGTTCAGCGCCAGCACCGAGTCGATCGAGCGTCTCGTGAACATCGCGAAGTTTGCCGAGCTCGCAGCCGCGTGGGTTCGGCGCGAGCCTGGGCGCAGCTCGCGCGACTTCGCCGCCTATGTCAGCGCAGTGAGCCAAGCGGGCCTTCGCGAGGAGGAGGCGACCGTGCGCGCAGACTCGAGCGCCGTCCAGGTCATGACGATGCACGGGGCGAAGGGGCTCGAGTTCGACTGCGTGTACGTGCTCGGGATCCAGCAGAGCAGAATGCCGGGCTCTCGCCGCGGCCCCCGGGAGCCGGTGCCGGAGGCACTGCTCAAGGAAGAGCTCCCCGAGGACAGCCGCGAGGCCCACGTGGACGAGATGCGGCGGCTGCTCTACGTCGCGATGAGCCGCGCCCGGAAGCGGCTCGTCCTGGCCTGGCCGGAGCAGGCGGGCGCCGGTTCCGGCGACGAGACGCGCCAGAAGCCCTCCCCGTTCTACGAGGAGGCGCGGGCTGCGCTCGAGGCCGAGGAGGAGGAGCGACGCGAGGAGCTCCTCGGCATCCACGAGGACCTCTATGCGGCCTTCCGGATGATGCGCGACGAGGTCTTGAGCAGCGTCGCGACGGTCGGCGCGGGCATGAGCGAGCTGCGTCTCGACGCACACCTCGACGCGGTGCAGGCGGTCGCGCGCTACATGGACCTGATCAAGCTGGCCTGCCTGATCGAGCGCCGGCCGCGTGAAGAGGAGCTGGCCGGGGCGATCGCCGAGATCAACCAGGTGCTCGGGCACGTCGGGAGCCCGGAGCAGCGCGAGGCCTTCCTCGGCTCGAACCTCGACTCGTTGCTGCTCGCCTCGGAGCGGGAGAGCCTTCGCCGCCGGGAGCTGCTCGCGGAACGCAAGATCCCCTCCCTCGAGTCATACCTGCCGCTCCGCGGTGACGGGCTGATGCTGTCCGCCAGCGACATCGACGTCTACCGCTCCTGCCCCCTTCGGTACAAGTTCGCGCGCGTCTTCTCGATTCCGCGGGAGCAGACGCTTCCCCAGCGGTTCGGGATCCTGGTCCACCAGGTGCTCGAGCGCTACCACACACAACTCGCGAACGAGGAAGGCTCGGGACAGGTGACGCTGGCCGAGCCGGGTCCCGAGCGCCTCGTCACGCTGTTCGAGACGGGCTGGCGCCGCCTCGGGTTCGGCGAGACGAACGAGGAGCGCCAGCTCCACGACAAGGGGATCGCGGCGCTCGAGCGGTACCAGGAGCGTTTCGCCAACGAGGAAGCCTCCCCGGTCTGGTTCGAGCGCAACTTCGCCTTTCGCATCGGCCCGCACCTGTTGCGGGGGCGGGTGGACCGCGTGGACCGTTTGCCGGACGGCTCCTACGAGCTGATCGACTACAAGACCGGCCGCGCACGGCGGCCGTCGGAGCTCAAGGACGACATCCAGCTCTCGCTCTACCAGCTCGGGGCGCGCGAGTCGTGGCGGCTCGAGTCGGCGCGTCAGAGCTACTACTACGTGCTGGACGACGAAAAGGTTCCCGTGCAGCCGAGCGAGGACGACGTGCTGCGGATCGAGCAGACGGCGACGGACGTGGCGGAGGCGATCCTTGCCCAGCGCTTCGACCCCACCCCCTCATACCAGGTCTGCTCGATGTGCGATTTTCAGCTGCTCTGCCCCGCGGCCGAGCGGTAGGGGACGCCGCGAGGCTCCAAAACCGGCGCTAAGGAAGGGTTACCGAGCCGTCCTCGTGGACCGTCCAGTGCGGGTTGTGCGCTACCTCCCAGGGGTGTCCCTCGGGGTCCACGAAGACGCCGGAGTAGCCGCCCCAGAAAGTCTCGGCGGGCTCTCGCGCGATCGTGGCCCCGGCGACGCGCGCTTCCTCGATCACCGCGTCCACCTCGGCCGGCGAGCGAGTGTTGTAGGCGGGCGTTACGCCACCCCATCCGCCGCCGTCCGTGACGCCGCTGTCCTCGGCGAGCTTCGCGCGGTCCCACAGCGCCACGATCATGCACCCCGCCTGGAAGAAGACGACGTCGTCGTCTGGCCCCGCGCCGGTGGACCAGCCGAGCGCCTCGTAGAACGCACGCGCCCGCGGGAGGTCGCGGACGCCGAGGGTGATGAGGCTGAGGCGCTGATCCACTACTCGGACTGCCCGCTCGTGCCCTGGTCGCGAAGGAAGCGCTGGAACTCGCGTGCGATCGAGTCGCCCGACGGAAGGTCGCCGAACGAGATCTCGGACTCGTCCAGCTGCTGCTCCAGTCGCTCGACGAGCGCGCGAACCTCCGGCTCCGCCGCGACGGCCTCGTCGAGGCGCCGCTCGTATTCGACGCTGGCCTCCTCGAGCCCCGCGAGGTCGAGCGTCACGCCGAGCAGCGCTTCGACCCGCCGGATCAGGGCAAGCGACGCCTTCGGGCTGGGCACCGCTGCGACATAGTGCGGCACGGGCGCCCAGAGGCTCGCGGACTCGAGCCCGGCGCGCGCGCAAGCGTCGTGCAGCACGCCAACGATCCCGGTCGGGCCCTCGTAGCGTGTCTGAGAGAACCCGAGGCGCTCGGCCATGCTCGCGTCGCCCGCGATCCCGGTGACCTGGACCGGTCTCGTGTGGGGGACGTCCGCGAGCAGTGCCCCCAGCGATACCACCTGTGCCACGCCGAGCTCCTGCGCGGCGCCGATCACTGTGGTCGCGAACGTCTTCCAGCGCAGGTTCGGCTCGTTCCCGACCAGGAAGACGAGGTCGTGCTTGGCGACCGGGAGATTGGCGCTCGAGAACACGAACTCGGGCCACTCGATCTCGCGGGTGAGCCCGTCCGTCAGCTTCACCGTCGGCCGCGACACCTGGAAGTCGAAGAACTCCTCCGGGTCGATCGCGCCGATCCGCTCGGCGTCCCACTGGGTCGCGAGGAAGCGGAGTGCCGACGAGGCAGACTCGGCGGCGTCGTTCCAGCCTTTGAACGAGCAGACGAGCGTGGGGGTTCGAAGCGGCGGCTGCTGGTCCCAGATGACGCGCTCCATGTGTCAAACCTAGACGATCGGCCCTCAGGCAAACGCACGTCCCGCCGATAAATTGCTGGTGGCCGTCAGCGACGATCTCGTCTTCCTGCAGGGGGTCGGGGCGACCAAGGAGACGCTTCGGGACTGGAATCGCCACCCCTGGCGGGTGATGCGGAGCTGGGTCTTCTGGAGCGTGGTGATCGCAATCGCCCTCCTCGGCGCGGTGTACCTGGTCGCGCGCATCTCGACACCGGACCCCTCGGGCGTCTACGTGCCGGGTCTCGTGCACCAGCCGGACCTCGAGGACATCGGCCTGATCCTCTTCCGCAACTCGCTGGTGCTGGCGCTCCACGCCTTCGCCTGCGTGGCCGGCTTCATCGCCCTCAACTCGCTTCCCTACTCGGCGGCGAGCCGGAGCGGGATCTCGAAGACGATTCACGAGAAGGCGGGTCCGTACGCGATGCTCTTTGTCGCGGGGGCGACGTTTTTCTCGCTCTGCACGCAGGCGTACTTCCTCGGCGCGACCCTCTCGAGTGCCGCGGCCCAGTTCGACCTCGGCGACTTCCACTTCCTCCTGCTCCTGCTTCCTCACGCCGTGCCGGAGCTGACCGCGCTCTTCCTGCCGATGGCGGCCTGGCTGATCGCCAGTCGCCGGGGCGACTGGGACCAGCTACTGGCGGCGACGTTCGTGACGGTGGCCGTCGCAATCCCGACGTTGCTGCTCTCGGTCTCGGTCGAGGTGTTCTTCTTCCCGCACCTGATCGAGGCCACCGTCCGCTGAGGAGGAAACGCGATTCCAGTGGCGCGGGCGGCGTGCCACTGGTTCAATGGATTGAGGAACGGACTTCTCCCCCCGAGGTCATGGACTCGACAGCTTCATCTGCCGGTTCGGCTACGACGGCTGCGCGCGTCGAGCGCGCCTACAGGGTCGCCTACTTCGTCTCGCGCTTCCCGACGACGACGGAGACCTTCGTGGTGCGCGAGCTGAACGCTGTCACGTCCCAGCCGCGTATCGAAGCCGACCTCTACGCGCTCTTTCCGACACCCAAGGGCGTCGTCCAGGAGTCGGCCCGGCGATGGATCGACAAGGTCCATCGGGTGCGGCCACTTCAGTGCCTCGTCCACCTCGCGCGCTGGACGTTGCGCCGGCCGCTTCGGGTCGGCTCGACCCTGACGCTGCTTTTGATCGACCATGCCCGGAAGCCCAGCGTGCTGCTCCGTGCACTCGTGACCTTCGGCGCCGCCGCGCGCCACGCCGAGACGGTCCTCGCGTGCGAAACCGACCACCTGCATGCCCACTTCGCGAGCTACCCCGCTCTTGCCGCGTGGGTCTGTCACCGCTTGACAGGAACCCCGTACTCGTTCACGGCACACGCACACGATCTCTACGTCTATCCGCTCGGCGTGCGCCGACGTGCCGCCGACGCCGCCTTCGTGGTGTCGATCTCGAACTTCAACCGCGAGCTGCTGAGGAAGCTTGCTTCGGATGCCGCGCCGATCCATGTGGTGCGCTGCGGAGTCGACACGGACGTCTATCGCTTCGCTTCGCACGCGCCGCCGCCCACCGGGCCGGTGCGGGCACTCTGCGTCGCTTCGCTGCGTGAAAAGAAGGGTCATCGCGTGCTGTTCGAGGCGCTCGCCGCCGGACGCCCGGAGCTTGACCGGATCGAGCTCGACCTGGTCGGTGGCGGTCCCCTGCGGAAGGAGCTCGAGGGCGAGGCAGAGCGTCTCGGGCTCAGTTCCCGGGTCACATTCCACGGCGACCTCTCCGAGCGACTGGTCGCGAAGATGCTGGAGGAGGCGGACCTGTTCGTCCTACCTTCGGTGATAGAGCGAAGCGGCGACACCGAGGGTATCCCGGTCGCCCTGATAGAGGCGATGGCCTCGGGGCTGCCTGTGGTCACGTCGCGCCTCTCCGGCATTCCGGAGCTCGTGCGAGAGGGACGGACGGGCCTGAAGGCTGACCCGGGCGACGTGAGTGATCTCGTACGCAAGCTCTCCGCGGTGCTCGCAGATCCCAGCGCGGCGATGAATCGTGCGGTGTCGGCCCGTGCGCTCGTCGAGCGGGAGTTCTCGCTCGTCTCGTCCTCGGCCAGGCTTGTGAGGCTATTCACAGGCCGGCACAGCATCCCGGGGCCGGCTCCCGCGCCGGCCGATCCAGTTCCAAGCCGGAGGGTCTATGCGTAACCCATCGGACTCGGTGAAGGTCTCACGCAGCGGCTTCATGCGGCCGCCACTGGTGCTCGCATACCACGCGCTGGGTGAGGTGAGTCGCGAGCACGACCCCGAGCGACTCGTGATCTCGCCGCGCGAGCTGCGGGCGCAGATCGAGCGTCTGCTCGAGCGCGAATACGAGCTCGTCACGATGGCCGAGCTCGGCCGGCGCCTGCTCGCGGGCGAGCGGCTGTCTGGAGTGTGCGCGCTCACCTTCGACGACGGCAGCCTCGACAACGGCACGCTGCTTCCGAACATCCTCCGCAGGCTGCGCGTCCCCGCCACGCTTTACGTGTGTCCCGGCCTCCTGGGGGAGCCCCATCCATGGGTAGCGCCCGATGCCGGTATGCGGCTCATGAACCTGGATGAGCTGCGGGCTGTGGCCGAGTTGCCGTTCATCGAGATCGGCTCGCACACCAACGCGCATCCCGACATGGCTGCGATTACGGATCCCCGCGAGGCCTACGGAGAGCTTCGCTCGTCAAAGCTCGCGCTCGAGGAGATGCTGGACAAGCCGGTCGTGAGCTTCGCCTACCCGTACGGACGCTACTCGGCCGCTTGCCCGCCGGCAGCGGAGCGCGCCGGCTACCTGACCGGGGTCACCTGTGGCCTCCGGGGTGGGTGGACTCCGTACGAGCTCCAGCGTGAGCTGATCGGACCCGGAGACCTGGGGCTTCGGTTCGAACTCAAGATCCGCGGGCTGTTCCGCGCGCTCGTAAGCTCACCTCCGGCACGCCTCCGGCGCCGCCTGCTCGGTCGCGAAGACGCGCCTGAGCCGATCCTGATCAGGCAGCCCGTCTCATAGTGCACTACGCGCGCGCCAGCGCGAGGTTTGCCTCGGCCAGCTGATTCAGCGCCTCGGTGAAGCCCTCCTGCTCGGGAGGCAGAACCGGTCCTTTGGCGGCGAGCGCGGCGAAAATCCGCTCCTGGGACTCTTCTGCGAGCCGGCGCGCACGGCGCAGATCTCCGTCGACGATCCTCCCGCCGCGCTTGACGACGCGCCCCGCCACCAGCACCGTGTCGACGTTCGACGCGTTCGCCTGGACGACAATGCCTCCAGCCGGGTCGGGCCGCGGAGTCATGTTGAGCGCCTCCCCTCCGACCAGCACCACGTCGGCCTGCTTGCCCGGCGTGAGCGAGCCCGTCTGCGATGCGAGGCCGAGCGCCTCAGCCCCGTTCATCGTCGCCCACCGCAGCGCGTCGCGGACTCCGAGCCGCAGGGTCGCGGGCATCTCGCCGGAGGCGATCACGGGGTCGTTGTCCATGGCGCGCTGGAACTGCAGGCCGATTCGCATCTGGGCGAACATGTCACCTGCGTTGAGAGAGACGATGTCGCAGCCGAGCGTGGGTTTCATTCCGAGCGCCAGCGCGCGGCCGATGACCGGATGGCCCATGCCCATCTGGAGCTCGGTCTCGGGCGTACTCGAGACCTTGGCCCCCGCGTTCGCGATCAGCTTCAGCTCGTCGTCGGAAAGCGCATTGCAGTGCACATGGACCTGCGCAGAATCGAGCAATCCGTGCGAGTGGAGCTCCTGCACGCCCATCGTCGATTGCGATCCCCACACGCATGCCGTATGTGCGGTCAGCAGCACGTCGAGCTCGCGAGCCGAGCGGACTTCGGCGGCGGTGTCCTCCCATGGCAGCAGGCCGGTCTCCGTGATCGCGACGCCCATCGTCAGCAGGCCCTCACCGGAAGAGAAGTGCTCGGCCTGCACGCGCCGCGCGTCGGCGATTCGATCGGCGTGCGCAGCGAAGGCGGGCTCGACGGCCGGTGATGGGTAGTAGCCGTAGGCGTAAACGGCGCGGATTCCCGCCTCGCGGAGGCCCGCGATTCCCGCGTCCGAGTGCTCCGGGCTGTTGTTGCAATGCGAGAAGTCGAGGATCGACGTGACGCCCGCGTCGAGCGCCTCGAGCGCGCCGACGTAGTTGCCCGCATGAACGTCCTCGGCCGTGTACTCCGGCGAGATGTTCATGCGGACCCCCCGGAAGTACTCCGTCAGCGTCCAGTCGGCGCAGATCGCGCGAAGCGCCGTCTGCCACGTGTGCCGGTGCGTGTCGACGAAACCGGGCATCACAACCATGCCGCGCGCGTCGATCCGCTCGGCGTCCGCGACCTCGACGGTGGCCGCGACCTCGGCGATCCTGTCTCCCTCCACGAGCACGCTGCCCTGCTCCAGTTCGCCGATCAAGTCGTCCATCGAGAGCACGTAGCCGTTCTCGATCAGGAGGCGCCCGCGATTCACGCGCGCAGCATTGCAGTTGGTCTTACGATCGGTCCTGGAGCGGCAGGGGTCTGGTGGCCCATCTGGTCTTCAAAACCAGCAGGCCGTGGCAGCCCCACGGTTGGATGGTTCGATTCCATCGCCGCTCCGTGAGCGGGATTGCGGCGCCACAAGCGGGATTGCGTCGCAGCGGCGTCGCCACAGCCGTAGCCCCGCAAAACCGCCCAGGGGGGCTAGAAACCGCCTGTGCGGGCAAACGATTTGCCCGCGGTATGCCCGCAGGC
>JBKOZI010000095.1:0-9706 GCA_046725795.1 Actinomycetota bacterium
CCTCGGGGGAGCGGTTCGCGAGCCGACTGCTGAGGCGGATCCGCTGGTTCGAGCGCTTCTCGCATCCCCGCCTCCGCACGTTGCTGCTGCACCGCTTGAGTGGGGTGGTCTTCGGGATTGTCGTGTTCGCCCTTTCGCTGACCGCTTTCGTAGCGCCACCCTTCTCCGGGCTTGACACCCTGCCTGCGCTTGGCGTCGTCGTGGTGGCCCTTGGCGTACTGCTCGAGGACTTCTTACTCGCCGCCGTCGGTTTGGTCATCGGAGCGCTCGGGGCGTTGCTGGTAATCGCTCTAGGCAGCCTCATTGTTCATTGGCTGCAGCAGTTGGTGTAGCCCCCGGGAGATGCGCTGTGCAGAGGCTGCCTTCTTTGGCGAGGAGCGGCCTCCCTTGACGCCGGGTGTGCCAGCGCGTATCAAGCCCTCGTGACGACTGGTACGGCATCCGGCCCACGGGCTCGCAGGCTCAGCGCCGAGCTGCGCGAGCAGGAGACCGTCAAGCCACTCGAGCTCTACTTCGATCTCGTATTCGTGCTCGGTTTCACGCAGTGCACGGCGCTGATGGCCACGAATGCGAGCTGGGAAGCGGTCGCCGAGGGCATGCTCGTGCTCGCGGTGCTGTGGTGGGCCTGGACGGGATATGCATGGCTCACGAGCGTCATCGATCCCGAGGAGGGCTCGGTGCGGATCGCGTTCTTCGCGGCGATGGCGGGACTGCTGGTCGTGGCGCTGTGCGTCCCGGAGGCGTTCGACGAGCGGGCGCTCGCGTTCGCGATCGCCTACGGAGTGGTGCGGGCGGCCCACATCGCCCTGTTCCTGCTCGCGAGCCGTGAGGACCCCTCCCTTCGACGGTCGGTGCTCGACCTCGCGATCAGCACGGCGATCGGTGTCGGGCTGCTCGTGGGGGCGTCGTTCCTCGACGGCCTCGAGCAAGGAGGGCTGTGGGTACTCGCGATAGCGCTCGACTGGGGCGGGCCGGCGCTATTCGGCCTCGCCGGGTGGCGACTCGTCCCCGCCCATTTTGCCGAGCGGCACAACCTGGTCATCATCCTCGCGCTCGGCGAGTCGATCGTAGCGCTCGGGATCGGCGCCGAGGTCGACCTCGGGGCCGGCGTGATCGCCGCCGCCGTCCTGGGCATCGCTCTCGCCTCCGCGGTGTGGTGGGTCTACTTCGATGTCGTGGCGCTGGTGACGAAACAGCGTCTGACGCGGGCCCCGGCGGGACGCGAGCGCAACGCGCTCGCCCGCGACTCCTATTCGTACCTGCACTACCCGATGGTCGCCGGGATCGTGCTCGTGGCCCTTGGCCTCAAGGGTACGCTCGCGCACATCGACGACCCCCTCGACAGTGTGCACAGGTTCGCGCTCCTCGGCGGGATCGCGATCTACCTGCTCGCACACGTTGCGCTACGGCTGCGCAACGCACGCACCGTCAATGTCCAGCGACTCCTGCTGGCCCTCGTGCTACTCGCGCTCTGTGCGGTCGACCTGAATATCCCATCGCTCGCCGCGCTCGCCGTGGTCAACGTGCTGCTGTGGGCGGTGATCGTCTACGAGACCGTGAAGATCTACGATGAGCGGCGCTACCGCCTCCGTCATGGACTTCCGATCGAGCCGCCGCGATAGGGCGGCTGAGGCGCCTGCCCCACGAACGGTCACGTGACGGACGCGGGTTTCTTGCTGTCGGGTCCGCTCACAACGGCCTTCACAAATACCCTATAGGGGTATACTCTGCTAAGCCATGGCGGCCACAGAAACAGTCTCCGACCAGCGGCTCGAGTTCGACATCGAGGGGATGCACTGCGCATCCTGCGTGAGTCGCATCGAAGACGCGATCGCAGAGCTTGACGGCGTGAGCGAGGTGGCGATCAATCTCGCCAGCGGCCGCGCCACCGTGGAAGGGCCCCGCGTCGATACGGATGCGATCGAGAAGGCTGTCGAGTCCGCCGGCTACGAGGCACGGGTCGCCGAAGCGCCAGGCGAGCTCGTTGCCGACAAGCGCGAGCGCGCCGCCCAGCAAGAAATGCAGACGGTGCGTGCCAAGTTTGTCTTCGCGGCACTGGTGGGCGGCTTGCTCCTGCTCCTGAGCTTTGTCTGGTCACCACTCGATGAGCGCGCAACTATGTGGGCCATGCTCGTGATCGCGACGCCGGTCCAGTTTTGGGCCGGATCGCAGTTCTACGCGGGCGCGTGGAAGGTCGCTCGCCATCGGACGGCGGATATGAACACACTGATCGCGGTCGGCACGAGCGCCGCCTACCTCTACAGCTTCGTGGCCACCGTCGCTCCGGGTGCCGTCGCGCACGGCGGCGAGCTGCCGGACGTCTACTTCGACACCGCGGCGGTCATCATCGCGCTGATCCTGCTGGGCCGGCTGCTCGAAGCGCGGGCGAGGGCGGGCACCACAGAAGCGATCAAGAAGCTGCTCGGGTTGCAGCCGCGGACGGCGCGCGTGATCAGGGACGGCGCGGAACTCGAGCTTCCGGTGGACCAGGTGCGCATTGGCGACGAGGTGACCGTACGTCCCGGCGAGAGGGTTCCGGTCGACGGCATCGTGGTCGAGGGCCACTCGACGATCGACGAGTCGATGCTGACCGGGGAGAGCCTGCCCGTTGAGAAGGAGCCTGGCGACGAGGTGATCGGCGCCACCGTCAACACGGCCGGCTCCTTCCGCTTCCAGGCGACCAGGGTCGGCAGCGAGACGGCGCTCGCGCAGATCATCCGGCTCGTAGAGGAGGCGCAGGGCTCGAAGGCTCCGATTCAGCGGATCGCCGACCGGGTGGCGGCGCACTTCGTGCCGGCGGTGATCTCGATCGCAACGATCTCGCTGGCCACATGGCTCGTGACGGGATCGAGCTTCACAAGCGCGCTGCTCGCCTTCGTCGCCGTGCTGATCATCGCCTGCCCGTGCGCGCTCGGGCTCGCCACCCCGACCGCGATCATGGTGGGGACGGGCAGGGGTGCGGAGATGGGCATTCTGGTTCGGGACGCCAAGGCGCTCGAGACGGCGCGCGCGCTCGACACGGTCGTGCTCGATAAGACGGGTACGCTCACTCGCGGAGAGCCCGAGGTCGTGGAGGTACTGCCGGCGAGGGGAAGCGCCGAAGAGCTGTTGCTGCTCGCGGCGGCCGTCGAGTCGCGCTCCGAGCACCCGCTCGGCGAGGCAATCGTTCGCCATGCCCGCAATGCCGGCCTCGAGTTCCCGCGCGCCGACGGCTTTCGGGCGGCGGTCGGACACGGTGTAAGCGCAAACGTGGGCGCCTTGCGAGTCGCGGTCGGCAGCGCTCCGCAGATGGAACAGCTCGATGTGGACACCTCGGAACTCGACGCGAGCGCGCAGCGACTAGAGGAGCGGGGCAGGACCGTGGTCTACGTCGCCGCGGACGGCGAGGCGCGCGGCGTGATCGCGATCGCGGACACGATCAAGCCCGAGGCTGCCGACGCGGTCGCCGAGCTCAAGCGCCTCGGGCTCGAGGTGGCAATGGTGACCGGCGACAACCGGCGCACAGCGGAGGCGATTGCGCGCCAGGCCGGTGTGGGCAGAGTGCTCGCGGAAGTACTGCCAGCCCGCAAGGCGGCCGAGGTCAGGCGTCTCCAGGAAGACGGACGGCGGGTGGCGATGGTCGGCGACGGCATCAACGACGCTCCCGCGCTCGCCCAAGCCGACGTCGGCATCGCGATCGGCACCGGCACGGACATCGCGATCGAGGCCTCGGACCTAACGCTCATTTCCGGCGACCTGCGGGGTGTGGCCACGGCGCTCGAGCTCTCCCGCGACACGATGCGCACGATCAAGCAAAACCTCGTCGGTGCGTTCGCCTACAACGTCACGCTGATCCCGCTCGCGGCCGGCGTGCTGTATCCGCTGTGGGGAGTGTTGCTCGACCCGATCCTCGCGGCGGCCGCCATGGCTGCTTCATCAGTGACCGTTGTTGGCAATGCGCTGCGGCTGAGAGGCTTCAAGCGAAAGGCGGCATCGCGGAAGGCCGGCGACCTGCCCGCGATGGCCGCAACATGATCGGAAGGACGATGGCTCACCTAAGTGACGACGAAAGACAAGCGGTCCTCAACCGGCTCGCCCGCATCGAGGGTCAGGTACGCGGCGTTCGGCGCATGGTCGAAGAGGACGCCTACTGCACCGACATCCTCACCCAGATTTCCGCCATCACGACGGCGCTTGACCGGGTCGGGCTGAAGGTTCTCGACGGTCACGTCCACGGCTGCGTCCGCGAGGCGATCATCGGCGGCGGCAAGGAGGCCGAGGCGAAGACGACCGAGCTGCTCGAGGCCGTCGAGCGGTTCGCGAGGATGCGCTGATCAGGTCCCGTGGCTGCACCTGCGAATCTGCCTCGAGTGCGGGAAGGTCGCCTGTTGTGACGACTCGCCCAACCGCCACGCGAGCGCCCACGCTCGAAGCAGCGGCCATCCGCTCATCCGCTCGCTCGAGCCGGGCGAGGAGTGGTCATGGTGCTACTTGGAATACATCGCGCTGCTGATTCCCGAAGTGCATGGGGAAACACGCATTCCACCGTCGCCCCTCGGCTGATTGGGGGTCGATTCAGCGTCGATCGAGAAGGACCGTGATGCGGAAGCTGATCTACTCGATGGGAGTGTCGCTGGACGGCTTCATCGCTGGGCCCGACGGAGAGATCGACTGGTCGGCGCCGGACGAGGAGCTGCATCGGTTCCACAACCAGCAGGCGCGGGAGACGGGCGCGCACCTCTACGGACGGCGGCTGTACGAGGTGATGATCCCCTGGGAGACCGCTGACGAGAAACCGTCCGCCCCAGAGTACGAGCTCGAATTCGCCCGCATCTGGAAGGACACGCCGAAGATCGTGTTCTCGAACACCCTCGAGAAGGTCGAGGGCAATGCCAGGCTGGTCAGGGACAGCGCTGCCGAAGAGGTCGCCAGGCTGAAGCAGCAACCAGGAAAGAACCTGGCCGTCGGCGGCGCCGGCCTGGCCTCCACCTTCATCAAGCTGGGCCTTATCGACGAGTACCGGCTCTTCGTCAGCCCGATCGTCCTGGGCGGCGGCACGCCGTACTTTCCTGCCCTGGACGAGAGGATCAACCTGGAGCTAGTCGAGACACGGACGTTTGGGTCTCGCGTCGTCTACGTTCGCTACCAGTGCCTAGAGGATGGCCGGTAAGGCTTATCCCTCGCACGTCTGAGACGATCGGCGAGATCGTCGCGATGATCATCGGCCTGCAGTGATCGCCAGCGTTCGCACCGCTGCTGAAGCGGGTATCCACGCTCCACCGGGAACGGCAGGGAGAACTCGAACCCCATGCCTACGCCTCCAGAAAGGAGGGAGACCATGACCCTGGAGTTTGCCGAGCGCCTGGCGGCGTCCCAGACTTGGCTGGACGGTGTGAGCGATCGGCTGCAGCCGATCATCCGCAATACGGTGGCCAGGACCGGCCGCCAGACTGCCGACTTGCTCGACGGCGTCTGGCTCGGCGCTCCGCTGCATCCCGCCCTCACAGACGTGCCGGTTGGAGCGTTGACCGCTGCCGTTACCCTCGATGCTGTCGGCGTCGCGACGCGCTCTCGAGCCGTCGATCGGCAAGCGGATGGCGCCCTCGCTGTCTCGGTGGCCGCCGCGCTTGCGGCCGCGGCAACCGGACTCTCCGACTGGCGTTATATGCGTGGAGAGAAGCGTCGATTGGCGGCCGGGCACGGCTTGCTGAACGTCGTCGGGGTGGCGTTCAACGCCACCTCACTGGGGCTGCGGATGGCTGATCGGCGCCGCGCCGGGCAGGTGAGCTCCGCGCTTGGGTTCGCCGTCGCGGGCATGGCCGCGCACCTCGGTGGACAGCTCAGCTTCGGCATGGGCGTCCGGGTCAACCAGGCACAGGGCGGGACGGCTCCACGCGAGTTCCAGGGTGTGCTCGACGAATCGGAGCTCGAGGGAATCGCGATGCGCGAGGTGGACGTCGAGGGCGAAGCGGTACTCGTCACCCACTCGACGAGTGGCGAGCTTTGCGCGATCGCGAACACCTGTAGTCACTTCGGCGGCCCGCTGGCTGAAGGTGAGCGCGAGGGCGACGTCGTAGTGTGTCCGTGGCACGGGTCGCGCTTTGACGTCTGCACCGGAAAGGTCCGCGGCGGACCTGCGGTCTTCCCGCAACCGCGATTCGAGTCTCGTGTACGCAACGGAAAGATCGAGGTCCGCCGCTCCCCAGCCGGCTGATCACGATCAAAGACGTCTGCCGGGCTCAGAGCGGGAACTGCCGCGGCTCGCGCTGGACGCTCACCCAATGGTCGGTGTTTCTCGGCGGCGAGCCGGGGGGTCCGGTCGGACTACTTCTCCAACCGCACCGGTCGACGATGACGCGAACACGGCGTTTGGCGGGGAGAAAGCATCCGGCCCCGGCCGCTTCGGCGGTCGATGGGCGATCGACGAGTTCACCAGCGCTCGATGAACTCGTCGTGCACGGAGGAGTCGACTAGCACGCGGTTGGCCATCATGCAGATCTGATCCTGGTGAAAGAAGGAGCCGAACACCGCCGCGTCCACCGCGTCCCGGAGGTCGGCGGCGTCGAGCACCACGCGCCTCGATCGGGTCAGGCCGGTCGCAGCAGGCGCTCTACCAGGAGGCTCGCCCGGCCCACGGTGCGGCTCCAGGCACGCGCCGCCGCGAAAGCGGCGCCGCCGGCGGCCGGAGGGCGATCATCCGAGAGGATGCGGTCCTCCATTCCCTCGCCCAGGCGCTCGTCCGCGGTGACCCTGCCCCGCGCCATGAGGGCAACCGCCTCGTCGTCGCGCGCCGATGCCCTCCCCGCCTCGAGCCACGCGTAGCGGAAGGCGAGACCGCCGGCGAGGTACAGGGCGCTGGCGACGTTCTGGCCGACCGGTCCCACCCGGCGTGGGCCGAGCAGGTTCAGCGCGACGCCGGTCCCGACGAGCCCCTGCGCCGCGCGGAAGAGACGACCCGCCCTGCCCTCGCAGAGGACGCGGCCCGCACGGCCGAGGCGGCGCTCGTTGACCGTCGAGAGCGTCAGTTCCGCGAGCATCGCGGCGACCTCCAGGCGGTTTAGCGCGACGCGAGTGGGGTGTCCCACCGGCCGTCGCCGCGTGGCCACCAGCACGAGGCGCGTGGCGGCGGCGCCGGTGGCCGTGGCTGTCGAGACGAAGATGGGGCCGAGAAAGATGCGGCTGCGGGCCCACAGCGGCACGGCGGTTGCCGCCAGTAGCACGCCGGTGTAGGAGCCGAGGTAGCCGCCCAGGAGGGCGTTCACGGCGCCCAGCCATTTGGCCGTGGGGCCCATCTCCAGCAGATCCGCCCCCACGGCGCCGGCGCCGATCGCGGTGAACGAGGCCAGGCACCACGCGCCCAGGTTCATCGGCGAGCGCGGCTTGAAGATGCGCAGCATGTTCAGGAAGCGCGCGGGGCGGCCGAGGTCGCCGATCAGCAGCACCGGCGCCGGCAGCACGACGCCGAGCGCGACCTTGCGTGCGACGGAGGCAGACCATTCGTCGCCGGCAAGATCCGCGGCCAGCGCGACCCCCGCGGCCCCCGCGGCCATGCCGCCGACCCAGAAGTAGAGGGGCACCTCCCAGGTCCACACCGGCGGCTTGATGAACGGCCCCATGAGGTCGTCCGGCATTGCTCCCTCCCGCATCCGCCGGTTCGCGGCTGCGACCTCCCCCTGCCCGGGCTCGACGTCGCCGTACCGCGTGTCCGGCCCGTAGAGGAAGGACCAGCCCGCGTCGCCCCACGAGGGCCGCGCGAGCGCCACGTGCTCCCCCTCGGCCGCCGGCCGCCACGAGGCCGGCTCGCCTGGCGTGCCCAGCGCCGGCGTGAAGTCCCGCGTTCCGGTGTCGTGGTCGGCCACCCACTCCTCGTGGCGGCCGCGCGAGTCCGCCGGCGGCTCCTCGCGCGGCTCAGCCGCGGGCGGCTCCGAGGGCAGCCCGAGCGGGTGGTCTTCTGCGTCGCTCACCGGCTTCTCCCCGCGGAGGCAAACGCCACCGCCGCACCGGCCACCGCCAGCAGCCCGGCGACCATCGCCGCGGCCGTCGCCGCGACGACGTTCTCCTGGACGGGCGACTCGGCCTCGGCGGGGAGGCCGAAACGCTCGGGCGGCTCGGTCAGCAGGAAGAACGCCCCGAGGCCGCCGGCGAGGTCGTGCTCGGGCTCGTCGCCGGCGCCGTAGAGGTATGCGCCCTCCTCGCCGCGCCGGTGCAGCTCAGCCACCCGCCGCTCGGCGTGCGTGACGAGCTCCTCGTACGGCCCGAACTGGATCGAGTCGGTCGGGCAGGCCTTCGCGCAGGCGGGCTCCAACCCGTCCTCCAGGCGGTCGTAGCACAGCGTGCACTTGCCGGCCCGACCGTCGATGTGGTCGCGGTCGACCACGCCGAACGGGCAGGCCGGGATGCAGTAGCCGCACCCGTTGCAGACGTCGGCCTGCAGCAGCACGGTCTGGAACTCGGTGCGGATCAGCGCCCCGGTCGGGCAGGCATCCAGGCAGCCCGCGTTGGTGCAGTGCTTGCACACGTCGGACATGAAGATCCAGCGATCCATGTCGGCCACCGCCTGTGCGACGTCGATCTCGCCGGGCGCGGCGAGCGCCTCGGCAGCGTGCACGCGGCGCTCCTCCGGTGGCTCGAGCAGCTCGACGAACCGGACGTGCCGCCAGGTCGAGGCCGAGAGCTCACCGGTGTGGTCATAGGAGCCGCCCCTCGTGAACTGCGAGCCGTCAGCGGGCAGGTCGTTCCACTGCTTGCAGGCGACCTCGCATGCCTTGCAGCCGATGCACACCGTAGTGTCGGTGAAGAAACCCATCCGCCGGTCGCCTTTGACGTGGTGGATGGTGACCTCCGTCGGAGCTGCCAAGGTGGCGCTCATCGCCCTCCCTCCTGTTGCGCCTCCTGCGGCGCTTCGGCGAGGGGGTCGTCCTGGTCCGGCGCCACCGCGCCGATCGGCGAGGCGACGCCCTTCAGTCGCTCCGTCGAGGGCCGACCGCGCCGCCCCGCGCGCACGTCGCACGTGAACGCCTTGGACTCCTGGATCGAGACGTTGGGATCGCCCGACAGCGCCCCCAGGTCGTTCGTGGAGTCACCGGCGTATGGCGCGCTGTAGCCCCAGTGCCACGGTAGCCCCACCTGGTGGACGGGCTTGCCGTCGACCCGCAGCGGTCGCATGCGGTCGGTGACATGCGCGCGGGCCTCGATCTCCGCGCGTTCGGTCACGATCGTCATCCAGCCGCCGTCCTCGATGCCGCGCTCGCGGGCGAGCACCGGGTCGATCTCCGCGAACATCTCGGGCTGCAGCTCGCCCAGCCAGGGGACCTTGCGACTCATGCCGCCCGCTGTGTGCTGCTCCGTGAGCCGGAAGGTCGTGGCGACGATCGGGTAGCGCGGATCATCCGTCGCGTGCAGCGGATTCTCCGGGCGCCGCCAGCGGATGGCCGAGGGACTGCCGTCGAGGTCCGGATAAAGGAGGTTGTGCACCGGCGACTCGAGCGGCTCGTAGTGCGTCGGCAGCGGCCCGTCGAGCAGGCCGCTGGGAGAGAAGAGCCAGGCGCGGCCATCGGCCATCATGATGAACGGATCGTCCCCACTGATCGCGTCCATCCCCCTGGCGTCCTTCGGCGGGCGGTAGTCGGGGGGCTTGTCTACTGGAAAGTCCGGGACGTCATAGCCAGTCCACTGGCCTTTCTCCGGGTCCCACCACACGTACTTCTTGCGCTCGCTCCACGGCCGG
>JBKOZI010000096.1:0-12148 GCA_046725795.1 Actinomycetota bacterium
GACCTCGCCACCGCTGACAACGGAGTGGGCAGTTCGGCGTCCATGGGATCAACAACGAGACTCGCAACGGAAACCGTCGCCGTTTTCATGCAATTGGACGTTTGTGCGAGTGGGCGGCTGGGTCCGCTACCGCGCGCGGACCTTGAGCACTGCCTGCATGCCGCGCTCCCTGTGGCCCGGGAGCGAGCACCACATCAAGTAACGGCCAGTGCGGAGCCGGGTGTCGAGCTCCACGAGATCTCCGGATCGCACTTCCGGGGCGCTCACCATGCGAGTTGTGGACGCGCCGATCCGTGCCAGGCGTAGGTCGTGGGGATCCTCGCCGCGGTTGAGGAACTGGATCACGGCGGGGCCGCGCTTCACCGCCGCGCGCGAGAGCACGAGCCTGTACTCGTCCCCGGAGACCAGGAGGCGTGAGGGTGCGCGGGTCGTCGACCTCGCCTGCGCGGCGGCCACGCTCGCAAAGGTCAGCCCCGTGAGGGCAATCGCGACCGCCCGCCGGAGCCTCATTTCAGGAGCGCGGGTCTCGGGAACCGCCGCGCGTCGGGCATGACAGCGGCGGCGTCCACGCCGAACCACTGCTCGAGCAGCGCGCAGTAGATGCCGCGGAAATCCGCTGTGGCCCGGAGATTCCCGTCTGCGTCCAAATTCGCGAGCCCCGGAAACTCGCCGACCATCCGGCCCCGCGCGCGAGTCCCGATCAGGAAGCCCGCCCCGGCGGCGCCGTGGTCGGTTCCGTCCGAGCCGTTCTCCTCACCGCGGCGTCCGAACTCGGACCACACGTGCACGAGCACGCCGTCCGCGAGTCCTCGCGCCTCGAGGTCACGCTGGAACGCAAGGAGCGAGTCCGCGGTGGTCTTCAAGCCTTTCGCGAAGTCGTCGGCCTGGTTGTCGTGAGTGTCGTAGTCGCCGGGCGCGGTAAGCGAGACGCATCGCATCGGCAGCCCCGCCGCGAGCATCGACGCGAGCGCCGCGAGACGCTGCGGGAACTCCGTGCCCTCCTCCGTCGGGTACACCACGGGTGGTGTGATGCCCTGTCCCGCGAACGGCAGCAACTGCTGCCGGAGCTTGGCGGACTGCACCGCCATGCGTCCGGCCTGCTGGAGCCCGGCATCCCGTCCCCCCGCATGAACGCCGCCGATCGCCGGGATCGCTTCGAGCATCCAATTTTCGACGTCCCCCCAAACCCCGGGCGCCCAGAAGTCGTAGTCGCCCGGCCCACTGACGGCGGAGACCGGCATCTTTGCGGTCGCCAGCGCCGGCGAGAGCTCGCCGTCGAGGGAAAGGCCCTGGAGCGGGTTGTCGGCCGTGCCGACACGATCCACGAAGCGCCCAAGCCAGCCGGTCACGAGGCGCCGGTCGAGCGCGCCGACCTCCCAGAAGTGACGAGAGTTGAAGTGCGACTGGTCGGGGTGCTCGTAGCCGATCGCCGGCATCACGGTCACCTTGCCCTCGCTGTGGAGCTTCGCGAAGCCGCTTGCGGAGGGGTGCCAGTGAAGCCGTCCGTCCTCCGAGAAAGGCGTGCCGTCGGAGTCTCCCAACGCGAGCTTCGGGCGCAGGTTCCGGTAGTTCCCGTCGCCGACCGGCGCGAGCAGCGACAGCGAGTCGATGCCGCCCGCGAGGAAGATCGAGACCAGGACGGGGTTCTGAGGGCCGGCCGCCGCCGCCGCGACGCCCTCCTGGAAGGCGGCTAGGTCGAGGCGCGATGCGCCGTAGACGCTCACCAGCATTCCCGCACTGCGGACCAGGAACTGCCGGCGGTCGAGCCCCGAGCCCGCGGGCGCCGGCGCACCAGGCTCCCCGCCCGGAAGGGTCCTGCCGGCGCGCGCCGCTGCACGCTTCAGCAGGCTCGCCCGTGAGAAGTCGTCGCAGTGGCAGTGGGCCATCGTCAGCAGGTCTGGAGGTCTGGAGAGGTGGCGATCAGCATCCGCAGCGAGTTCTGGCGCAGGATCGGAAAGCTCTTTTTGCGGCCCGTCGTGTTGGCCGCCGCCTCGACGCGCCCGGCGAACGCCAGCAGGCCCTCGCGGGTGTTGCCCGAGATGCTCGGATTGCCCCAGAAGGCGAGCGCCCGCTCGACCGCGGTCTTCGGGTCGTCGGGCGTGTACGGCGCGTTGGTCTCGATCCGCCGCTCCTTGACCGCCTCGACCGCGGCGTACCAGCGGCCGCGCCAGGTCCCGCTGTCGAGCCACCGTGTGTCGTCCCAGCCGGCGACGTTGGGCGGATGGAAGAGCTGCTGGCCCATCAGATGGCCGATCCAGGTCCACGAGTCCGTGTCGACGCCACGGCCGATTCCGCGCAGCATGCCTGCGACGTAGACCGACGGCGGCTTGACCATGCGCGGCCCCCGGTAGAAGTCCGGGTGGCGGAGGATCGCCTCGACCACCGGGCGAACGGCGTAGTTGCGCTGGACATACAGCCGCTCGAGCGCACGAGCGGTGTGTCTGCCGGGTGAGGTCGGCACGAAGTACGACCACAGCTTCTGCACGAAGAAGGATGGATGGTTGCGATGGGTCAGGCACAACCGGCAAGAGTCCCGCCAGTCGAAGCGTCCGCGCTTGCCGAGGATCCGCTTCATGCCGTAGTCGTGGTAGTCGCGGTCGAAGTGGAAGTTGTGTGGGCCAATCGCGTCGTCCCACTGGTCGCGGAAGCCGGTGAGGGCGCGCGCCTGCTGGCGCACGTCGTTCTCGGTGTAACCGCGGCCGGCGCCGAGCGTGAAGAGCTCCATGAGCTCTCGGCCGTAGTTCTCGTTCGGCGCTTCGCGCGTGTTGTCGACGCCGGAAAGCCAGACCAGCATCGCGGGATCGCGCGTCACCCCCACGAGCAGCTTCGCGAAGGACCCGAGCGCGTTCTTGCGGAAGAGCTTGTTCTGGACGAGCATCAGCCGCTGAGACCCGACGCCGGCGTTGGACGTCGCAAACCAGTCGTGCCAGACGAGCGTCATCCGTTCCACGAGCGGGCGGTTCGTCCGCACCATGCGGTCAAGCCACCAGAGGTGGTCGTGGCCCCATGCGTCCTGGGGCGCGAGCGGACGGCCCTCCCGGTCGTGGGGCGCCGGCCCTCTCAAGCGCTCCTTCGGGGGCCGCGTGAGCGAGAGCACCGCGCGGTCGAGCCCCTTCTTCGCGAGCCTCTCGGCGTCACCCGGCTTCGGGCCGAAACCCGCCCGCCAGAGGAGGCGTTCGGCCTCCTCGGGCCCGAACCGGCCCTTGTAGGCGGGGATCTTCGGACCGCGGGCATGGCGGTGCCTCCGGCGGCGATGTCGCCCGCCGTGCAGTTTGCGTGCAGCCGCGACTGTGGATTGCGTGTTGGGATCCATCAGCTTCCGTGCCCGGCCAGGGCCCCTGTTGACTGAAACGGCCGCGGGTGCCCGCAGTTTTCGCCCGCGGCGGCCCCATCAACGGATGTTTGACGGGTCCGCCGCTCCGCCGCGGTCGTTTTAATGAACTACATGAGTGAAGACCGCTACGAGCCGCGGGCGATCGAACGCAGGTGGCAGGAGGTCTGGGAACGCGAGGGCACCTGGGAGGTACCGAACCCCGGCGACCCCGGCTACGACCCCTCCGCGCCCAAGAGCTATGTGCTCGAGATGCTGCCCTACCCGTCCGGAGAGCCGCACATGGGCCATCTCAAGAACTACTCGATGGGCGACGCATTGGCCCACTTCCGGCGCCGGAACGGAATGCGGGTCCTGCACCCGATGGGCTTCGACTCGTTCGGCCTGCCGGCCGAGAATCATGCGATCCGCACGGGCGAGCACCCGGCTGCCTCGACGAACAAGTCGATCGAGGAGTTTCGGCGCCAGTTCAAGTCGTGGGGCATCTCGATCGATTGGCGTCGCGAGTTCGGCACGCACGAGCCGTCCTATTACCGCTGGACGCAGTGGATCTTCCTGCAGCTGTACGACCGCGGGCTTGCCTACCGTAAGCGCGCGCCGGTCAAGTGGTGCCCGAAGGACCAGACCGTGCTCGCGAACGAGCAGGTCGTGGACGGACGCTGCGAGCGCTGCGGCACGCTGGTCGTCGCCAAGCAGCTCGAGCAGTGGTTCTTCAAGATCACCGACTACGCCGAACGGCTGCTGGCGGATGTCGCGCAGCTCGAGTGGCCGGAGCACGTGATCACGATGCAGCGCAACTGGATCGGCCGCTCGGAGGGCGCCGAGGTGATCTTCAGGAACGAAGAGCCGCCGATCGACTTTCCGGTGTTCACGACCCGCCCCGACACGCTCTTCGGCGCGACCTTCTTCGTGATGGCGCCCGAGCATCCGGATCTCGAACGGCTGGTGAAGGGAACCGAGCACGAGCAGGAGGTGCTCGACTACGTCCAGAAGTCGCTCGCGGAGTCGTTCGAGGAGCGTGCCGACACCGAGCGCGAGAAAACCGGGGTGTTCACGGGACGCCACGTCGTCAACCCTGTCAACGACGAGCGCATCCCGGTCTGGGTCTCGGACTACGTGCTCATGGACTACGGGACCGGGGCGATCATGGCGGTGCCGGCACACGACGAGCGCGACTTCGAGTTCGCGAAGAAGTTCGGGCTCGAGATCAGGCGCGTGGTCGAGCCCGTCGGCGGCGAGGTCGCCGAGGACGAGGCTTTCATAGCTCACTCGGGCGAGGAGCGGCTGATCAACTCCGATGGGTTCGACGGCATGTCGTCGCCGGAGGCGATCAAGGCGATCACCGAGTGGCTCGAAGAGCACGGCCTCGGCAGGCCCGCGATCAACTACCGGCTGCGGGACTGGCTCGTCTCGCGTCAGCGCTACTGGGGCGCGCCGATCCCGATCGTCTACTGCGACAAGTGCGGGATCGTGCCCCTGCCCGAGGACCAGCTGCCGGTGCTGCTGCCGGACATCGAGGACTACGCACCGAAAGGGAAGTCCCCGCTGGCCTCGAGTGATGAGTTCGTCAACGCGACATGCCCGCGTTGCGGCGGCCCTGCGCGGCGCGAGACCGACACGATGGACACGTTCGTCGACTCCTCGTGGTACTTCCTGCGCTACTGCGACCCGCACAACGAGACCGCGCCCTGGGAGCGGCCGATCGTCGACTACTGGATGCCGGTCGACCAGTACATCGGCGGGGTCGAGCACGCGATCCTCCACCTGATGTACGCGCGCTTCTTCACGAAGGCGCTCGCGGACATGAACCACCTGGGATTCCAGGAGCCGTTCGCCCGACTCTTCACGCAGGGCATGATCACCTACGGGGGTGCGAAGATGTCCAAGTCGAAGGGCAACGTGATCAGCCCCTCGGCCTACGTCGAGCGCTACGGGGCCGATACCACGCGTTGCTACATCTTATTTCTGGGGCCTCCCGAGGACGACGCGGACTGGTCGGACAGCGGCGTCGGTGGAGTCCACCGCTTCCTCAGCCGCGTGTGGAGGCTCGAGGTGGCGCCACTCGAAGACCTGGTCCTGCCCAAGCCCTCGGAGCTGAGCGCCGACGCGCTCGCGCTCGCACGCAAGACACACGAGACGATTACAAATGTGAGCCGTGAGATTGCGCGCTTTCACTTCAACAAAGCCCTCGCCTGGATGATGGAGCTCGTCAACGACCTGTACCGGGCCGGTGGGGTGGACGAGCGTGTGCGCTCGTTCGCGACGGCGACCGTGGCGTCGCTGGTGTTCCCGTTCGCCCCGCACCTCGGCGCGGAGGTGTTCGAGCGGGTTACCGGCAGGCGAGTGTGGGAGGAGCCGTGGCCGGAGCCCGACGAGGCCTTCCTCGAGCGCGACCTGGTGAAGGTCGTCGTGCAGGTCAACGGGAAGGTCAGGGACAGCATCGAGGTCGCGGCCGGAACCGCCGAGGACGAGGTCAAACGGGCGGCCCTGGAGCGGCCCAACATCCAGCGGCACCTGGACGGCAAGCAGGTCGTGCGCGAGATCGTGGTGCCGGACCGGCTCGTGAACTTCGTTATCCGGTAACGCGAATCGGACGGCTAGAATCCGCCGCGTGCGGCTTCGGCGTCTGTCAGAAGCGGCGGTCGAGGAGCGGGGCCGCCTACGCTCCCACATCCTCCTGGACGCCGGCGACCTCGGCTCCAGAAACCTGACCGTGACGTGGGTCGAAGTTCCGCCCGGGGCCGAGCAGCGCGCGCATTCGCATGCCGATTCGGAGCAGGTCTACGTGATCGTGCGCGGGCGCGGCCGGATGCGCGTCGCAGGGGACACGGAGCAGGTGAGCGAGGGCGACCTCGTCTTCATTCCACCCGGAGCCGAGCACGGGATCGTGAATGACGGGCCGGAGCAGCTCGTCTACATCTCCGCCGCGTCGCCGCCGGTCTCGATGGCCGAGCTCTACAGCGAGCAGCTGGCTTCCAAGCTCGCCGGCTACGACGACGAGGATTAGCTTCTAGTCCTTGATCCTTTCGGCGCCCTGGGGCGCTGACGTGGCACACGGGGACGCTTAGCCTCGGTCGCGTGGTGGAACTGCCGCGACAGCAACTCGTGCTCTGCGCGCTTGCGTTCGTCGCCGTCGCGCTGATCGGCGCGCGCTACCTGAAGGACCAGGGGAGCGGCGGCTCGTCTGCTGCGAAGCCGTCGGCGCCCGTGCGGCTCGAGCGCTCCGGTGCCGGCAGGTCTGTCGTGCACGTGACGGGTGCGGTCCGGCGGCCCGGGGTTTACAGGCTGCGGTCGGGAGCGCGGCTGGACGTTGCGGTCAGGCGGGCGGGCGGCCCGGCCAAAGGCGCCGACCTCGCGGGCGTCAACCTCGCCGCGAAAGTCGCGGACGGCCAGCAGGTCGTGGTGCCGCGCAGCGGGGCGGCCGGTGAGGCAATCGGCGGCAGCGGCGCCGGCACGGCCGGAGCTGGGTCCGCCGCTCCGATCAGCCTCAACACGGCGACGCCCGAGCAGCTCGACCAGCTCGATGGCGTCGGCCCCGTGACGGCGCAGAAGATCCTCGCGTGGCGCAAGCAACACGGTGGCTTTCGCTCGGTCGAGGACCTGAAGCAGATCACCGGAATCGGCCCGAAGAGATTCGAAGCGCTCAAGGACAAGGTTCGGATGTAGTCCAGACCCTGGCGCGCTATCCGCTGCACCTCGGCCTTGGTGCGCTTGTCTGCGGGCTCTTGCTTGCCCGCCGGCCGGAGCTTGCGCTGCTTGCCGGGTGTGGGGTTGGACCTGCGCTGTTGGTGGTCATGGGAGCGCGGCGGCCCCTGCCGTGCCTGGTCGTGGCGCTACTGCTGCCCGCCGGTGCGTCCTTCGGCGCGGCACGCCTGGCAGCCATCGACCGCTCGCCCCTGCGGCCGCTGCTGGGGCACGAGGTGACGGTTCGCGGCCACGTCGTGAAGCGCGAGCGGACCAGCTTCGGTGTCCGGCGGCTGCGCGTGCGGGTCATCGAAGTCGCCGGCCGCGGACCGGTGCGTGACCTGGTGCAGGTGCGGGTACCGAAGGACGTGCCGTATGGACGGCCGTGGATCGGCGACGAGCTCGTCGCGGCGGGCACGCTCGAACTGCCCCGCCGCCGCCCCGCCGCCTCGTTCGACTACCCCTCACACCTTCGCCGCGCGGGCGTTCACGCGATCCTGCGGGCGCGCTCCGCCCGGGCGACCGACGCTCGCAGGGGAGGCCTGGCCGGAGCCGTCGATGCGATTCGGCGCCGAGCGGAAGCCGGCGTCTCAGCAGGCCTGTCGCCGCCGCTCGCGGCGCTCGCGCGCGGCATGGCGCTGGGTGCGGACGAGGACATCTCCGAGCGCACCACTGACGAATTCAAGCGCTCGGGTCTCGCCCATGTGCTCGCAGTCAGTGGACAGAACGTCACGCTGCTGGCGGTGCTCGCCTGGCCCTTGCTCGGCGCGCTGGGGCTCGGGCGTCGAGCACGGCTCGCCGGCGTGCTCGCGCTGATCGCCGTATACGTGCCGCTGACCGGTGCGGGGCCGTCGATCGTACGCGCGGGCGTGATGGGCGCCGCGGGCACGGTTGCCGCGCTCGCCGGGCGCCCCGCATCGCGCTGGTACTCGCTCCTGCTCGCGGCCGCGGTCACGCTCGCGCTCGACCCGCGCGCTTGGCAGGACGTGGGCTGGCAGCTGAGCTTCGCCGCGGTCGTCGGGATCTTCCTGCTGGTCCCGTCGCTGATGCAGGCGCTCGTGCGCCTGCCGGAGCCGCTCGCAGCGGGGACCGCTCTCACGATCGCTGCGACGGTCGCGACCGCGCCGCTGATGTCGCTTCACTTCGGCCGGGTCTCGCTGGTCAGCCTTCCGGCGAACGTCGCCGCGCTTCCCGCGATCGCGCCGGTGATGTGGATCGGGATGCTCGCCTCAGCCGCGGCGCAGGTCTCGCTGCTGCCGGCGGAGATCCTGAACACGCTCGACGAGTACCTGCTCGGATACGTCTCCGCCATTGCCCGCTGGAGCGCGGACCTGCCGGGAGCGGTCTGGAAGCTGCAGATCCGTTCTGCGCCCGGACTGTTGGCTGCGTACGCGGTGATCGGGGCGGCCGGCGCCGCGCTCGTCGTCCGGCGCCGCGCGGCGGGCGTCGGGGCAATCGCCGTGGCGCTCTTGGTCGCGGGCGGGACTGCGATCGCCCGGAACGCCCCGCCCGTGCCTCCATCGCGGTTCACGGCGACATTCCTCGATGTCGGCCAGGGCGATGCGACGCTCTTCCAGGCTCCTGGCGCGACTCTCTTGATCGACGGTGGGCCGCCCGAGGCGAACGTCCTCGCAAAGCTCCGTGCACACGGCGTCCGCTCGCTCGATCTGGTCGTGCTGACGCACTCTCAACGCGATCACGGAGGCGGTCTCGAGGTCGTCCTCCGCTCGCTCCCCGTGCGGCTGCTGCTGGACGGCGGCGCCGGCGCCCCGGATCGGCAGCACGGGAGGATTCTCGCCGCCGCGCGGGCTCGCGGCGTGCGCGTGGCGAGTGCGGTAGGGGGCGTGGCGATTCGAATCGGCGGTCTGCGGGTGAACGTGCTGAGCCCGCCGGCCGCGGACAAACCCGATCCGGACGAGGACCCGAACGTCCGCGCGGCCGTGCTGACGGTCTCCTACGGGATGCTCGATTTCTTCATGCCCGCCGATGCCGAGAGCGACGTCACCGGTGCGCTCGCGCTGCCGGCCGTCGAAGTCCTGAAGGTGGCGCACCACGGAAGCGAGGACGAAGGCCTTCGCGCCCTGCTCGAACGGCTGCAACCGCTCGCCGCCGTCGTCGAGGTGGGTGCTGAGAACCCGTACGGTCATCCAGCCGCCTCGACGCTGTCCACGCTCGACGCCGAGGTTCCGCGCGTTTACCGCACCGATCGCGACGGCGACGTCACGGTGACAGCAGGCCCGAGCGGACCGGTCGTGCAGCCCTAGTGGGCGGCAACCAGTGGCTAGACTCGCGGTCATGGCCGACTTGAAGCCCGCGTATCTGGCGCACGGCGACGACCAGGTGAAGCTCGACAACTGGCGCCGCCGCCTGCGCGCGCGGGCCGCCGAAGAAGGCCAGTCGACGACGCTCGAGGTCCTGAGCGGCGACCGGGTGACAGGCGAGGCGTTTGCGGAGGCGACGGGCGCGCTGACGCTCGCGGTGGGCCGGCGCTACGTGCTCGCCGACGGCGTCGAGCGCTGGAAGGAGAAGGATGTCAAGCAGGCGGCCGAGGCGTTGAAGGCACTTCCCCCGGAAACCGTCGTGCTGCTGATCGCTGCCGGAAAGATGACCCGTGGCAAAGGTCCGGCACCAGAGACACTCGTCAAGGCGGTGCAGGGCATCGGCGGTGACGTGCAGCTGTGCGCGGCACCACGGCCCGCCCAGATGCCGGGCTGGATCACCGAGCGGGCTCGCGAGCTCGGGCTCGTGGTGAGCGCCGATGCCGCACACGCGCTGCTGGAGCGTGTTGGTCCGGAGCAGCAACGCCTCATGCGCGAGCTCGAGAAGATCGCGTGCTACGCGCCCGACGGTGAGCGCGTGGAGCGGGAGACCGTCGAGGCGCTGACCGCGTCGGACCTCGAAGCGCGCGCATACGAGCTCGCCGACGCGCTGATCGAGGGCGATAGCGAGCGGGCGCTCCTCGTCGCCGAGGGGCTACGCGTCCAGGGAGAGGAGATCATGCACATCGTGTTCGCGATGCTGCGGCAGCTCCGCCAGGCGCGCAGGGCGGCTGCGATGGCCGAGACAGGGGCCTCCTCACAGGAGATCGCGTCCGCCTTGCGGGTGCCGCCGTTCGTGGCCAAGCAGATCGCGGCTCGCGCCGAGCGGGCGGACACGGCACAGCTCGATCGCGCGCTCGAGCAGCTCGCCGAGCTCGACTACGCCGTCCGGGGCGCCGCCAACCGCGACGCCGGCACCGCACTCACGCTGACGCTGGCCGGCGCGGACTAACCGCCGGCGCGGATGCGCGCCGCGCGCGCCTTTTTTCGTGCGGCGTTGTTGCGGTGCAGTGCTCCGTATTCGGCGGCCTTGTCGATCACCGAAACGAGCGCTCGGTGCTCACGGTCGACTGCCTCGCCGTCGCCGGACTCGACCGCCGACTGAAGCCGGCGGAAATGGGTCTTGACGGTCGAGGTGCGCCTGCGGTTTTCGAGGCGCTCGCGCTCTGACCGGTAGATGCGCTTTTCTTGCGAGCGGATGTTCGCCATCACGGAAGACGCCGCGATCCCAAGCGCGACCGGGCGGTCGGGGCGCGGCGGCCGCCTAGTATAGACCGTCGTTTTCTCATGGCCGACGACGTCCGCAGCCGTGAGTGCTCGACCGTGACCGAAGGGGGGACGGGCGTGTCCGAGCCGCTCGAGCCGGGCTCCGAGGAGCCGGGCGACAGCACCGTCGCGCCGGCAGGCGAACCCCGCGCGCCGGGGCGGCTGGCGCTCTCGACCGCCTTCTTCGCATTCGCGACGGGCCTTTCGCGAGTCGCGGGGCTGGTGCGGGAGATCGTGGCCGCGAGCTACTTCGGCGTGAAGGGCCCGATGAGCGCGTTCACGATCGCGTTCCAGGTTCCCAACCTGGTCCGCAGCCTGTTCGCCGATGCGGCGCTGCAAGCGGCGTTCGTGCCCGTCTTCACCGAGCAGCTCGAGAAGAAGAGCCGCGCGGAGGCGTTCCGGGTGGCATCGGCGCTCGTGTTCGTGATCGCGGTCGTGCTCGGGACGCTGACGGCGCTGTTCGTACTGCTCGCGCCGGTGATCATGCCGCTGTTCGCACCGGGCTTCGACCAGAACCTGACCGACCTCACCGTCCGCCTGTCACAGGTTCTGTTCCCGATCGTGTTGCTGCTCGGCTTCTCGGGGCTGGTCGTGGGAGTGCTGAACAGCTTCGACGAGTTCGCGGTTCCGGCCCTCGCACCGCTTGCCTGGAACGTCGCGATCATCCTCACGCTGGTCCTCCTAACCCCGGCCTTCGAGGGGCAGGACCGGATCTACGCGTACGCGATCGGGGTCCTGCTCGGGACGATCGTCCAGCTCCTGCTGCCGCTTCCATGGCTGAGGCGCACCGGCTTCCGGCTCGTGCGCTCGTTCGACTGGCGGGACGAGCGGGTCATGCGTGTGCTGAAGCTGATGCTCCCGGTGACGCTCGGGCTCGGGCTGATCAACTTCAACATGTCGGTCGACAGCATCTTCGCGACGCTGATCTCGGAGCAGGCGCCCGCCGCGATCGACAAGGCGTTCCGGATCTACATGCTTCCGCAGGGCGTGTTCGCGGTCGCGCTCGCGACGGTGATCTTTCCAACGCTCTCGCGGCTCGTCGCGAGGGAAGACCAAACGGCGATGCGGGCGACGCTCGCCCACGGCACGCGCCAGATGCTCTTCCTGCTGGTGCCCACGACCGCGGTGCTGTTGGTGCTGAGCGACCCGATCACGCAGGTGATCTACCAGCGCGGTCAGTTCGACGCGGCGCAGACCGACCTGGTCTCCGAGGCACTCTTCTTCTTTGCGTTCTCGCTGCCTTTCGCCGGGGTGAATCTGATTCTCATCAGGACGTTCTTCAGCCTCCAGCGGCCATGGACGCCGACCCTGATCGCGCTCGCAAATCTCGGCGTGAATGCCGGGCTGGACGCGATCCTCTACGAGCCGATGGGAATCGGCGGCATCCCGCTGTCGACCGCGATCGTCTCGCTGCTCACGACGGTCGCGCTGGTGGCGGTGCTCCGGCTCGTGATCGGAGGAGTCGACGCGCGGCGGACGCTCGACGTGGCGCTGCGCATCTCGATCGCCGCCGGGCTGCTCGCACTCGCCGCCCTGGGTGTCCGTGAGC
>JBKOZI010000097.1:0-20095 GCA_046725795.1 Actinomycetota bacterium
CCGCCACGCAGAGCCGCGCGTCGCTTTGCATCGGGTCCTGGCCGAGCGCGGCGAGCCAGGATCCCACGGTGCCGAGCCGGCCCTGATTGAAGTAGCTGTTCCAGTGCGTTGCCACCAGCTCGGTCGCCAGCTCCACGTCGCCTGCCGCGGTCGCGTGGTGCACCGCCTCTGGAATTCCGCCCGCCTCGAGATGCCAACGGCACGCGCGACGGTGCAGATGCGGCACGAGCTCGGGCTCGGCGCGGCGCAGCTCGTGCCGGAGCAGCTCGCCGAACAGATGGTGGTAGCGATACCAGGAGCGACGCGTGTCCAGCGGAACCAGGAAGAGGTTGGAGCGTTCGATTCGCTCGAGCATCTCGGCGCCTTGCCAGTCGCCGGTGACGGCGTCGCACAGCGGGCCGCTCAGGCGGTCGAGGATCGCGGTCTCGAGCAGGAAAGTGCGCACCTCCTCGGGCTGGCCCGCGAGGACCTCCGACAGCAGGTAGTCGACGACCTGGCGGTCGTCTCCGGCGAACGACTCGATGAACCCGTGCTGGTCCGGGCGCCCTCGCAGGGAGAGCGCGGCGAGGTAGAGGCCCGCGGCCCAGCCCTCGGTGCGTCGCTGCAGCCGTTCGACGTCCGCCGGCTCCAGGTCGAGACCGAGGGTGGTGTTCAGCAGAGCGGTTGCCTCGTCGCGACTGAACCGAAGGTCTGCGGCCCTTACCTCGGTGATCTCAGCGCGGGCGCGGAACCGGCCCAGCGGAAGCGGCGGGTCGAAGCGGGTCGCAAGTGCGATGTGGAGCGTCCCCGGAGCATGGTCCAGCAGGTAGGACAGCGCGGTGTGAACGGCGTCGTTGCCGATCAGGTGATAGTCGTCGAGCACGAGCACCAGCTGCTGATCCCGGGCTGCGAGGTCGTTCAGGAGCAGTGGTAGCACGAGGTCCGTGACACTCGTCCCAGGAGCGTGCAGGGCCACGCGAGCAGTCTGCCCAACGTCCTCGTCGACGGTCTGGAGTGCCGCAAGCACGTAGTCCCAGAAGCGCACTTCGTCGTTGTCGTCATCGTCGAGCGAGACCCACGCGAACGCGCGCGACGCGGGAGTCGACTGGTGCCAGGCCGCCAGCAGGGTTGTCTTGCCGGAGCCGGCCGGCGCATTCAGCAGCGTGAGTTTCCCGTCGACTCCTTCGACGAGCCGCTGCACGTGCAAGTCACGCTCGATCATTCCGGCTCGCGGCGTCGGCACGTGAAGCTTCGTCGCGCCCAGTACGGCGCCTGGCGCCGCCTTCTCTTTTTCTCTCAGCGACTCCGTCATGCATGCGGCGGCCGCATGCGGCCGTCCGCGAAACCCTAGCTTTTCGAGGCCTTCGCCAGAAGCGCACCCCCGGTTGCGCCGCCGAGGTCGCCGAGCGCAGCCAATCGGATGGGTGGCGGGCGGTCGTCCACGAAGAGGTGCCGCATCATCTCCTCGCGGATGCGCTCGACGTACGGCTCGCCGAGCCTTGTGCCGAGCCCGCCACCGACGATCACCGCCTCGACGTCGAGGATGTTGACGGCCGACGCGATCCCCGCGCCGAGCGCTTCCACGGCCTGCTCGATCAGCTGCTTTGCGACCTTGTCGTCCTGCTGCAGGGCACGATCCCAGACGCTGCTCGTCAAACGTGCGCGCCCCCGCTTCTCCATGATCTCGAAGAGCACAGTGTGCTCACCGTCATCTACCAGGCGACGGGCCTTGGCCTCCATCGATGCCCGACCGGCGTAGGCCTCGAGACATCCGCGCCGACCGCAGCCACAGCGACGGCCGCCGATCTTGACGACCATGTGACCGATCTCGCCGGCCGCGCCGCACCCAAGCCACGGCCGACGGTCGAGGATCAGACCGCCGCCAACCCCCGTGCCCCAGAAGACGCCGAGCAGCGATCGGTAGGGCTTCCCCGCGCCGAGCTCGTACTCCGCCTGAGTTGCCACCCGAACGTCGTTGCCGACCACAGCGCGCGTGCCGAGCGCCGCCGTCAGCTTCGCGGCGAGCGGAAAGGCGCCCTCCCAGTCGGGAAGGTTCCGCGCTTGCGCAACCGTCCCCGCCTGCTCGTCCACTGCGCCCGGAGAACCGACGCCGACCGCAGTGAGGCCGCGCGCCTCGACTTCCGCCGCGTGGGCGGCTTCCCCCACGGCGCTCGCAATCGCCTCCACGACCGCTTCTGGCCCACCCTTCGTGGGCGTCTCCTCTCGCGCCTCGCCCAGAACCTTGCCGCGCGCGCCGATCACGACCGCCTGGATCTTCGTGCCGCCGAGGTCGACGCCGCCGTAGAGCTTCGCCGTTGGGCTCACAGCGGCAACTCCTCCTCGAGCGAGCCCAGCACGTAGTCGGCGCCGGCCTCCTGCAGCCGGTCCTTGGGGTAGTGGCCGGTCGCGACGGCGACGCTCAGCGCGTCTGCACCGTGAGCGGCAGTGACGTCGTGCGGAGTGTCGCCCACGACCAGCACCTCGTCGCGCGAAAGGGCCTGTCCCAGAATCATCGACGCCCGTTCAATCGCCTTCCGTGTGAGCTCGGTTCGATCCGTCGAGTCGGAGCCGTATCCGCCGAAGTGGAAGTAACGGTTGAGATGCCCGCGTTCGAGCTTGATGTGAGCGGCGGTCTCGACACCGCCCGAAGTGAGGCCCAGGAGATACCCCTCCTCGCAGAGGCGCGGCAGCAGCTCCTTCACTCCAGGGAGCACTCGGTAACCCTTCGACTCCGCGACCGTCCGCGGCAGCAGCGTGTTTCTCCGCGCGAACAGACGCGCCAGCTCGCGCGGGTTCGGCGGCCGCCCGATCACCTTCTCGAACGTAAGGCGCCCGACCTCGGGGTCTGTCATACCGGCGTCCGTGTACTCGGCGATATCGGCCGGCACTCCGTACAGCTCCTGGAAGGCGAGGCGCCAGGACTCCGCGCCGGCCCCACCGGAATCGATCAGCGTCCCGTCGATGTCGAACAGGACCGCGAGCCGGTCACCATTCGTCATTGCTCGGCATGCCCGCCGAACTCGCTGCGCATGGCAGACAGAAGGCGGTTCGCGAACTCGTCCTCGCCCCGCGACGCGAATCGCTCGTAGAGCGAAAGCGTGATCACGTTCGCCGGCACCCCCACGTCGACGGCCGCCTGCACCGTCCAACGCCCCTCGCCCGAGTCGGACACGCGCCCCTGGAAGCCCTCCAGGTCGGGCGACTCGCGGAGCGCCGCAGCGGTGAGGTCGAGCAGCCACGAGGCGATCACGCTCCCACGGCGCCAGACCTCCGCGATCGCAGACATATCGAGGTCGTAGCGGTAGTACTCGGGGTCGCGAAGCGGCGTCGTCTCGGCGTCGGGCGGCCGCTCCTCGTCGCCGGCATTGGCCTTGTGAAGGAGGTTCAGCCCTTCCGCATACGCCGCCATCAGCCCGTACTCGATCCCGTTGTGCACCATCTTCACGAAGTGACCGGCGCCGGACGGCCCGCAGTGCAGGTACCCGTACTCGGCGGTGTTGGGCTCGCCGGCGGCGCCTCTCGTCCGCTCCGTCGCCTCAACCCCGGGGGCAAGGGTCCGGAAGATCGGGTCGAGGCGCTCGACCGGCTCCTGCTCGCCCCCGATCATCAGGCAGAAGCCGCGCTCGAGGCCGAACACGCCGCCGCTCGTGCCGACGTCGAGGAAATGGATGCCTTGCTTGCTCAGCTCCTTCGCCCGCTCGATGTCGTCGCGGTAGTAGCTGTTGCCGCCGTCGATGAGGATGTCGTCCGGCTCCATCAGCCCGGCCAGCTTCTCGACCGTCTGGCCGGTGAGCGCCGCGGGGACCATCACCCATGCGGCACGGGGCTTCTCGAGACGCGACACGAACTCGTCTGGAGTGTTGGCGCCGATCGCGCCTTCGGATTCGAGCTGTCTGACGGCGCCGGGGTCGACGTCGAATACGACACACTCGTGGCCGTCGCGCATCAGGCGGCGGACGAGATTCGCGCCCATTCGGCCGAGGCCCACCATGCCGAGCTGCATCGGGCGACCATATCTCAAGCCGCGATCGCAATCATCCGTCGCTGGGCCACGCTTCGGCGTGCGGCATCGAGAACCTCGAGCGTTGCAACGGCGTCACTCGGATCCACCGGCGGCGGGCCGCCCTCGCGCAACGCCCGCTCGAACTGCGTGTAGAAGGTCGGCCAGGCGCCGGGCTCGCTCGGTACCGTGTCGCTCTGCTCACCACGTACGAGCCGCCCCCAGTGCGACTCCGGCTCGATACCCCAGGTGTGTTCGTCCGGACGAAGCCCGGATTGCAGCGCGTCTTCCTGGCCGTCCACCACCTCGTGGACATACGCGGCGCGCGTTCCGAGCACCCGCAGCCGCGGCCCTGGCGCGGCCGTGACCGCCGACATCCAGAGGTGGCTGTAGGCCCCGGATCGATGACGCAGCGCCAGGAACGCATCGTCGTCGCCTGCCGACCCGCGACGGTTTTCGATCTCGGCGTAGACGTTGGTTCCCTCCCCGAACAGCTGAAGCGCTTGATCGACGAGGTGGGTGCCGAGGTCGAGCAGGACACCGCCGCCCTCGCCGGGGGCCGCTGTCTCGCGCCACGCGTCAGGGCGAGGTTCCGGGCGCCAGCGCTCGAAGCGCGACTCGTAGCGAAGCACGTCCCCGAGGCGCCCTTCCGAGATGAGCCGGCGGAGCGTGAGGTGGTCGGAATCCCAGCGCCGGTTTTGAAAAACGGTGAGCAGCTTCCCGCTGGCTCGCGCATGCTCGACGACCGCCGCGGCATCGGACGGTGTCACCGCCAGCGGTTTGTCGACGACCACGGCCAGGCCGGCGTCGAGAGCATGCCGGGCCAGCAGCGCATGCGCGTCGTTTCGGGCGGCAATCACGACGAAGTCGTGCTCGCCCGCGCGCTCCCAGAGGTCACCCACTGCCGACAGGACGCGCACCCCAGGATTGTCGCGAAGCGCCTGCTCGTGGCGGCCCGCGTCGCCGGTCACGACGGTCGCGACGGCCAGTCCCTGCGTCGAAGAGATCAGCGGCGCGTGGAACACCGAGCCGGCGAGCCCGTAGCCGATGATCGCCCCTTTGAGCTCGGTCATCTCGCCAGCGTAGTCTCAGAAACCCAGATGCGACTATTGAGGCAGGTAAGAAGTGATATGACCCGTGTGAGGATGGGTCGCGTCCGCGGCCACCACGAGTGGAGGTGAAGAGATGTTTCGCAGGAACCTCGGTGTAGGTGGCGCGGCAGCCTGCCTGGTTGCGCTAGTCGTGCTGGCAGCCGGCTGTGGCGGAGGCGATGGCGGCGGCGGCAAGAAGATCGCGCTGTTGCTGCCCGAGAACCACACGCCGCGCTACGAGGCGGCCGACCGGCCGGACTTCGAGGCGAAGGTCAAGGACCTCTGCAGCGACTGCGAGATTCTCTACAGCAACGCGACGCAGGACGCCTCCTTGCAGCAGAACCAGGCCGATGCAGCCTTGACGCAGGGTGCAGACGTCCTGGTCGTGGACGCCGTCGACGCCGGGTCCGCCGGCTCGATCGTGACGAAGGCGAAAGCCCAGAACGTGCCGGTGGTCAGTTATGACCGGCTCATCACGAACGCCGACGTCGACTACTACATCTCGTACGACAACACGCGTGTCGGCAAGCTCCAGGGCGACACCTTGATCAAGGGCCTCAAGGCCGTTGGCAAGGCGAGCGGCCCGGTCGTGATGACCGCCGGCGACCCTGCGGACAACAATGCGAAGCTGTTCAAGAGTGGCGCGAACCAGGCGCTGAAGGCGGGCGGCGTGAAGATCGCGAAGTCCTACGACACTCCGGGCTGGAACGCCGACAAGGCACAGAACGAGATGCAGCAGGCGATCACGGCCCTCGGCAACAGCGGGTTCGCGGGCGTGCTCGCCGCGAACGACGATCTCGCCGGCGGTGACATCGCGGCGATGAAGTCGGCCGGCATCAAGCCTTCGACACGCCCGACAACCGGTCAGGACGCGACCGTGGCCGGCCTGCAGCGGATCCTCACCGGCGACCAGTACATGACGGTCTACAAGGCAGCCAAGCCGGAGGCCGGCGCTGCGGCGGAGATCGCGGTGGCTCTCGCCAAGGGCGATTCGGTGCGGTCTGGACTCGTCAACCAGCAGGTCGACAACGGCAAGAAGAAGGTGCCGTCGGTGATCCTGACTCCGGTCGCGGTGCTCAAGAACAACGTGGAGACCGTCGTCAAGGGCGGCGACGTGAAGGCGTCGGATCTCTGCAAGGGGACGTTCAAGAGCGCGTGCACGGCGGCGGGAATCCAATAGGCGGCAGATGAGTACAAACGGCGCACCGCTGCTCGCGCTCGAGGGCGTGAGCAAGCGCTTCGGGCCGGTTCAGGCGCTCGAGGGTGTCGACTTCGCCGTGCGCGGCGGCGAGGTCGTCGCCCTCGTCGGCGACAACGGTGCGGGCAAGTCGACGCTCGTGAAGGCGATCTCGGGGATCCACACGACCGACGAGGGGAAGTTCCTCTTCGAAGGTCGGCCCGTCAAGATCAGCACCCCCAGCGACGCCGTCGAGCTCGGCATCGCGACCGTCTATCAGGACCTCGCGTTGTGCGACAACCTCGACGTCGTCGCCAATCTGTTCCTCGGACACGAGCTCATCTCCTCGGGCGTCGGCACGCTCACAGAGCAGCTCGACGAGACCGCGATGGAGCACCGGTCGCACGAGCTCCTCGAGCAATTCGCCGTCACGATCCCGAGCGTGCGCTCGGAGGTGGGCGGCCTCTCCGGAGGCCAGCGCCAGCAGGTCGCGGTGGCACGATCGCTGCTGGGCGAGCCGAAGGTCGTGCTGCTCGACGAGCCCACGGCCGCGCTTGGTGTCGCCCAAACGGCGACGGTACTCGAGCTGATCAAACGGCTGCGTGAACGTGGTCTCGGCGTGGTCGTGATCAGCCACAACCTCGCGGACGTGTTCGCGGTCGCCGACCGCGTCTTCGTGCTGCGGCTCGGCCGCCCCGCGGGGAGCTTCGACGCGCGCAAGGCGAGCCAGGAGGATGTCGTCGCGGCGATCACCGGGGCGACGGGCGCGAAGGAAGACGGGAACGGCGCGGGACCGCCGGCATGACCGCCACATCGCCACCCGCACCGACCGGACTCGAGCGACCGACCCGTGGCGAGGTCCTGCGACGGTTCGTGCAGGGCGACCTCGCGTCGCTGAGGGTGATCCTCGGCCTGGCCCTGATCTGGATCATCTTCCAGTCGCAGAACGACCGGTTCCTGACCGCGATCAACCTCACGAACCTGATGCTCCAGATCACGGCCATCGGCCTGATCTCGGTGGGAGTGGTCTACGTGCTGTTGCTCGGGGAGATCGACCTGTCGGTTGGCGCCGTAAGCGGTCTGTCCGCGGCCGTCATGTCGGTACTGAACGTCAAACACGGTTGGGACCCCTACCTGGCGATTGTCGCCGGTGTGTTGTGTGGAATGGCGATCGGCGCGGTCCAGGGAGCGCTCTTTACGGGCTTTGGGATTCCGTCGTTCGTGGTGACGCTCGCCGGTCTGCTCGCGTGGCAGGGGGCGCTTCTCTATGTCCTCGGCGACACCGGCACGATCAACATCACCGACAGCAAGATCACCGGGCTCGCCAATACGTTCTATTCGGACACGGTTGGCTGGATCATGGCCCTGGTCGCAATCGGTGTCTATGCCGCCGCCAACCTGTGGGCCTGGCGGCAGCGTGTCGTCGCCGGCCTGGCCGACCGGCAGCTCACGGGCCCGATCATCCGGATCGTCGTGGTCGCGGCTGCCGTGATCGCGGCTGTAGCGATCCTCAACTCGGACAGGGGCGTGCCGCTCGCGGTCTTGATCCTGGTGGGATTCGTGGCCGGCATGGAGTACGTCGCGAGGCGCACCCGCTTCGGGCGCCACGTCTACGCGGTTGGTGGCAGCGCCGAGGCGGCGCGGCGGGCCGGCATCAACATCCACGCGATCCGCGTGATGGTGTTCGCGATCGCGGGCTCAATGGCGGCGATCGGCGGCATCATGCAAGCCTCCAGACTATTGGCCGTGAACCAGGGCTCGGGCGGCAGCGACCTGCTGCTGCTGGCGATCGCGGGCCCGGTGATCGCCGGCACGAGCCTGTTCGGCGGCCGCGGATCCGTGTGGTCCGCGCTCCTCGGGGCACTCGTGATCGGATCGATCTCGAACGGGATGGACCTGCTCGCGCTCGAGTCCTCGGTCAAGTTCATGGTCACCGGCGGCGTGCTGCTCGCGGCCGTGATCGTCGACGCGATCGCGCGTCGCCAGAGGCAGGCCGCGGGCCGCGTGTAACACCCACTTCCCTGCTCGGACTATGCCGCCGTAGACGACGCCCCGAGAACCGAGGAGGATGTTCATGACAGTTGCCCCAAGCGCGACCCCAGAGGAGACGATGCGAGGACTGAAAGGCAAGAACGTGCTCGTCACGGGCGGCAGCTCGGGCATCGGACAGGCGATCGCGGTGCGATTCGCCGAGCACGGCGCCAACGTCGCGATCAACTATCTGACCACTCCGGATGAGGCCGCGGACACCGACAAGATGGTGCACGACTGCCTCGACCACATTCGCCGGCACGACGTGAAGGACGTGCTCGTGCAGGGTGACGTCTCCAAGGAGGAGGACGTGATCCGGATGGTCGGGCAGACCGTCGACGAGCTCGGCAGCATCGACGTGCTCGTCAACAACGCGGGCATCCAGATCTCACGGCCCTCGCACGAGCTTTCGCAGGCCGACTTCGAGAAGGTGCTCGCGGTCAATCTTCGCGGCTCATTCCTCTGCGCACGCGAGTCCATCAAGCGCTTCCTCGACGCCGGCAACGGCGGCGTCATCATCAACGTCTCCAGCGTCCACCAGGACATCCCGAAGCCGGACTACCTCGGCTACTCAGTCAGCAAGGGCGGCATGCGCAACCTCACCCGCACGCTCGCGCTCGAGTACGCCGGCAACAACATCCGCGTCAACGGCATCGGGCCGGGCGCCACAATCACGCCGATCAATCGCGCGTGGGTAGACGATCCGGAGAAGGCGAAGCAGGTCACCAGCCACATCCCGCTCGGGCGCGCCGGTACGGCCGACGAGATGGCGGGCGTCACGTGCTTCCTCGCGAGCGACGACGCCGCCTACATCACCGGCCAGACCATCTTCGTCGACGGCGGGCTGACGCTCTACGCGGACTTCCGCGGGCCCTGGTCGTCGGAGTAAGCCCGCCGGGCGTCCAGCGCATGCATAACTGCCCCCCACGTCCTCCATCTGGAGGGGTGGGGGCTTTTATGCACGTCATGCGATGAATAACCGCCCCCACGTTTCCTATCTCGAGGGGTGGGGTCAGTTATGCGCGCTCGCGTAACGTGACGCCCTCGCGCCGCACTAAGCGCCATGACGCTGATCGACCGCACCCAGGAGCGCTGGTGGCCCTCCCCCTTTGGCGCCGAGGACCAACACGGGATGCTCAACCACGTCGACGACGCCAAGCGCGTGGCCGCGCTGCGCCTCGTGCGAAGCGGACGCCTCTATGACCTCGGCCACGAGCTCCACGAGGGCGTGCCGGTCTTCCCCGGCCGGTACTTCCGTCAGACGCTCGTCACGACCGCCCACCACAACAACGGCGCGATGACCGGCTCGCCGCCTACCGGTGTCGGCGAGAACAACGTCAATTGGATCACCGAGGTCGTCACCGGCACGATGCAGCTCGGCACCCATCTCGACGCGCTCAGTCACCTCCAGATCGGGGACCGCGGCTACAACGGGTGGAGCGTCGCTGAGCTCGCCGAGAACTGGGGTGTGAGCCGGCTCGGGGTGGAGACCGTTCCCCAGATCGTCACTCGCGGCCTACTGGTCGACGTTCCCACGATCCGGGGCGTAGAGCGCCTCGGAGTCGGGGACGTCATCACACTCGACGACATCGAGCGCGCGCTCGGCGGCCTCGAGCCCGAGCCCGGCGACGCGGTCCTCTTCCACACCGGCTGGAGCGCCGGCTGGGAGGACTCCGATGCGTATCTCGGGGGCGAGCCTGGGCCGGGGTGCGAGGTCGCCCACTGGCTCGCCGACCGTGGCGTCGCACTGAGCGGCTGCGACACATGGAGCTACGGGCCGGTGCCGCCGGAGGACCCGCGTCGCCCGTTCGAAGTGCCGCAGATCCTGAACGTGCGCCACGGCGTGTTCATCGTGGAGAACCTCGACACGCGCGCGCTGGCCCGCGACGGCGTGCGCGAGTTTGCGCTGATCCTGACCCATCCCAAGCTTCGCGGCGCCTCGGGCGCCTGGACTTCACCGATCGCCCTCGTCTGAAACCAAATGTGCTGGAGGAGACTTCCATGAGCGACCACTACGACGTCATCATCATCGGCACCGGCGCAGGGGGCGGCACGCTCGCGCACCGGCTGGCCCCCTCCGGGAAGCGAGTCCTCCTGCTCGAGCGCGGTGGCTACCTGCCGCGCGAGCAGGAGAACTGGGACAGCGCCGAGGTGTTCCTCAAGGAGCGCTACCTGTCCGGCGAGCAGTGGTACGACAAGGACGGGAACCCCTTCTCGCCCCACCAGCAGTACTTCGTGGGCGGGAACACGAAGTTCTACGGCGCGATCCTCTTCCGGCTACGTGAGACCGACTTCGGCGAGGTTCGGCACTACGGCGGCATCTCACCCGCCTGGCCGATCTCCTACGAGGACCTCGAGCCGTACTACACCCAGGCAGAGCACCTCTACCACGTGCACGGCGCGGCCGGTGAGGACCCGACCGAGCCAAAGCGCTCAGGTCCCTTCCCATATCCGGCCGTGAGCCACGAGCCGCGCATTCAGAAGCTGCACGACGACCTCGAGCGCGCTGGCCACAAGCCGTTCCACCTCCCGGTCGGCGTGCTGCTCGACGAGAGCGACCGGGAGCGGAGCACCTGCATTCGCTGCGACAAGTTCGACGGCTTCCCCTGCATGGTGGACGGCAAGGCCGACGCGCACGTCTTGTGCGTGCGCCCGGCGATCGCCCACGACAACGTGACGCTCGAGACGAACTCGAAGGTCGAGCGCCTCGAGACCGACCCTACCGGGCAGACCGTGACCGGTGTGGTCGTCGATCGCAACGGCGAGCGCGAGACCTACAGCGCCGACGTCGTCGTCGTGTCGTGCGGGGCGGTCAACTCTGCGGCGCTCCTGCTGAAGTCGGCCAACGACCAGCACCCCAACGGGCTCGCGAACGCGTCCGACGTCGTCGGGCGCCACTACATGGCGCACATCAACTCCGCGCTGATCGCACTCTCGAAGGAGCCGAACCCGACGAAATTCCAGAAGACACTCGGGGTGAACGACTACTACTACGGGGCTGACGACTTCCACCACCCGCTCGGCCACATCCAGATGCTCGGCAAGAGCGACGAGAACATCTTGAAGGCGGGGGCGCCGTGGTTCGCGCCCGGCTTTGCGCTCGACTGGATGGCCCGGCACGCGGTCGACTTCTGGATCACCACCGAGGACATCCCGAGGCCGCAGAACCGGGTGGCCGTCGACGGCGCCGGGAAAATCCACGTCACCTACTCGACCGTCAACGACGAGCCCCACCGGCGCTTGCTGGGAAAGCTCAAAGGTCTATTGACCCACCTCGACATGCACCCTCACCTGGTCCCGCGCACGCTGCTCAAGGATCAGCGCATCCCGATCGCAGGCGTCGCGCATCAGTGCGGGACCGTCCGGTTCGGGACCGACCCGGCAGCTTCCGCGCTCGACGTGAACTGCAAGGCCCACGACGTCGACAACCTGTACGTAGTCGACACGAGCTTCTTCCCGGGGAGCAGCGCCGTGAACCCCGCGCTGACCGCGATCGCGAACGCGCTGCGGGTCGGCGATCACCTGATCGATCGGCTCGGGGCGAAGGCGCCTGTGTTGGAAGAGGTGGCGGCTTGAGGATCTCGACCGTTGCATGCAATGTCGGCAGGGGCCTGGCAGCGGGGCTGGTGGGAACCGCAGCGATGACCGTGTCCTCGACCCTCGAGGCCAAGCTGCGCAAGCGGCAGTTCAGCAACGCGCCCGCAAAGGCCGCCGAGAGGGTGCTGGGGGTCAAAGAGTTCGAGAGCCCGCAGGCCGAGAGCCGCTTCTCGAACCTCGTGCACTGGGGCTATGGCACCGGCTGGGGCGCCGTGCGCGGACTGCTCGGCTCGACGCCGCTGCCGCCGAAGGCAGCGAACGCCGCGCACGGCGCCGCGGTGTGGGGGCAGGCGGTGGTGATGCTGCCGACGCTCGACGTCGCCCCGCCGATCAACCTCTGGGGCAAGGACGAGATCGCGATCGACGTGTTCCACCACGTCGTATACGCGACGGCCACGGGCATCGCCTACGAGGCGCTGAGCTCGAACGGCCGTCCCTGACAGGGTCATGGCCCAGCCGGCGCAATCCGGCTGGCACTGGCGAATCTGGGCGGCGGAGGGTGCCGGCACGGGGCTGATGACGCTCGGCGGCCTGTCGGCCGTCTGCCTGACCTTCGGTCGTGGCGCCCCACTCGCGGAGGCTCTGCATTCCGGGTCGCTCCGACGGGTGGTCGTAGGTGGGCTCTTCGCCGCCTGCGTGAGCCTCGTGGCATTCTCGCCGCTCGGCCGGCTGTCGGGCGCCCACCTAAACCCGGCGGTGACGCTTGGCTTCCGGGTGCTCGGACGGGTCAGCAACCACGACTTCGCCGGCTATGTCGCCGTTCAGCTCGCGGGCGCGACCGTGGGCGCACTTGCGGTGCGACTGCTCTGGGGAACCACGGCGGATTCCGTCGGCGGCGGCGTGACGGCGGTGAGCACGTCCACCGGGGTGGGGCTGATGCTCGAGGCGGCGATGACCATGGCGCTGATCGGCGTGGTCTTTCTGTTCGTCTCGCGCATGGAGCTCGCGCGCTGGACTCCTCTGGCGATCTGGCCGGTGATAACGGCACTGGTGTGGGCCGGGTCCCCTTACACGGGCACGAGCCTCAACCCGGCCCGCAGCGCCGGCCCCGCACTTGCGTTCTGGAATCTCGCAGACATCTGGATCTACCTCGTCGCGCCGGTCGCCGGAGCGGTCGTGCTGGCGCTCCTGTGGCGCCGCGCGGATGCCTCGATGCAGCCCAAGACGGCCAAGCTGTATCACGATTCCGACTATCCCTGTTCGATGGCATCCGAGCTGCCCCTCGGAGGAGCGATACTGAGCATCGATGGCGGCACCGACGCCCGTTCGCGGACTCTTCGAGACACACCTGACCGTGCGCGACGTCCCGCGGTCGGTCGCGTTCTACCGCGACGTGGTCGGCCTCCCGCTGGCGCTCGACCTCGCTGAGCGAAACGCGGCATTCATGTGGATCGGCGAGCCCGGTCGCGCGATGCTCGGGCTGTGGGGGATCGGATCCTCGGTCAACAGCCTCACCCTCCACATCGCGTTCGACGTAGCGCTCGACGACGTCCTACGCGCCCCTGAGCGACTGCGCGCCCAGGGCGTGACGCCGCTCTCCTTCTTCGGCCAGGAGACGAGCGAACCGAGTGTTCTGGCCTGGATGCCCGCCGCGGCTGTTTACTTCGAGGACCCCGACGGGCATCTTCTGGAGTACCTGGCGATGCTGGACTCGGAGCCGCGGCCCGAGGACGGGATCGTTCCCTACTCGGAGTGGAACTAGAAGACCAGATCCATCGCATCGGCCTCGAGCTCGCAGAGGCGTTTCCCTCCCACGCCCGTCATCCGTTCAAGGCAGTCGACGACAGGGCGATGGAGCTGGCGTCCCGGGACGCCGAGCTGCGGGCCGCTCTGTTCAGGTTTGTCGACGTCGTCCCCGCGTGTCGCTCGCTCGACGACCTCGCTCGCCACCTGAGCGCCTTCCTCGAGGAGGTGGACGAGCGTCCCCACTCGCTCGATGTGGCGATGCGGATGGCCGACTCGAAGGCGGGTGCACGGGCGCTCGGGCTCGCGGCCGTCACCGGCGTCCGGCACATGGCGCACCGCTTCATCGTCGGCGAGTCGCCCCGTGACGCCGTGCGGTTGCTCAACGGCCTCTGGAACGACGGGGTCGCCGCATCCGTCGACCTGCTCGGGGAGGCTACCGTGACGGTCGAGGAGGCCGACCGCTACGCGGCGCGTTGCGCCGACGCCCTCCGCACTCTTCACGAGGCATCGGCCCGCTGGCCGGAGCGGCCCCTCCTCGAGTGCGACTCGGCGGGGACGATTCCGCGAGTCAACCTGAGCGTGAAGGTGTCTGCGCTCACTCCGCTCCTGCGCCCTGAAGCGCCGGAGCTGGGCGAGCGGGACGCGGCCGGTCGCCTCTTGCCGCTGATGCGGCTCGCACGCGACCTCGGTGCTCACCTGCACATCGACATGGAGTCGCTCGACTCGCGCGAAGCGGTGCTCGACCTCGTGCTCGACCTGCTGGCCGCGGACGAGCTCGCAAACGGACCGTCTGCCGGCATCGTGCTTCAGGCCTATCTGCGTGATGCCGCCGAGACGCTCGCCCGTGTGCTCGACTGGGCGCACGACCACCCGCGTTCCCAGTCGCTGGTCGTGCGGCTCGTGAAGGGCGCCTACTGGGATCACGAGATCGTGGAAGCGCGTCGCCATGGCTGGCCGGCGCCTGTGTTCGAGGACAAGGCGGAGTCGGATCGCAACTTCGAGGCGCTCACGCGCCGCCTGCTCGAAGCACGTCCGCGCGTACGCGTCGCGGTCGCCTCGCACAACCTGCGCTCGATCTCGCATGCGATCGCCTGCAACCGGACGCTGGGGGGAAACGACCGCGACCTCGAGCTTCAGGTGCTCCGCGGCCTCGGCGACGATCTGCAGCAGGCGCTGGTCGCGAAGGGTTTCCGGGTTCGCACCTACTGCCCCGTGGGGGATCTGGTCGCCGGGATGGCGTACCTGGTGAGAAGACTCCTGGAGAACACCAGCAACGAGGGTTTCCTCGCGGCCCAGGCGCACGGCGCCTCGCTCGAGGAACTGCTCACGGCGCCTTGAAGCCCTTCTCGAACGAGCCGCACGCAGAGCTTCGGCGCGCACCCGTGCGCGAGTCGCTCTCGACCGCGCTTCGGGAGCTGGACACGAAGCTGCCCTGGCGCGTGCCGGTCCTCATCGGCTCGGATCGCGGCCCCTCCGAGGGCCTCGTCTCGACCGATCCCGGCGCGCCCACACGCGTGGTGGCGACGGCCGGGCTAGCGACCGCGGGTGACGTCGAGCGCGCCGTCGAAGCGGCCCAGGTGGGTGCGCGCGACTGGGGTGGGCGCCCCGTGCCCGAGCGCGCGGCCGTGCTCGTGCGGGCCGCCGACGTGCTCCGCCGCCGGCGCCACGAGCTCGCCGCCCTGCAGGTACGCGAGTGTGCCAAGCCCTGGCCGGAGGCCGACGCCGACGTCTGCGAGGCGATCGACTTCCTCGAGTACTACGCGCGGCAAGCCGTCGAGCTCGAAGGCGGGCCGCTCCTGCAGGTGCCGGGCGAGCACAACGTCATGCGGTACCGGCCGCGCGGTGTCTGCGCCGTGATCGCACCCTGGAACTTCCCGCTCGCGATCCCGACCGGCATGGTCGCGGGCAGCCTCGCGAGCGGGAACGCGACGATCCTGAAGCCGGCCGAGCAGTCGCCCGCATCGGGGCTCGCAATCGTCGCGGCCCTCCGGGAGGCGGGGGTGCCCGCCGAGGCGGTGCAGCTCCTGCCGGGCGAGGGCGACGTCGGCGCCGCGCTCGTGGCACACCCCGATGTCGCAACGATCGCGTTCACCGGCTCGAGACCCGTGGGGCTCGAGATCATCGAGCAGGCCGCGCGCACCGCTCCCGGCCAGCGCCACGTCAAGCGCGTCTTGTCGGAGATGGGTGGCAAGAACTGCGTGATCGTCGACTCGGATGCCGACCTCGATGACGCGGTTCCCGCGCTCGTGACCTCGGCCTTCGCCTACGGTGGCCAGAAGTGCTCGGCCGCAGCGCGGCTGCTCGTGCTCGAGCCGATCGCCGATGAGCTGATCGAGCGTCTTCGCGGCGCGGTCGACCTGCTCCAGGTGGGGCAGGCGGAGGACTTCACGACGCAGGTGCCGCCGCTGGTCGAAGCGGCGGCTCAGCGGCGCGTGCTCGACTACCAGCGGCGCGCGGCGAGCGAGGGCCGGCTCGCCGTCGGCGGCACCGCCGTTCCCGAGCCCGGCTGGTTCGTGCCGCCCGCGCTCGCAACCGATTTGCCGGCGGACTCTACGGTGCTCCGGGACGAGATCTTCGGCCCGTTGCTCGCGATCGAGCGCGTAGCCGGCATCGAGGAGGCCTGCGACGTGGTGGACAGCCTCGACTACGCGCTCACGGGCGGGCTTTTCTCGAGGAACCCCCGTGCCGTCGATTATGTCGCCTCGCGCACGCCGGTCGGCAACCTCTACGTCAACCGGCAGATCACCGGCGCGATGGTCGGCCGCCAGCCGTTCGGCGGCAACCGGCTGTCGGGCACGGGCTTCAAGGCCGGCGGGCCGGATTACCTGCTGCAGTTCGTCGACCCGCAGGTGGTCACGGAGGACACCATGCGGCATGGCCTTGTGGTCTGGTGGGGGCCGCCGTGACGCCCTTTGGCGTCGGCGGGTGGCGGCTGGTCAGAAAAGCGGCAATAACGGGTCGGGCTGAAACGTTTTGATCGGTTCGTTCCTGTCTCGAGCGGATTGACACCGCGACATGGCCGCTGATCATGCCGCAATCGTCCAATGGTCAGTTGAGTACCCGATAGGGGCCCAATTGCACCAGTGACGGGGAACGGGTCTGTGTCAATGGGAATTTCTTGACCGCTCCGTACATGTCCGCGCCGCAATCAAGCCAGTCGCGTACCGGATCGGCCCAGCCCGACCCGTTATCGCAGGTTTCCACGCGAGATCGCCTCGGCATCAGGCCATCAGGAGCCGCGTGCTCCCGCCGTGACAGGCTCCGCTGCGGCCGCCTCCTCGCCGCGCAGCGCGCGTAGCCCTCCCTTCGGGTCGGAGGGCCACCAGATCTTGTCGCCGATCACCTCCACGGCCGCCGGCAGCATGATCGTCCGGACGATGAACGTGTCCAGCAGGATCCCCACGGCCACCATGAACCCGATGTTGAACGCGAACGTCACGGGCAGCGTCATCAACACGGAGAAGGTGCCCGCCAGGATTATTCCGGCGCTGGTGATCACCGGCCCGGTCGCGCCCAGCGCACGCAGCACGCCCTCGCGGGTGCCGTGAAAGAGCGCCTCCTCGCGCACTCGGCTCATCAGGAAGATCGTGTAGTCGACGCCGAGCGCCACCAGGAAGATGAACGCGAACACCGGCAGGGAGGAGTCGACGCCCGGGTCCCCGACCACGTGCCGGAAGAAGAAGATCGATATGCCGAGCGTGCCGAAGAACGATGCCAGCACGGTCAGGATGATCACGATCGGGGCGACCAGCGATTGCAGCAGGAGCCCGAGGATCACCGCGATCACGACGAGCGCCAGCGGAACGATTCTCTTCGTGTCTTCCGTGGCCGCGTGGTCGAAGTCGTACTGCAGCGCAGTCCCGCTGCCGAGCAACGCCTGCACCCCCGGCGGCAGCCTGTCGAGCGTGTCGCGGATCTTGGGAATGCTGTCGAGCGCCGTCTGCGCGAAGGGATCGCTCCGGAAGACGATGTCGATCCGCGCGATCTGGCCGTCGCGCGAACGTTCGATCAAGGGGCTCACGCTCGCGACCTCCGGCACGGTTCGAATCTGCCGCCTGACCGCGTCGACGTCGCTCGGCCGCACCGCACCGTCCTCACGCTCGATCACCACGGTCGTGGGGTTGGAGGTGCCGGCCGGGAAGGCTTGCTCCAGCGCGCGGAAGCCCTCGACGCTCTCGGTGTCCTTCTTGAAGGCGTTCGCAATGCTGTAGTCCTCCTTGTACGCGAGCAGCCCAAGCGCGCCCCCTCCGAAGATGAGCACCGTGACGGCCAGGGCGGGAGCCGGCCGCTGCATCACGCGGTCTCCGATCCGCCGCCAGATACCCCGGTGAGGGTGGACGTCGGCGAGCGGGTCGCATTCGACGGTCCGGCGGCGCGGCCAGAAGGCACGCCGTCCACCGATCGTGAGCAGCGCCGGCAGCAACGTCAGCCCGGCGGCGAGCACCGACAGCACGCCGATCGCGGCGACCGGCCCCAGCGAGCTGATCGACCGCGTGTCCGCGACCAGCAGCACGAGCATCGAAAGCGCCACGGTGAGCCCGCTGGCGAAGATGGCCGGGCCCGAGCGACGCACCGCCCGCGCCATCGCATCGTGCTTGTCCGCATGGCGCCGCAGCTCCTCCCGGTAGCGCGAAAGCAGGAGCAGGCAGTAGTCGGTACCGAGGCCGAACATCAACACGACCAGGATCTGAGTCGAGTTGCTGCTGACGGTGGCGCCCGATTTCGCATACAGATAGACCAGTCCCTGCGCGACTGCATAAGCAGCGAACACGACGATCAGCGGAACCACCGCGATCGCCGGCGAGCGGTAGATCGCACCGAGTAGCACGAGCACCAGCAGCACGGTCGCGAGCAGCAGCTTCACGTCGAACGAGCTGAACACCTCCTCGAAGTCGGCCGCGAACCCGGCGTCTCCGGTGACCCAGACCTTCAGCCCACCGCTGCCGTCGCCCACGATGTCGCGCACGTCCTTGCCCCAGTCGCCGAGCTTGTCCCAGTCGTCCCGGAGCGTCACGACGGTGTAGGCCACCTTGCGGTCGGGCGAGGTCAGGCCGCGTCCGCTGGGGGTGAACGGCACGTCGGGCCGGCCGATCAGCGGCACCTCGGCCTGGATCCGACGCGCGTCGGCGACGATCTTCCGGTGGTCTGATGCGGTCAGGCCGGTCGCGCGGCGGTAAACGACGATGCCGCTGACGGTCTGCCCGCCCGCGAAGCGCGCCTTCAGCAGGTTGTTGACCTCGGTGGACTCGGCGCTCTTCGGGAGGAAGCTCGAGGTGTCGTCCGTGGTCTCGTCCGCCAGCTTGCTCCCGAGCGGGCCGAAGACGAAGATCAGAACGAGCCACAGGACCGGTACGAGCCACTTGGTGCGGCGACCGGACACGAATGCGGCGAGGGCGTGCACCGAGGGCATGCTATCCCCTGGGCACCGATGTCTCACTTGCTCGCTTGACTGAATGAATCATTCAGTTATACTGCCGGCCATGCCACGGGCACCTGCTCAAGCTCGGCTCGAAGATCTCCTTGCGGCGGCCACCCAGGCCTTCGGAGAGAAGGGCTTCCGCCGGACGCAGATGGCCGACATCGCCGCCGTCGCGGGCGTCTCCCCGGGCAACCTCTACAACTACGTCGAGAGCAAGGAGGCGCTCTTCGACCTGGTGCTCCGGTGGGGGCTCGACAGCCTCGATGGCAACGTGGGTCTTCCCTCGCCCACCACCACAGCGGCCAAAACCGCGACCTGGCTGCGAGCCCGGCTCGACTTCAGCGATTTCCCCGTGCTGGAGGCTGCGCTTCGCCGCCGGAAGGCAGGCGATCCGGCGGAAGAGCTCGGCGAAGTCGTGCTCGAGCTCTACGACGCGCTTGCCCGGATGCGGGGCGCGATCGAGGTGCTCGAGCACTCCGCGCCCGACGTTCCGGAGGTTGCCGAGGTCTTCCTCGGCGTTCGTCGCGAGCTCTTTGCCCGTATGGCCCGCTACGTGCGCAGCCGCGTCCGGGCAGGCCAGTTTCGACCCATGAGCGACGCGAACGCGACCGCCCGCCTCGTGGTCGAGACGACCAGCTGGGCCGCGACCCGGCGCCTTCGCGACAAGGACCAGGTGACCGTCACGGACGAGGCCGCGCGCGAGAGCCTGCGGGATTTCGTCGTCAACGCGCTCGTGCCGGATGCCGTCCGAGTGGAAAGGAGCCAGTCATGAACACCGCCGGTCGAACGCGAGACTGACGACATGCGTTGGGCAACCCGCATCGGCCGCTGGAGCTCCCTCCGTCCCGGGCGGGCACTGGCGGCCTGGCTTGCCTTCGTCGTGGTGGCGCTCGCGCTCGGCGCCGCGACCGGCACGCAGACGCTCGACAACGGCGCGGTCGGAGAGTCCGAGCGCGGGTACTCGATCATGGAGAAGCACGACGTCGGCGAGCCGGACTACGAGTTCGCCTACATCAAGGGGAAGAACGCGGCGATCACAGCAAGCGACCCGAAGTTCGCCGCGGCAAAGAGAGACGCCAAGCACCGGCTCTCCTCGCTCGGGCTCGAGGTTCACA
>JBKOZI010000098.1:0-8887 GCA_046725795.1 Actinomycetota bacterium
CGGGCCCCGCAAGGCCAGGCATCCGGCCTCGAGCGTTCTTAGGCGCGCAGCGTTGCGGGAATCCGGCTTTCCCCTTGCGCGGCGAAGCGCGCTCGGCTAAGTTCTGAGTGGCACGAGGCCAGCGTGGATTCGCAGGCAGAGAGGTTCCGACACACGGATGAATAGACGGTTACGAGCGCCCACGGCGCTCGCGGAGTGCTTGGCACTGGTTGTCTTGCTGCTGGCGTTGAGCTGGCCGGCAGCGGCCGACGCCGCGGATCCGGTGATCGCGGCCGCCGGCGACATCGCCTGCGATCCCAGCAGCAGCTCCTTCAACAACGGCCTCGGTACCTCCAGTTCCTGCCGGCAGAAGTACACGTCCGACCTGCTCGTGAACCAGGGGCTGTCGGCGGTGCTCCCGATCGGGGACATCCAGTACGAGTGCGCGGGCTTGAGCGCGTTCATGCAGGCCTATGACCCGGCCTGGGGACGGGTGAAGTCGATCACCCGCCCGGCCCTGGGCAACCACGAGTACCACGTCGACGGCGGGACGGACTGCGACACCTCCGGCGCCGCGCGGGGGTACTTCGGCTACTTCGGCAGCGCGGCCGGAGATCCGGCGAAGGGCTATTACAGCTTCAACCTCGGGAGCTGGCACCTGATCGCGCTCAACTCGAACTGCTCGACCGTGAGCTGCAGCGCGACGTCGTCCCAGGCGAACTGGTTACGCCAGGACCTCGCCGCCAACCCGCGAACGTGCACGCTCGCCTACTGGCACCACCCGAGATTCACGTCCGGCGTGAACGCGCCCGGCAGCACCTCCGTGAAGCCGCTCTACCAGGCGCTCTACGACTACGACGCGGACGTCGCGCTGGTCGGGCACGATCACCACTACGAGCGCTTCGCGCCGAAGGACCCCGAAGGCACGCTCGACTCGAGTGCCGGCATTCGGCAGTTCGTGGTGGGCACGGGGGGTAGGAGCTTCCATCCCCTCAACACCATTCAGCCGGGCAGCGAGGTGCGCCAGAACAACACCTTCGGCGTGCTCAAGTTGACGCTTCACTCGGCGAGCTACGACTGGCAGTTCGTTCCCGAGGCCGGCAAGACGTTCACGGACTCGGGCTCCACAGCCTGTCACGGGCCCACCGCGCCGTCGGACACCACGAAGCCCACGCCCCCCGGCAACCTCACCGCCACCGGCGGCACTGGGCAGGCCTCGCTCAGCTGGCAGGCCTCCACCGACAACGTGGGCGTGACCGGCTACCGGGTCTACCGCGGCGGGACGCAGGTCGCAAGTGTCGGCGGGACGACGCTCTCCTACACGGACACGGGACTCGCGGGCGGCACATACAGCTACACGGTGCGCGCCGAGGACGCGGCCGGCAACCTCTCGGACCCGAGCAACACCGCGAGCGCGACGGTGAGCCCGGCCGATACCCAGAAGCCCACCGCCCCGAGCAACCTGACGGCGGCCGCGACCAGCTGGAACCGAATCGACCTGAGCTGGCAGGCGTCGAGCGACAACGTGGGCGTCACCGGGTACAGGGTCTACCGCAACGGGGCCCAGATCGCGAGCATCGGCGCGACCACGAGCTACTCCGATACGAGCGTCACCCCCAGCACGAGCTACAGCTACGAGGTCCGCGCGTTCGACGCGGCGGGCAACCTGTCAGATCCGAGCAGCGCCGCGTCGGCCACGACGCCTGCCCAGACGGTGTTCACCTTCTCTCCGCAGGCCGACGCCCGGGCCGAGCAGTCCAAGCCCAAGGCCAGCTTCGCCACCAGCTACCTGCGCACCGTCGGCACCATCGGCTCCCAGGCCGAGAGCTACCTGCGCTTCGCGGTCAGCGGCGTTCCGGCGGGACCGCTCCGCAGCGTCAAGCTCCGGCTCCACTCGATCAGCGACGCCACCGTGGACGGCCCCGGCGTGTTCACGACGAGCACCAACTGGAAGGAGAACGAGGTCAAGTGGGACAGGCGCCCGACCGCCACGAGCTCCGTTACCGACGACAAGGGAGCGATCGCCGCCGAGAGCTGGGTCGAGTACGACGTCATGCCGTTCGTGACCGGCAATGGCACTTACAGCTTCGGACTCAAAACGACTGCCACCGACAGCGTCGACTTCTACTCCCGCGAGGCGGCCACCTTCCGCCCGGAGCTCGTGGTTACCACCGGCGGAGCCGACGCCACGCCCCCCAGCGCGCCTGCCAACCTGAACGCGACCTCCACTACCCCCGGCCGGATCGATCTCAGCTGGCAAGCGTCGAGCGACAACGTGGGCGTGACCGGTTACGACATCTACCGCGGCGGGGCGCTGATCGCGAGTGTCGGCCCTTCGACCTCCTACTCGGACACGAGCGTGATCGGGGGCCTCACGTACAGCTACGTCGTGCGGGCCGTGGACGGCGCCGGCAACGTCTCTGCTCCGAGCAACACCGCCACGGCCACCGCTGCCGTGAGCACCGGCGACACCCAGCGTCCGACCGCGCCCGGAAGCCTGATCGCGACGGCCGCGGGCCCGACTCGGGTCGACCTGAGCTGGCAGGCGTCCAGCGACAACGTGGGCGTGACCGGATACAAGGTCTACCGCGAGGGAGCCCTGATCGCGACCCTCGGCACGACAACCTCCTACTCCGACACGAGCGTTGCCGCCAGCAGCACGTATCACTACGAGGTCCGGGCGTTGGACGCAGCCGGCAACCTTTCCGACCCGAGCAACACCGCGACCGCCACTACTCCTGCTGCGGCCGCGACCGTGCTCACGATCGCTCCGGAGGCCGACGCCCGTGTGGAGCAGATAGCGCCCACCACCAACTTCGGCACCAGCTACTTGCGCGCCAATCTCAGCAGCAGCGGCGACAACGTGGAAAGCTACGTGCGCTTCACCGTGACAGGCGCATCCGGGACCGTGCAAGCCGCCAAGCTCCGCCTCCACTCGACGAGCAACGGGACCGTCGACGGCCCCGCGGTCTACACCAGCGGCACTGCCTGGGGCGAGATGACCGTCAACTGGAACACGCGCGCGGCGCGCACGAGCGCCGCCGGGGACGACAAGGGGGCGATCCCCGCCGACACCTGGGTCGAGTACGACGTCACGCCCTTCGTGACCGGCAATGGCACCTATAGCTTCAACCTCGTCACCACCGCCAGCGACGGTGTCAACTTCCACTCCCGCGAAGAGGCCACGTTGCGACCGGAGCTGGTGTTGATGCTGGGCTAGTGTTCGTCCTGGCCGGCCTGAAGCGAATACATATCGCGACTACCTCGTCGGCCTCCTGCTCATAGCGATCATTTTCGCGGCGCGCGGGGGTCTTATCTGCGAGTCCGAGGACGAAGGCGAGGAGACCGGAGATGAGCAAGCTGATCGTGACCGAGTTCGTGACGCTCGACGGCGTCATGGAGGCGCCGGGCGGCGAGCCGACCCACCCCCATACCGGTTGGGTGTTCGACTTCATGAGCCCCGAGCAGCAGCAGTACAAGCTCAACGAGGTGCTCGAGGCCGAGTCGCACCTGCTCGGGCGGGTGACCTACGAGTCCTTCGCCGGCGCCTGGCCTGAACGGGAGGGCGAGTTCGCCGACAAGATGAACTCGATGCCGAAGTACGTCGTCTCCTCGACGCTCGAGGAACCGCTCGAATGGAACAACTCGACCCTGATCGGGGGCGACGTCGCCGAGGAGGTCGGGAAGCTCAAGGAGCGGGGCGGCGGGCCGATCCTGGTCGCCGGCAGCGCCACTCTCGTGCACTCGCTGATCGAGAACGACCTCGTCGACGAGCTGCGTCTGATGGTGTTCCCGGTGATGATCGGCGGCGGCAAGCGGCCATTCCCGGAGTCGCGGCAGAGGAAGCCGTTCAAGCTGACCGACACCCAGACATTCGGCTCGGGCGTCGCCGTCCACACGTACGAGCCGGCGCACTGACGTGAAGCTTGCCCTCGCCGGCGACACGATGCTGGGGCGAAAGGCGGCGGAGGCGATCGCCCTGGCGGGACCGGAGTACGTTGTCGCCGAGGAGGTCGTCGCTCTCACGCGGTCGGCGGATCTCTTCGTGCTCAATCTCGAATGCTGCATCTCTGAGCGCGGGAAGCCGTGGCCGGATCCGCGCAAGCCGTTCTTCTTCCGGGCGCCGCCGGCCGCGACCGAGGTCTTGAACCGGCTCGGCGTCGACTGCGTGACACTCGCGAACAACCACGCGCTCGACTTCTGCCTGCCGGCGCTGCTCGACACCTTCGACCATCTGCGGGAGGCCGGCATCGCCTGGGTCGGCGCGGGCCGGCGGCGCGATGAGGCCCGTGCGCCCGCAGTGCTGGAAGCGAATGGCCTGCGCCTTGCCGTGCTCGGCTGCAGCGACCACCCGTCCGATTTCGCGGCCGGGCCGGCCTCTGCCGGCATCGCCTATGTCGACCTGCAACGGGGGCTGGATTGGCTCCCGGCCGCGATCGCGGAGCTCGACGTCGACGCCGTGCTCGTCACACCCCACTGGGGGCCGAACACGATCCCAGCACCGCTTCCGTACGTCCGCCGCGCGGCGGCTGGTCTTCGCAGCGCGGGGGCGACGCTCGTCGCGGGCCACTCCGCGCACGTCTTCCACGGCGTCCAGCCCCACGTCCTCTATGACCTCGGCGACTTCCTCGACGACTACGCCGTCGAACCCGACCTCCGGAACGACCTCGGGCTCCTCTTCTTTGTCACGCTCGACCAGCACGGGCCGCTGCGCCTCGAGGCCGTGCCCCTGAAACTCGACTTCTGCCACACCCGGCTGGCGGAAGGTGACGAGGCCGCCTGGGTCCGCCGCCGGTTTCGGGCAGCCTGCGCCGCGCTCGGCACCGAGGTGGCCGAGGAAGAGGGACGCCTCGTGGTGGTCTGGCGCGACGCTTTGCTGCCGACCCTTACCTGAACGGCTATGAGCCTGCGTAGCCGCGAGCAGACGGACAGCGCTGACGTCCACGCGCTCGCGGACGAAAGGGAGCGGTTGCGCGCCGTGGAGGTCGAACTGGACCGCTGTTGGGACCTCCTGCGCCGGCGTCGGACGCTACGGGATGCAGGTGCCGATCCGGATGACGCGGAGGCCAGAGACGCGGACACCGTGGAGCGGTATCAGCAGTAGACGCCGGGGGTCGAGGACCACGCCCAGTCGTCGGCTAGTAGCCAGTCCCGCCGCCACCTGAGCTCGATGGCTGGCCGGTGACCTGGCTCCCCGCCGAAGACAGCGCGAACCATCCGCCGCCGAACGCCGTCAGGCCCTGGCCGTTCGTGTCGCCTGGCTTCTGGTCGCCCTGGTAGCGATAGAGCGGATGGCCGTTGTAGACGACCTGTGGCTTTCCGTCGGAGCGCGGGCTGGTTGCGACGATCGAGGCATTCGCCCCGCTGCCGACCGTCGGCTTGCCCTGCGCGCGGAGCGGCGGCCAGGCGCTGGCGCACGCGCCGGTGCACGCGCTCTGCGTCCCCGAGTCCTTCTGGAACAGATAGAGGGTGCGTCCCTGCGAGTCGACGAGGATCTTCCCCAGGTCGCTGTTCGCGACGCCGACCGTCGCCGGCCGTCCGCTCGCGGTCTTCGGGGGCGCCGTCGACGCGCTCGCGCCGCTGCCGCCGCCGCCGCAGGCGGCGATGCTCAGGGCCGTGAGCGCTACCACCGGCGCGCCCGCGAGGAAGGCGATCAATCTGCTGCGAGTCATGCTCGCTCCTTTTGGTTACGTAAGTCTCGGCCTTCGCCACGAAGCGGCGATAGCCCTTGTGGAATCACATGGTCGATGTTCGCTGCCCGAGATCGCGGTTGTCGTCGGCCTGAAGTGGACTCTTTCACTACCGCGTCCGCGGTGCGGCAATACGTCGCATACCCCGGCGGTGGCGATCGCGGCGGCTGCGTCCTCCGCCGTCGCCACCTCGACTCCCATGCTCTCCACGATCGGCGTGGCGATCATCTATCTCAACCTCCCGCTCTGAGCTCGGCGGAGGGCGGAACTTGACAACCCTGAATCACGCAGTATTAATGACTTGATGGCCCGCCCTGGCTCGCGGCCCAGCACCTTTGAGCGCCTGAGACGACTGCCGCTCATCGGGCGCGCGATGGACTGGGGGCTTGGTCCCAGCGCCTTGTCGCCTGCAACCGCGTCGGCCCGTGCCCGCGTGGCGGGCCTGAAGGTGACGGAGTCGGTCTGCCCTTACTGCGCCGTCGGCTGCGGCCAGGTTGTCTACACGCGCGCCGGCGAGCTCGTCGACATCGAGGGCAACCCGCGCTCGCCAATCAACCAGGGCACGCTGTGTCCGAAGGGCGCCGCGTCGCGACAACTCGTCCAGCAGCCCGGCCGCCTGACGAAGGTGCGCTACCGGCGCCCCGGCGGGACCGAGTGGGAGGAGCTCGGGCTCGAGCAGGCGATGGACATGATCGCCGAGCGCTTGATCGCTGCCCGGGAGGCTGGATGGCAGGACAAGGAGCGCCACGGCTGGCGCGTGGACCGGACCCTGGGCTTCGCCCACCTCGGCGGCGCGACGCTCGACAACGAGGAGAACTACCTGATCAAGAAGCTCTTCACCGCGATGGGCGCGGTGCAGATCGAGAACCAGGCCCGCATATGACACAGCTCCACGGTCCCCGGTCTGGGGACCTCGTTCGGGCGCGGCGGCGCCACCACCTTCCAGCAGGACCTCCAGCACGCCGACTGCATCCTGATCGAGGGCTCCTCCATGGCCGAGGCGCACCCGGTCGGGTTCCGCTGGGTCATGAAGGCCAGGGAGCGCGGAGCGCGGATCATCCACGTCGACCCGCGCTACTCGCGCACCAGCCAGCTCGCCGACCAGCACGTGCACATCCGCGCGGGAACCGACATCGCCTTCCTCGGCGGCCTGATCCACCACGTGCTCGAGACGGAGTCGTACTTCCGCGACTACGTCGTCAACTACACGAACGCCTCCACCATCATCAACGAGCGCTTCCGCGATGTGGAGGACCTCGGCGGCGTCTTCTCCGGCTTCGACCCCGAGACGGGGACGTACGACCGCAGAACGTGGATGTACGAGGGCGGTGAGATCGCCTCCGCCGCCGGAGTGCGCGAGCACTCGACCCAGGCCTTTGCGACGAAGACGGGTGCCGGCATGCTGGTCGGCGAGGTAGAGCGGGACGACACGCTCGAGCATCCGCGCTGCGTGTTCCAGATCCTGCGGCGGCACTTCAGCCGCTACACGCCGGAGACCGTGGAGCGCATCTGCGGCATCTCGCAGGACGACTTGCGGGCGGTGGCGGAGACGCTGATCGAGAACTCCGGGCGCGAGCGCACGACGGCCGTCTGCTACGCCGTGGGATGGACACAGCACAGTGCGGGCGTGCAGATGATCCGCACGGCGGCGATCCTCCAGCTCCTGCTCGGGAACATCGGGCGGCCCGGAGGGGGGATCCTGGCGCTGCGGGGACATGCGTCGATCCAGGGCTCCACGGACATTCCGACGCTCTACGACCTGCTCCCCGGGTACCTGAACATGCCGCGCGCCGGGGACGGGGATCTCGACCTCGAGCGCTACATCGCAACCGGGCGCGCCGACCGCGGCTGGTGGTCGTTCTTCGACACCTACATCGTGTCGCTGCTCAAGGCCTGGTTCGGCGACGCGGCGACCGAGGACAACGGCTACGGCTTCTCGGCCATCCCCCGGATCAGCGGCAACCACTCGCACTTCGCGACGATGACGCGCATGCTCGACGGGGGCGTGGAGGGCTTCTTCGTGATGGGCCAGAACCCGGCCGTCGGCTCGCAGCACTCCGGCCTGCAGCGCCGAGCGCTGAGCCGGCTGAAGTGGCTGGTCGTTCGCGACATGGCCGAGATCGAGACGGCGACCTTCTGGCGCGACTCGCCCGAGGTTCAGTCCGGCGAGCTGCGGCCCGAGGAGATCCAGACCGAGGTGTTCCTGATGCCCGCCGCGTCACACGTGGAGAAGGAGGGCTGCTTCACGAACACCCAGCGGCTCGTCCAGTTCCGGGACAAGGCGCTCGAGCCGCCGGGCGACGCGCGCTCGGAGCTGTGGTTCATGCATCACCTGGCCAAGCGCGTCAAGGAGCGTTTCGCCGGCTCGACGCGCCAGCGCGACTGGCCGATCGTCAACATGCGCTGGGACTATCCCGAGCTTGGCGACATCGCCGAGCCCGACGTCGAGGCCATCTTGCAGGAGATCAACGGGTATGACGTCGCGACCGGGCGGCCGGTCTCGGGGTTCACGGAGCTGCGCAGCGACGGCTCGACGGCCTGCGGCTGCTGGATCTACTCGGGCATCTTCGCCGACGGCGTCAACCAGGCCAGGCGGCGCGAGCCCGGCGACCTGAGAAAGGAGGGCGGCCACGTCTCGCCCGAGTGGGCGTGGGCGTGGCCGGCGAACCGCCGCGTGCTCTACAACCGCGCATCCGCCGATCCGGAAGGGCGCCCGTGGAGCGAGCGCAAGAAGTACGTGTGGTGGGATGCCACCGACGGCCGCTGGACCGGCTACGACGTCCCCGACTTCCCGGCGACCAAGCCGCCGGACTACCGCCCGCCCAAGGACGCCAGGGGCATGGACGCGATCGCCGGCGCCGACCCGTTCATCATGATGGCCGACGGACGCGCCTGGATGTTCTCGCCCAGCGGCCTGCTCGACGGGCCGCTGCCGACGCACTACGAGCCGCTCGAGTCGCCGGTGCACAATCTCCTTTATCCGGACCTCGACGGCAGTCCCTCGGCCATCCGCTGGCGGCGCCCGGAGAATCCGCTGCACGCGACGGATGACCCGCGCTACCCGATCGTCGCCACGACCTTCCGGCTCACGGAGCAGCACACAGCGGGCGGCATGAGTCGCAAGGTCCCCTGGCTGGGCGAGCTGCAGCCCGAGATGTTCGTGGAGATCGACCCGGTGCTCGCCCGCGGGCGCGGCATCGAGGACGGCGGCTGGATGA
>JBKOZI010000099.1:0-13447 GCA_046725795.1 Actinomycetota bacterium
GATCGAGCCGGGCGTGCGCGGACGGCTGAAGCGTGGTCCCACACCGGGTGCAGTGGAGGTACGTCATCAGCAAACGAGGGTCATCGACGCCGTCACCGTCATGCACCTAGAGCTGCCCGCGCTCGCAAATGTGCGACTACCGGAGACCTGCAACCGAAAGTAGCATCGATCGGTGCACCGCTGTCCAAACGAGGTATCCCATTCCCCGATCGTGGCTACATTTCCTCCGGAGTCCCTCTGGTCGCAACCAGCCGGAGGGAACGCCTTTGTCCACCTCGATCAAGGAGCCGGCTTGAAGCGCACATCGTCAGTCCCGAAGGCGGCGAACGCTGTCGACGGCGCCCCTCTGTCGGTCGAACTTCAGCAGCGCGACTCCGCGCTGGTCGCGTCGCTCTCCGGGGAGCTCGACATGGCCGCCGGCGAGCGGTTCGAGCGGGTGCTCCAGCGGCTCGCGGACGGCGCGCTCAAAGACGTGGTGATCGACCTCCGCGAGCTCAGCTTCATGGATTCGACGGGCTTGCGGATGCTGCTCGAGGCGGATCGAACCGCACGCGAGCAGCGGCTGCGCCTTTGGATCATCCGCGGCGGCGAAGCCGTCGACAGGGTCTTCCGCATGACGGGCATGGACAAGGTCCTGCCGTTGGTGGACGAGCCGCCTGATCTTCCAACGTAAGCGGGACTACGTGAGTGGAGCGCGCACGGTACTCACCGCGATTCGCTCGAGGTGCTCCAGGATCGCGGTGGCGGTCTGCTCCTCGGCGTCGGTCGCGATGATGTGACCGCACGAGGGCAGCAGTTCGAGTCGGGCCCCCGGGATCAGGCCGGCGAGGTCCCGACCGCGGTCCGCCGGGATCAGTCCGTCATCGAGGCCGTGCAGCACCAGCGTCTCGAGGCCGGCCAGCTCGCCCAGTCGCTCGCGTGTGTCGTGGCCCGCGATCGCCGCCATCTGGGCGTACACCGTGACGGCCGACGTGTCGTCCTCGATCCGGCGCGCGAGGTCCTCGCGCAGGCGGTGGGGCCGCTGGGTGCGAGTCTGAGACGCGTAGAGCACCGGCGCCACAAACGGGAAGGTCCGGCGCGAGCCGAGCAGCGGCCGCAATGCCGAGGCGGCCACCATCCTCCAGGGCGGCGCGCCGCTGCGGCCACCCGGTGCGGTGCAGGCCAGCACGAGCGAACGCACGCGGTGGCGGTGATCGAGCGCAATGTGTTGAGCGATCATGCCCCCCATCGACGCGCCGATCACGTGCGCCGATTCGATGCCGGCCTCATCCAGCACCGAGAGTGCGTCCTCAACGAGGCTCGTCATCGTGAGCCTGGAGCGGACCGGCGGAGAGCTGCCGGTGCCCCGGTTGTCGAACAGGATTGCTCGATGGCGCCGGCTGATCCAAGGCACGAGCCGGTACCAAAGCCGTGAGCTGGCGGCCAGTCCCATGATCATCAGCACCGGCTCGCCAGGCGCGCCGGGCTCGGTTGGCCCCTGCTCGTGCCACGCGAGTCGTCCGCCTGAGTGAGTTCGCATGGCGACACTATGCCTTAGGCTCCGCGCCGATGGCCGGTGAACTCCAGGACAAGACGCTCTTCATCTCCGGCGGAAGCCGCGGGATCGGGCTTGCAATCGCCCTGCGGGCGGCCCGCGACCGGGCGAACGTGGCATTGATCGCAAAGACCGCCGAGCCTCACCCGAAGCTCGAAGGCACCATCTACACCGCGGCCGAGGCGATCGAGGAGGCGGGCGGCCAGGCCCTGCCGATCGTCGGGGACATTCGTGACGAGGAGCAGGTGTTCACGGCGGTCGAGCAGGCGGTCGAGCGTTTTGGCGGCATCGACGTCTGCGTGAACAACGCGAGCGCGATCAACCTCGCCGGGACGGAGGCGCTCGAGATGAAGCGCTACGACCTCATGCAGGACGTCAACACGCGCGGCACCTTCGTGGTCAGCAAGGCCTGCATCCCCCACCTGAAGAACGCCGAGAACCCGCACGTGCTCACGCTCTCTCCGCCGCTCCTGCTCGACCCGAAGTGGCTGGCCGGCCATGTGGGCTACACGATCGCCAAGTACGGGATGAGCATGTGCACGCTCGGCATGGCCGCGGAGTTCGCCGACGACGGTATCGCCTTCAACTCACTCTGGCCGCGCACGATCATCGCCACTGCGGCAGTCCAGAATCTGCTCGGGGGCGACGAGGCCATGCGACGCTCGCGCAGGCCGGAGATCGTCGCCGACGCGGCCCATGCGATCGTCGTCCAGCCTAGCCGCGAGTGCACAGGCCACCTGTTCCTGGCCGAGGACGTGCTCGCCGAAGCGGGTGTCACGGATCTGACGCAGTACTCCTACGACGGCGCCGACGCCGAGCCGATTCCGGACCTGTTCGTCGACTGACCGGGGCGTCCATCCCCTGTGTCGGGCCGGCCGGATGCGGGTACCCGATCCGCAAACCCCGACCAGAGGAAGGAAGAGATGACCGTCACGCAATCAGGTGAGACCGGCCACATCACGGGCACCAAGGACAAGGACTACAACATCATCTGGTTCACGGACCAGTGCCTGAGCAACGCACTGCGCCTCGAGATCTACATCCAGGACGCCGAACGCGAGAACGACTCCGAGCTCGCCGAATTCTTCCGCCGCGCGCAGGACGCAAGCCGCAAGGGCGCCGAGCAGGGCAAGCAGCTGCTCAAGAAGCGGCTGAGCTGAAGCAGAAGACGAGCGCAGTGGCCCGCCTACGGGCGGGTCGCTTGCTCCAAGAGCTGTACGACCGACAGGTAGGGCCGGCCGGTCGACCGCTCGAGCGCAATTTCGCACGTGCGGTTGGCCGAGATGTGGGCGTCGAACGAACGGCCGGTGACCTCGGCCGCCTCGTCGGCAGTGGCGGCGGCGGTCAGCTCCGGATGCAGCAGTCCGCGGTCGCCGGCCATGCCGCAGCAGGTCGCCGTGATCGGGACGACGACGTCATCCGCCAGCGCGAACGCAAGTGCCTCGAGGGTACCCGCCACGCCCAGGTGCCGAGCCGAGCACGGCGGATGGACGGTCGCCGAGCCGGCGCGGCGGCGCACCTCGAGGTCCGGCAGGAGGCGCTCGTGCGCCCACGTCACGGCGTCGAGCACCTGAACGCCGGCGAGCCTTTCCCGGCGCTCGTCGTCGAGCACCTCGGGCAGGTCGTTTGCGATCCCGTGCGCGCAGGAGCTCGCGTCGATGACGACCGGCAGGGTTCCGCCGTCACTCCAGCGCCAGAGCGCGTCGCCCAGATGCACCGCCATGTGAGCCTGGCCGTGCCGGAAGCCCTTCGAGCTCCAGGGCGTCGCGCAGCAGTGCCCGGCGGCGTCCGGCGGGATCCAGACCGGCTGTCCGGCGCGTGAGGAAACGTCGACGAGCGCCTCGGGGAGCCAGCGGCCGGCACCGTTGTGCCGCGAGGTCCCGAAGATGCGGTTGATGCAGGCCGGCAGGTAGACCGCTGCCGCGCCCTCGCGGGCGGTCGGCGGCAGTCTCGAGGGCGCGGCGCGGGGGAGAGCCGGCGTCCACTCGGGCACGAGCTCTTCGCCGGCGATCCGCCGCAGAGCCCGGCTGATGCCGCGAACCGCCTCGTCACCGGCCACGCTCGCGGTCGCCGCGCCGGCGCGAAGACCGATGCGACCGAGCCGCTCGACCGAGGCCCACCGCCTGGCGAGCCGCAGCGCGCGCCGCTCGGCGCGGGCATCGTGGGCGCGGACGCGGAGGTCCTTGATCAGCTTGCCGGTGTCGATCGCGACCGGGCAGGCGAGCTTGCAGGTCCCATCGGCGGCGCAGGTCTGCTCGCCGTCGTACCCGTATTGGGCCACGAGCGCCTCCCGGACCGCCGAGCCCTCCGGCTGGCGCGCCATCTCGCGGCGTAGCACGATGCGCTGGCGTGGAGTAGTCGTGAGGTGACGGCTCGGGCAGACCGGCTCGCAGAAGCCGCACTCGATGCAGGCGTTCGCGTTCGCGACGTCCTCGATCGGTGGCGTCGACTTCAGGTGGCGCAGGTGAACCTCCGGATCGCGGCTCAGCAGCACGTCGGGGTTCAGCACGCCGTCGGGATCGGCGAGTCGCTTCACCCGCCACATCAGCTCCGTCGCCTTCGGGCCCCATTCGCGCTCGACGTAGGGCGCCATGTTCCGTCCCGTACCGTGCTCCGCCTTGAGCGAGCCGCCGTACTTGTCGACGACGAGCTCGACCAGCCCGGTCATGAAGCTCTCGTAGCGCTCGCGGTCGGCCGGCTCGGAGAGCGCCGGCGTCAGCAGGAAGTGGAGGTTGCCCGCGGAGGCGTGCCCGGCCACGCCGGTGAGGAACTCGTGCTTGCCGAGCAGCGCCTGGATGTCCCGCGCCGACTCGGCGATCCGCGGCGGCGGCACGCAGACGTCCTCGATGATGAGCGCGGTACCCTGCGGGCGCAGGCCGCCGACGATGCCCTGCATCCCCTCGCGGACGCGCCAGAAGATCTCTATCTCCTCCGGGTCGCGCGTGAACCGCGCCTCCTCGAGGAGTTCGCAGTCCGCGACCGCGGCGAGCGCGCGCTGCTCCAATCCCTCGAGCTCCGCCGGATCGTCGGTGCGCAGCTCGACGAGCAGCACGGCTCCCTCCGGAGGGATTTCCCGCCATCGCTCCGGCACGCCCGGGAGCGAGTAGGAGGCCGCGATCAGCGTCGGGTTGACCATCAGCTCGACCGCACTCGCCCCGGCCTCCACGAGCGCGGGGACCGGCACGGCGGCCGCGTCGATGTCGCGGAAGAAGAGCAGCGCGTTCGTCGTCACGCGTCCGTGCGGGACGGTGTCGAGTACCGCCTCGGCGATGAATGCGAGCGTGCCCTCGGACCCGACCAGCAACCGGCGGAAGATCTCGACAGGCTCGTCGGCGTCGAGGAACGCGCAGAGCCGGTAGCCGGTCGTGTTCTTGATCTGGAACTTCTGCCGGATCCGCTCCGTGAGCTGCGCGTCGGCGCGGATCTCGTCCCGGATCTCCCCGAGCCCTTGCGCGAGCTCCGGCTCAGCCGAGGAGAAGCGCTGCGCGGCATCGACAGCCCCGGTGTCGATGGTGCTGCCGGAAGGCAGCACGAATGTGAGCGAGCGGAGCGTCGAGTACGCGTCGTGCACGACGCCGCAGCGCATGCCGCCCGAGTTGTTGGCGATGACCCCGCCAACCGTCGCGAAGTCGGTTGACGCCGGATCGGGCCCGAGTCGCCGCCCGTAGCGCGCGAGCGCGCGGTTCGGGTGCCCGAGCACCGTCCCGGGCTCGACGCGCACGCGCGCGCCGCCGTCCTCGACCGCGAACCCGCGGAAATGGCGGCGGACGTCGACGAGGATGCCGTCGCCCTGCGCCTGGCCGTTGAGGCTCGTGCCGCCGGAGCGAAGCGTGACCGGCACGCCCGCGGACCGCCCGTAGGCGAGCACCTTCGCGACGTCCTCGGCGCCGTGTGCCATCACGACCGCGCGTGGCATCAGGCGGTACGGGCTCGCGTCAGACGCGTACCGGACGAGGTCCAGCACGCGCGGCAGCACACGGCCCGGCCCGAGCAGCGCTTCGAGCTCGCCGCGAAGCGGCTCGGGCGTGCCGGCCGCGATCGCGTCCGGAACACGGTCGGGCGCCTCGACGGCGGGCGGTGCGAGCGACGTCACAGGGCCCCTAGAAAAGCGCCATCCCGGGCGTCACGTCGACCTCGATCAGGACCGGCGCGCTCGCAGCGAGCCCGGCGGCCAGCGCCTCGCGCAGCTCGTCGCGCCCCCGGACGCGCCGCGCATCGACGCCGTAGGCGCGCGCGACGTCGGCCGTCTCGAGTGCCGGCAGGTCGAGGCCCGGCGCCCCTGTCACGTGCTCGATGTCCGCGAACCACTTGAGGATTCCGTATTCCTCGTTGCGCAGCACCAGGAACGAGACCGGGACCTTGTACGCGACCGCGGTCCAAAAGCCGGAGATCGCGTACTGGGCCGACCCCTCGCCCAGCACGCACACGACCGGGCGACCGGGCTGAGCGATCTGCACGCCGACACCCGCCGCGAGCCCGTACCCGAGGCCGCCGCCCGCACAGAAGTAGTAACTGCCGGGCCGGGAGATTCGCAGCCGGTTGCGGAGCGCGAGCGTGCTGGTCGGCGACTCGAGCACCACGATCCCGTCGTCCGGGAACACCTCCGCGAGCGTCCCGTGCACGGCCGAGGGGCTCAACGGGTCGGTCTCCTCGATCGGCGGCGGGTCTTCCATCGGCTCGGGCGGCGGGCGGTCCGCTTCGCCCACCACCGCGAGCAGCGCCTCGAGCGTGAGCTTGACGTCGGCGACGATCGCGTCTCCCATCGGCGCGCGGGCTGCCTCGTCGGGATCGCTCGTGATCGCGACGAGCGCGGCGCCCTCCGGCAGCGGCGGACCGGGGATGTAGGGGTAGTACGGGAACACCGATGAACCCGCCACGAGCACGAAGTCGTGCTCCTCGAGGGTCTGCCCGACCGGTCCGATCGCGGGAGGAAGAACGCCGCGGAAATAGGCGTGCCCCTCGGGGAAGCCGAGACGGCCGCCGCCGGGGGCGGGCGAGGCCCAGACGGGCAGCCGGCACCGCTCGGCGAGCGCGACGGCTGCATCCCAGGCGCCGCTCGCATCGACGTCGGGCCCGGCAACCATCACGGGGCTTCGCGCAGCCTCCAGCCGCGCCGCCAGTCCGCGCACGGCCTCCGGGTCGGCCACGGCGCGCCCGGTGACCGAGCGCTCGACCACATGGCGCACGTCCGCGGCGTCGATCTCCACGCCCCAGTCGTCCATCGGCAGCGACACGAATACGGGCCCTTTCGGCGGCAGGCTCGCGTGATAGATCCCACGCGCGAGCGCTGCGGGAACGTCTTGCGCGCGCGGCGGCTCATAGCTCCACTTCACGAACGGATGCGGTACACGGGTGGCGTCGCGGTTCGTGAGATTGGCCTGCATCGTGATGTGAGCGCGGACCTGCTGGCCGGCTGTGATCAGCAGCGGCGACTTGTTCGCCTGCGCGTTGAAGATCGCGCCCATCGCGTTGCCGACGCCCGGCGCGGTGTGGAGGTTGACGTGCGTCGGCAGGCCCGAAGCCTGGGCGAAGCCGTCCGCCATCCCCACCACGACCGCCTCCTGCAGCCCGAGCACGTATGTGAAGTCGGAGGGAAAGTCACCGAGCATCGGCAGCTCGGTCGATCCCGGGTTGCCGAAGATCGTCGTCATCCCGCGCTTGCGAAACAACTCGAGCGCCGCCTCGCGGATCGTCGTCACCGAGCGAGAGCCTTCCGCGGTGACGCCGTTTATGGTTCCGGTGGCCGCTTGCGCCATCGCTTTACCTCCCTTGTTCGACGGCGCCGAGCCGCGGTGTGCGTTCCGCGAACTGGACGACCCCATCGAGGTCGAATTTTCCGTAGTCGGTACCCAGGCCCTGGGCGACGAGCGCCGCCGTGGCGCACCCGATCTCCGCCGCGCCACGGCGGTCGCGCCCGAGCGCGAGCCCCCGAAGGAATCCCGCGGAGAACGCGTCGCCGCAGCCGGTGGTGTCGACGATGTCCACTTGGAACGCGGAAATCTGCTCGACCGTGTCGCCGTCTGCGATCAGCACGCCGTCGGCCCCACAGGTCGCAGCGATGCACCCGACACCCCGCGCGACCAGCGCCCGGCAGGCGGATTCGACGTCGGGCTCACCGGTGAACCCGATCGCCTGCTCGTCGTTCGGCAGCAGGTAGTCCAGGTGCGGAAGCGCCGGCGCGATCCATTCCAGGACGCCCATGTCGCCGGGTGCCAGCACGTCCGCAGAGGTGACGACGTCGTACTCGCGTGCTCGGGCCAGGATCGCCGCGGCGGCCTCGCCGCCCATGAACTCCGGGCCGCCGAGGTGCAGATGCGAGGCCTCTGCAACCGCTTCCCAGTCGACATCCGCCGGACCGTAGTGCGCGTTCGCACCGACTACGTGGAACGCGGGGCGAGATCCGTCCGGGCGAATCGGCAGGACGCTCGCCGAGGTCTGAATGCCCTCGCGGCGGACGAGCATGGACGTGTCGACGCCGTCGCGCTCCAGCAGCCCGACGAGCATCTGCGCGAGCGGATCCGCGCCGAGCGCCCCGGCACTGCGCACCTCGGCACCGAGCTTCGCCAGCACGAGCGCAGTGCCGCCTGCCGTGCCCGCGGCGGTCATCCTGATCTCGTCGACGAGCTGCCCTCCCTGCCCGTCGGGAATCGCCTCGACCGGCCGCACCAGCACGTCGAGCACGTGCACCCCCATTGCGATCGCTTTCACGACCTCTGCTCCGCGGCTGGCTGAACTTTCCCGTAGCGGCGCGCGGAAGCCGCATCGACCACCGATTGCCGCTGCGCCTCGTCCAGTACGCGCGGCGTGCCCAGAGCGCTCGCGTGCCAGTAGACATTGGCCGCCCACTCGAGCAGCTCGGTCGCTCGCACCGCCGTCGCGATGTCGCCACCGTGGGTAACAGCGCCGTGATTGGCCAGCAGGGCGGCAGTCCGTCCTTCGAGCGCCTCGACCACGGACTGGGCGAGCTCGGGCGTGCCGAACGTGGCATAGGGCGCGACGCGCACCGTGCCGCCGAGCAGCAGCATCTCGTAATGGATGCAGGGCAGCTCGTCCAGCACGCAGCTGAGCGCGGTCGCCATCGGCGCGTGCGTGTGGACGACGGCGCCCGTGCCGTACCGACGGTAGACGCGCAGGTGCAGATCGATCTCCGAAGTGGGCGCGAGGGCGCCGTCGACCACCTCGCCGTCGAGGTTCATGACGGTCACATGGCTCGGCTCCATCTCGGCGAGCACGCCGCCGGTCGGCGTGATTGCGACGCGGTCGTCCCGGCGCGCGCTGACGTTCCCCGACGTCCCGGCGACGAGTCCCGCCGCCGCGAGGCGACGGGCAGCCGCCGCGACCTGCTCCCGCTCCCTCTCGAGCATGCATCCCATGCTATTTGAGGCGGTGTGTCTGAGGCGTTGGTGTCACATCGCGAGCAACTTGGGCGGCACTCTAAGCTGGCGGCGATGATTGCCCTCGTCACCGGCGCCTCCAGCGGGATCGGTGAAGCGACCGCGCGGCGGCTCGCTCGTGAGCCGGGGGCGCATGTGGTGCTCGTGGCCCGCCGGGAGGACAGGTTGCGCGCGCTCGCCGACGAGCTCGGCGGCGCGACCGTGATCGCGGCCGACCTCGTCGACGGCGATGCGCCAGACCGGATCGCACGCACGGTCTCAGAGCAGCACGGCCGCCTCGACCTGCTGGTGAACAACGCCGGCGCCGCGTGGCGCGGGCGGTTCGGCGAAGCGGGGTGGGAGAACGTCCGGCGCCACATGGAGCTCAACTTCGACGCGACTGCGCGATTGACCGAGGCCCTGCTACCTCTGCTTCGTCGCTCGGCGCCGAGTTCGATCGTGAACGTCGCGAGCACCGCCGGCCGCGTTGCCCGCGGCAACTCGGGCGGCTACTCGGCGAGCAAGTTCGCCCTCGCCGGCTGGAGCGACGCCCTGCACCTGGAGGAGCGGCCGCACGGCGTCCACGTCGGTCTCGTGCTGCCGGGTTTCGTCGCGACTGAGGGCTTCCCTCAGAGGGAGCTTCTTGAGAAGGCGACGACCCGGTGGCTGGTCACGACCCCCGACAAGGTTGCCGAGGCGATCGTCGACGCCGGCCCGGGCGGAAAGGCGGAGCGCTTCGTCCCGCGGGTGTACTGGCTCGCGACCGCGCTGCGCACGCTCGCGCCGAGGCTCATGCGCCGCGTGCTCGGCCGCGGGAGCGCGGCGATGACGCCGACGACCGGCGCCGACTCACGCAGCGCCTGACGATCTAGTGGGATACGGCGCCGTGCTGCCAACCGGCACTGACAGGGGGTCAGGCTTAGCCGTTCGATTCACATGAGGGCGTCATGCGGTCCCGGGATGCACGGAGAGGTCAAGTAATCGCCATTGGCGCAATCCCGTAGCTGTCCACCTCGCGTTTGAGCGTCCATAGCCCCCAAAATGTTCGGTGACCGATGGATCCGCAATCAGGTGGCTCTTTCGCGGTGTCATTCCGCCCGAGTCATTCACGAAGCGATCAACCGCCTCAGCCTGACTCCCCGTTAGTGCCGGGTGTAAGAGGCATCGACATCTCGCGGCGGAATCAGGTCATCTAGTGGTCGCACGGCGCGAGCCGTACCGGAAGGGTCTTCGGTTGGTTCAGGAAAGCTGACTCGACTACGGTCGGGGTTCCCGCAAGCTCCATCGCCGGGAATCGCGCGAGCGTCTCCTGGAACAGGATCTGCAGCTCGAGGCGGGCGAGCGCTGCGCCGAGGCAGAAGTGACGGCCGCCGGCACCGAAAGCCTGATGCTCGGGGTTGCGGCGCACGTCGAAGCGATCCGGATCCTCGTAGCGGGACTCGTCCCGGTTCGAGGAGACGTACCACATGACCACCTTGTCGCCTTCGCGGATCTTCTGGCCGCCGAGCTCCATGTCGCAGGTCGCCGTGCGGCGGAAATGTGCGAAGGCGGGGAACATGCGCAGTGATTCCTCGACCGCGCTCGGGATCAACGATGGATCGTCGAGCAGCAGCCGGCGCTGGTCCGGGTTGTCGATCAGTGCACGCATCCCGCTGCAGTAGGTGGCCTTGGTGCTGTCGTTGCCGGCCGCGACCAGCAGGAAGAAGCCCATGACGATTTCGTGCTCCTCGAGGGTCTGCCCGTCGATCTCGGCGTGGACAAGCACGCTCGTGAGATCGTCTGTCGGGTTCTCACGCCGTTCCGCGATCAACCGCCGGCAGCGCTCGAAGATCTCGGGGATGTCCCTCTCCACGACTCCCTCGATGCCGTACGGGTTCAGGTCGGGATCGCTCGCTCCCAGCGCCGAGTTCATGAGGTTCGCCCAGATCGCGTCGTCCTCTTCCGGGATGCCCATGAAGCTGCCGATCACCCGTGAGACGACCGGCTGGGCGACGTCCGTGACGAGGTCGCAGGTGTCGCGACCCGCCAGCCCGTCGAGCACGCCGGCCACGATCGCCCGGATCGCGTCCTTGTGGTCGGCGATCCGCTTCGGGGTGAAGCCCGCCTGGAACAGCGCCTTCAGGCGGTCGTGCTTGGGCGGGTCCATCCCGATGAACATCGCGCGCGCGAGCTCGATCGGGAACACGCCGCTGGCCGCCGTGACACCCCCGCGCTCAGACGAATAGGTCTGCCAGTCACGGCTCACCGCGTGGACGGCGTCCGCCGTGGTGACGGACCAGTACCCGGCTTCGCGGGGATACTCGGTGATGCGCTCGGTCCAGTGCACCGGGCACTCCTTGCGCAGCTGCCGGAACAGCTCGTGTGGAGGTCCGTCCATCCACAGTGCTCGCTCGGTTACGAGCACCTTCTCGAGATCGCTGCCGATCGACGTCATATAGGCCTCCCTGGTGGCGCGCTTGGCCGCCCAATCGTACCCGTGGTACTGCTTCCATCAGAATTGGGCTGTGTCGCAACCGGGCCAGCACGAAAAAGCCGCCGGCTTTCGCGCCCTGCATGAGGGGGAGGCGTTCGTCATCCCGAACCCCTGGGACGCCGGCTCGGCCAAGGTCCTGGCGGCACTCGGCTTCAAGGCGCTCGCCACCACGAGCTCCGGATTCGCCTTCACGCTGGGGCGCTTGGACGGCGGCGTCACGCTCGACGAGGTGATCGACCACACGCGCGTGCTCGATCAGGCGACGAGCCTGCCGGTGTCGGTCGACCTGGAGAATGGGTACGGGCCGGAACCGGAAGACGCCGCACGGGCGATCGCGCGTGCTGCCGAGGCCGGTGCGGTGGGCGGCTCGATCGAGGACTACGACCCGCGTGACGGGATCTACGGGTTCGACCACGCCGTCGAGCGAGTGGCCGCCGCCTGCGAGGCGGCGAAGCGGCTCGGCTTCCCGTTCATGCTCACGGCGCGAGCGGAGAATCACTTTCGCGGCAACCCCGACCTGGATGACACGATCGAGCGGCTGCAGGCGTTCGAGCGTGTCGGCGCCGACGTCCTGTACGCACCCGGGCTCCGAAGCGCAGAGGAGATTCGAGCGGTGAGCGAGGCCACGACCAAGCCGCTGAACGTGCTCGCGCGCACGCGCTTGTCGATGCGCGAGATCGTCGAGGCGGGCGGTCGCCGGATCAGCGTGGGGGGTCGCCTGGCCTGGGTGGCGATCGGTGCGATGGCGGCGGCGGCCAGGGACATGCACGACGGTGACTTCTCGTCGCTGCACGCATCGGTGCAGCTCGAAGAGTGGCTCGGGTAAGCTCGCTTGCCGTGGCGGTAGCCGAAGCACAGGGGATCGAGGGACTCAAGGCTCTGATCGGGAAGCAGATCGGGCCCGGAGCATGGCGCGAGGTGCGCCAGGAGGACATCGACACGTTCGCGGATCTCTCCGGCGACCATCAGTGGATCCACGTCGACGTCGAGCGCGCCAAGCGTGAGAGTCCGTTCGGCACCACGATCGCGCACGGCAACCTGACGCTCTCGATGATCGACGGGTTTCGCTTGGAGCTGATCTCTTCGACCGGATTCGCGCTCGGCGTCAACTACGGCTGGAACAAGGTTCGCTTCCCGGCCCCGGTGCCGGCGGGCAGCCGCGTGCGCGCGAAGGCCGAGATCGTCTCGGTCGACGAGGTCGGCGGCGGCTGGTGGCAGGTGGTCACGCGGTTCACGGTCGAGGTGGAGGGCGCGGACAAGCCCTGCTGTGTCGCCGACAGCGTCGGCCGCGCGCTCGAAGGCTGAGGCGCGCTCGGGTCAGCGGGGGTGGAAGGCCAGGAGGCCTCCCACGAGCACCATTGCGCCGCCCGCGATCACGAGACCCGTGGATGAACCGGCCAGGAACAAAGTCAGCACTCCCATGAACACGAGCGGAAACCCGACGCTGAGCGCGGGGCCGGCCGACCAGGGAGAGCTCTTCTCGGGAAAGTAGTAGCCGCAGTGCCGGCAGCGTGCCGCAGCGTCACGTACACGGTTCTTGCAGCGGGGACAGGTCTTCTTCATGGCTTCGACGGCTGACTGCCGCGCGCCATTCAGGACGGTGTCCTACTGGCGCAAGTCCGAAGCGTAGATCGCCAGCCTGCGCTTTGCCTGATGGAGAGCCGAAGTCACCCGGCCCTCGGGAAGGACCAGAGGGCGGTAGTGGACGAGAGCGATGATCTCCAGTGCCTCGAGCAGACCGTCGATCCGCCCGTGGAGCGCCTCCATTTCCGCGCGCAGCTCGTAGAGGTCATGCCTGGTCGCGGGCTCGTACAGCTCAGGGTCACGTCGCAGCGTCATCTCGATCTCCTTGTCGGAAGCATCGACGCCGACAGTGAGTGAGGGAAGCCGCCTTGCAAGCGGAGGCGACGGGGTCAAGCAGTGGCGCCGACGAGCGAAGGCGTGATCGGCGCGAACAGGCGCATCGACTCGCGCTTGCCCTTGATCGGGACCGACGGGCGCTCGATCGCCGTGAGCTCGGCCTCGCGCAGTCGCATGCGCGTGGCCTCGCTGATCAGGATCGGATCG
>JBKOZI010000100.1:0-7354 GCA_046725795.1 Actinomycetota bacterium
AAGCGCACTGCCGGTCCTTCGCCATCCGCGGGTCTGGGGGTTCTTCTGGCACATGAGCCGCAACGGGGCGCTGAAGCCGCCGCACATCGAGGATCCGGCCCCGATCGCCGACGGCGAGGAGCTGGACGTGCCAGGGCGTCCGCGCGTGGTCCACACGCCGGGGCACACACCGGGCCACTGCGCTCTCCACTTCGAGCGCCACGGAGCGCTCTTCGTCGGCGACCTGCTCTGCACCTGGCACCCGGTGCTCGGGCGCCTCGGACCGCAGATCATGCCCGCCGCCTTCAACGTCTCGAGCGCGCAGTCGCTGGAATCACTCGGCCGCATCGAGGGCCTCTCGGCGGACGTCGTGCTGCCCGGGCACGGGGAGCCCTGGACCGGCGGCCCCGCCGAGGCCGCCAAGCGGGCGCGCGAGGCCGGTCCCTCCTAGTGGCCCTTCCCGAAACGTTCGACCTGAAATGGCGGTGCCGGATCGCCGCATGGGGGCTTCGCCCCCTCGGCGCCTGCGGCGCCTCCCCCGTTCGTCCTCGGTCGCCCGAATACTCACCAGTATTCTGGCTCCCTGCGTCCTTGCCTGGCGACGCCCGGCCCTCGCCATTTCGAGGCCAACGTTCCGAGAAGGACCACTAGATGGACGGACGGACTGACAAGCAGCCCGCCGCGACTCAGAGCTTCGACGCCACGACGGCATATCTCGAGCTGCTCAAGCTCTGCTTGAACGGGCTCGCTGCCCCGCCTTCCTTTCTTCGTCGTCCGGAAAGACTGCGGGTGGGCTTCGGCCCGCGGGAGAGTCGGGGCCAGGACGCGCAGATCGGGGAGGGCTGGCCCGCGAACGGCTACACGATGATCGGCATCGAGCGGACCGAGAACCTCCAGGCCTGCGTCGAGGAAGTGCTGTCCGACGACGTGCCGGGCGACATGATCGAGGCCGGTGTCTGGCGTGGCGGGGCAACCATCCTCATGCGCGCGCTCTTGAAGGTCAACGGCGTCACGGATCGGACCGTGGTCGTCGCCGACTCTTTCGAGGGCGTGCCGCCGCCGGACGAGGAAGCCTTTCCGGCCGACGCGAACTCTCGCCTGCACACGCGCGGGCACCTTGTCGTGCCGGTCGACCAGGTGAAGGAGAACTTCGCCCGCTTCGGGCTCCTTGATGACCAGGTCGAGTTCCTCGAGGGCTGGTTCCGCGACACCCTCCCCACGCTGGAGAACCGCGTGTGGTCGGTCGTGCGCCTCGATGGCGACCTCTATGAGTCGACGATGAACGGGCTCGAGAACCTGTATCCGAATCTCTCGCGGGGCGGCTACCTGATCGTCGACGACTACGGCGGGATCGCAAAGTGCCGCGAGGCCGTGCACGACTACCGCGAGGCCAACGGCATCGATGAGGAGATCCGTAAGATCGACTGGTCGGGCGTCTTCTGGCGGAAAGAGTCCTAGTGGACCACCAGATGAAGATCGTCGAGATCCCGCCCGGCGACGAGCGGCTGGGCGCCGTCTATCCCGTAGTGAAGGAGCTGCGCACCGAGCTCTCCGCGGAGCAGTTTCAGGACCTCTATGCGACCGGCCATGTAGACGGCTACCGGATCGCAGCCGTCTTCGACGGCGGCGAGTGCCGGGCCGCCGCCGGCTATCGCCTCATCACGAACTTCGTGAGCGGCAGGCACATGTACGTGGACGACCTCGTCACCGCTGAGCCGTGGCGCTCACATGGCTATGGACGCCTGCTCAACAAGTACCTCGTGGACCTCGCCCGCAAGGAAGCCTGCACGAGCGTGCAACTCGACTCGAACGTTCGCCGCCGGGATGCACACCGGTTCTACTTCCGTGAGGGGTACTCGATCTCGGCCTTCCACTTCGTACGCTTATTGGGGCAATGAACGACATCACGCCGCTCGAGCGCGTACGCGCGTACTACCGCGACCTGAACACGGGGGACGTGGAGAAAGTCGCACGCCACTTTCATCCCGACGCCAATCACTTCTACACCCGACTGGGCCCGCACCGCAGCGCCCGCGAGATCGGGGAGATCACCGAGCAGGGCGTCAAGCACCTGGACGCGAGCTGGCACCTCGAGCACGGCATCGAGCAGGGCGACGAGGTCGTAATCGAGTGGACGATGCTCTGGTGCGATCCGCGCCGCGGCAACGAGCGCCGGATCGACCGGGGGACGGAGTGGTTCATCGTGCGCGACGGGCTGATCGCCGAGGTGCGCGCCTACCACCACTCCGACGCCAAGAACCGTCAGGGCAATCTGCTGGGCTTCGACCACCCCGGGCGCGGCCATACGACGCTCGAGGAGTGGGACGAAGTGCGCGAGCGCGACGGCGCCGGGCCCGAGGCGCCAGACCGGGTGCGCGCATGACGACGATTCCCCCGTTCACCGAGGAGCACGAGGCGCTGCGCGAATCGCTGCGCTCGTTCGTCGAGCGCGAGATCAAGCCGCACGCGCCCGCCTGGGAGGACGCGCGGGAGTTCCCGATGGAGCTCTTCACGCGCATGGGAGAGCTCGGCTTTCTCGGCCTGACGTATCCCGAGGAGTACGGGGGCCAGGGCGGCGACACGGTTCACGGCGCCGTGTTCGCCGAAGAGATGGCGCGCTGCGGCTCGGGCGGCGTGGCGGCCGGGATCGGCGGCCATGTCGGGATCGCGATGCCGCCCGTCTACAAGTTCGGCACCGAGGAGCAGAAGCAACGTTGGCTTATGCCGGGAATCAAGGGCGAGAAGATCGGAGCGCTCGCGATCACCGAGCCGGCCGCCGGCTCGGACGTCGCCGGCCTCAAGACCTATGCGCGGCGCGAACACGGCGAGTACGTCGTGAACGGCTCCAAGACCTTCATCACCAACGGCGTGCGGGCCGACTTCTACGTGACGGCCGTGAAGACGACCCAGGAAGGCGGCCACCAGGGGATCTCCTTCTTCGTCCTCGAGAAGGGAATGCCCGGATTCGAGGTCTCACGCAAGCTCGAGAAGCTCGGCTGGCATGCCTCCGACACAGGCGAGCTCTCGTTCTCCGACGTGCGCGTACCCGAGGAGAACCTGCTCGGCGAGGAGAACAAGGGCTTCTACCTGATCATGGCCAACTTCCAGTGGGAGCGGCTCGCGATGGCGCTTGGCGCCGTGGGCGGCATGCAGGCCACGTTCGAGCGCACGCTCGCCTACGTGAAGGAGCGCGAGGCGTTCGGGCGGCCGATCGGCCGCTTCCAGGCGATCCGGCACAAGATCGCCGAGATGGCGACGAAGATCGAGGCCTGCCGCGACCTCACCTATCACGCGCTGCGCCTGTTCGTCTCGGGGCAGGATGCGCTCACGGAGGTGTCCAGCGCAAAGCTGATCTCCTGCCGGGCCGCGGTCGAGGTCGCCGACGACGCGGTTCAGCTTCACGGCGGCTACGGCTACATGCGCGAGTACGACGTCGAGCGCGCGCTGCGCGACGCCCGCCTGGGGCCGATCGGCGGCGGCACCGACGAGATCATGAAGGAGATCATCGGGAAGCAGCTGGGGCTGTAGCTTCCGCGGCGGGCGCAACCGGCGGCTGGACTACCGGTGCCGGGCGGGCGATGTGGAATCCCTGGGCGAAGTCGATTCCGTAGTCGCTCGAGAGCTGGAGGGTCGCCTCGTCTTCGACGCCCTCGGCGATCGTCTTGATGCCGAAGCTCCTGGCGACGCCTACGATGGAGCGCACGACCCGCTGATCGGCGGGGTTGTGGACCAGCCCGCGGATGAACTCGACGTCGATCTTGATGTACTGAACCGGCAGGTGCCTCAGGTACGTGAAGCTCCCGTAGCCGGTGCCGAAGTCATCGAGCGCGAGCGCGCAGCCGAGCCGTTCGAGGCGGTCGGTGAAGGACCGCGCAGCGCCCATGTCCCGCACCAGGGCGGTCTCCGTGATCTCGATCGTGAGTCTGCTCGGGTCGATGCCGAAGTCGCGGATCACGGCTTCCAGGAACTTTGTAATCGCGGGGTCCCCGACCGATCGGGCGGAGAGGTTGATCGCGATGTCGCGTCCCCCGTCGAGCAGCGGTATGCCGTGCCGAATCACCCAGCGGTCGATCTCCCCGACCATGTCGAACTCCTCTGCAATCGGAAGGAAGGCTGCCGGCGCGATGACCTCGGCGTCGTCTCTGTCGCTGATCATCCTGAGCAGGAGCTCCTCGCGCGCCACGCGACCCGAACAGGTCTCCACGATCGGCTGGCTGTAGAGCAAGAACCGGTCCTCGTTGAGCGCTGTCCGTACTCGGCGGAGCCAGGTGTACGCCTCTACGTTCGCGAGCAGGTCCCGTTCACGACGCTTGCGCTCCGTGATGTCGCGGGTGATCACGGAGAGGCCCACCACATTGCCGGCGCCGTCCTTGATCGCGGAGGCGCTTACCGATACCTGAATCAGATGCCCGTCCTTGTGACGGTGCTCGGTCTCGTAGTTCTCGACTCCGGTTCCCGCGAGGACGCGCCGATTGACGGCCTTCTCCTCGCCGACGTGGCTGTCGGGGATGATGAGATCCCCCACGTTGCTTCCGCACGCCTCGCCGGTCGTGAAGCCGTAGAGCCTTTCCGCTCCGGGATTCCAACTCGTGACGGTGCCGTCGGGCAGGCCGGACATGATCGCGTCGTCCGACGACTGGACGATCTCGGCGAGCAGCTCGCGCTCGCGAGCGGCTTCCTGGAGCTCGGCCACCAACCGGCCCAAGCGCCTCTGGAGGAAGACTACGAGTACTCCGGTCACCACCACCGTCCCGACGACCAGCAGCCACCAGAGCTGATGGTCTCTGAATGGCACGAGCGCATATGCGACCGCGATCAGGACGCCCTGGAAGACCGCTCGTCTGGTGGGGAGAAAGTAGAAGGCGTAGAGGCCGGTCCACAGGTACAGGACAACGTAGGAGCTGGTCGCCTCGCCGCTGAAGTAGATGCAACTTGTCACGAGCAGGATCCCGCAGCCGTTCGCGATCTGAATGCCGGTCACGGAGAAGTGCCGCGCGAAGGCGAACAGGCAGAAGGCTGCGATGAACGCGCCGACAGCCGTCAGCGCGATGCCCGTCTCGTCGAGCCGTGCCGGATGAGGAAGGGCCACCGAGGTCGCTGCCAGCGTCGCACCCGCAGCGAACATCGCCCCGCCGACCCTGGCGACGAATGCGCGGTCGTGCTCGGCGTCGAGCCCGAGCCGGCCTCGTCTGCTCCTGTGATTTCTCGAGCTCACAGCCTCGTTATCGGCTGTTGAGCCGGTTGGCGAGAGCATCCGCTCGCCGCTTGGCAGCGATGTCGCCGCGGGGCGTGGTGGAAGCCGCGTCTCGTATCTTCGGCGAGGGCGTACGTCGAATTTCGACACCCCGCTCTTTAGGAGCTTTTTGTTGTTTCGTGGCTGGCTATGGTGGGCACAATCCCGTCTTAGGGCCTGCGCCGACCAAGGTCCCCGTACGGAGGAGATCGGGGGCGGACCGGCTCGCTTCTGTCAAACGGAAGAAGACCCGGGGGTCGCGATGTCACCAACCCGGCTTTCGCCACTTGACGCTTCCTTTCTCGCCGTCGAGAGCCCGACCGCTCACATGCACGTCGGCTGGGCCACCACCTTCCGGCCGCCGAAGGATCGACCGCGCCCGACCTTCGACGACCTCTTCGAGCACCTCGAAAGCCGGCTCTCCCGCGGCCGTCGTTTCAGGCAACGTCTGGCGCGCGTCCCGCTGGGCCTGAACGCTCCGCTGTGGATCGACGATGAACGCTTCGACGCTGCGCGGCACATCGAGCGCGCCCGCTCATCGACGCTCACCGAGGTGATCGACGACTGCCTGTCGCACCAGCTCGACCGCGAGCGTCCGCTCTGGCAGCTGTGCGTGGCAGATCACCTCGACGACGGCCGCATCGGGGTCGTCGGCAAGGTGCACCACTGCATGGTGGACGGGATCGCAGCGGTCGAGCTGGCGGCGCTGCTGCTGGATCCCACACCCGAGCCGGAGCCGCCGAGCCCCGATCGCTGGCGGCCGGGCCCAACCCCCGCGGCGATCAGCCGCCTCGCGGGTGGCGTGCTCGACCAGCTTCGCGGCGATTTCGAGCTTCTGCGCCTGCCGGCGAAGGTGGCCGGCTCGCCAATGCGCGCGCTCGGCGCCGCCGCCAAGGGTCTGGGTGCGGCCAGGGCCGCCGTCAGCATGCTGCGTCCGGCTCCTCCGATTCCCTCGCTGAACGCGCCGATCTCGCCCTTCAGGCATCTCGCGACGGTCAGCCGTCCCCTCGGCGACCTGAAGGTGATCAAGTCGAGCTTTGGGACCACCGTCAACGACGTCGTGCTCGCGGCCTCGACCGGCGGGGTCCGGCGCCTGCTCGAGCAGCGCGCCGAGCCGACCGTGCCTCTCAAAGCGATGGTGCCCGTCAACGTCCGCCGCGCCGGCGACGACGGAAGCTTCGGAAACCAGATCTCCTTCATGTTCGTCGACCTGCCGTGCGACGAGCCAGACCCGATTCGCCGGCTCCGGGCCATCAACGGCGACACTGCGGAACGCAAGGACGAGGGCGAGGCGCGATGGGTCGGCGACATGCTGGGGGCGATCGGCTATCTGCCGCAGCCGGTTCGCGATGCCGTCTCTCATGTGGTGGCGAGCCCGCTCATCTTCAACCTCACCGTCTCGAACATTCCCGGCCCGAGTGAGCCCATGTACATGCTGGGATGCGAGCTCGACGAGGCGTATCCCGTGGTGCCCATTGCCGACCGCCACGCGCTCTCGATTGGCGTGACGACGATCCACGACCAGGCCTGCTTCGGCGTGTACGCGGACCGCGAGCTGCTCCCCGACGCCGACCTCGTGGCGAACGCGATCGACGAGTCGGTGGACGAGCTCCTCGCGCTGGCCCACTAACAAGGAGAAGCCGATGTCAGTGCTGCTCACGGGAGCAACGGGTTTCGTCGGAATGGAGGTTCTGGCGCGGTATCTCAAGCGCACGGACGCCCGCGTGTTCCTGGCCGTCCGGGCCCAGGACGACGCCGAAGCGGAGGCGCGAATCGGGGAGACGATTCGGTGTCTGTTCGGCAGCGCGGATGCGTACCGGGATCGCGTCGTCGCGGTCCGGGCCGACATCGAACAGGAAGATCTCGGCCTGTCGGCCATCGCGCGGGAGGCGCTCGCGGAGCAGGTGACGGCGATCGTGCATGCCGCGGCCTCGGTTTCCTTCTCGCTGCCGCTCGAGCAATCGCGGCGCGTCAATGTCGACGGCACGCGGCACGTGCTCGAACTGGCCGAGCTCTGCGCTCGACGTGGAGGGCTCGAGCGACTGTCTTACATCTCCACCGCGTACGTGGCGGGCGCTCACGCGGGAGTGTTCGGCGAAGACGACGTCGACATCGGCCAGACCTTCCGCAACACCTACGAGC
>JBKOZI010000101.1:0-12039 GCA_046725795.1 Actinomycetota bacterium
CTCATAAGCATCGTCACTCTCAATTTCTGGACCGGCAGTCCGCTCCTGGCGCTCTGGCTTGGGTCGCGGGTGCAGGGTTCAGGCGGCCTCACCATGTTTGTTGTGGCCGTCGTGGTCGTGACAGTCGGCGCGGTCAGCCTCGTGCTCATCCGGGCACTCAATTCACTCACCCAGACATATGACCGGCTGACCGGGCGGCCGAGCCGGAGGAGGGAGACGTCGTGGCTTCGGAGCCGCGATGTGGAAAGGCTCGACTTTCAGAGGCAGAGAGGGGCGCCGGCCGCTCGCCTTTCCGCCGTCGACATCATCCTCGTGTTGTCGGTAGTGGTGCCGGTCGTCGCCTTCGAGATCTGGTTCTTCTTCTTCGCGTTCGATCCAATCCCCAAATGGGCATTCTGAGCGGTGAGTGCTCACAAGCGACCAGCCCGCAAGACGCGGGCGGAGAAGAAAGCCGAAACGCGTAGCCGTCTCCTCGAGGCCGCCGCCGGAGTGTTTCATCGCCGGGGCTTTGAAGCGGCGAGCGTGGAGGAGATCACAGCGGAGGCCGGCTTCACCCGTGGCGCGTTTTATTCGAACTTCGAAACCAAGGAGCAGCTCCTGGTGGAGCTGCTTCAAGAGCGGATCTACGACGAATACCGCAGGATGCTCGCGCGCGCGCCAAGGGACGCGTCCCCTGGCGAGCGGCTGCGTTGGGGCGCCCGCGACCTCATGGAACGCTACGCGAAGGGTGACCAGGGTGAGGCCAACGTGCTCTTCGTCCTGTGGCTCGAATGCCTCGCCCATGCAGCCAGGCGCCCGGAGTTCCGCTCACTCGCCGCCACCTTCTGGAGCGGCACAAGGACCACGATGGCGGTCCAGATCGAGGAGGCCTTCGAAGAGCTCGGTCGAGTCCCTCCGGCGGAGTCGAAGCACATCGCGATCGCACTGACCGCGCTCGACATCGGCCTCGCCGTGCAGCACCTCGTCGACCCCGAAGAAGTACCCCTCAGTCTCTATCCAAGCCTCTTCGAACTGCTCTTCGGTCCCATCGTGACGGCGGAGCGGGAACCTGGGTCGTCACCCAAATAGCCCGCCGGTTGGTCGACCTCGACCTCCGCCGTCCACCGCTAGCATCCCGCCTGTGACTGGGCCCAGGTCCGGAACGCCCGCCGCTTCGGTCGAGTTTCGCGAGGTGACGAAACGGTACCCCGGCCAGCCCCAGCCCGCGATCGGGAAGCTCTCGTTCGAGGTCCCAGCGGGCGAGATCTGCGTGCTGGTCGGACCCTCGGGCTGCGGCAAGACGACCGCGCTGCGGCTCGTGAACCGGATGATCGAGCTGACCGACGGGGACATCCTGCTCGACGGAGTCAGCATCCGGTCACGCCCGGCGGCCGAGCTGCGGCGTGGGATCGGTTATGTGATCCAGCAGATCGGCCTCTTCCCGCACCTGACGATTGGCGAGAACATCGCCGTCGTCCCGAAGCTGCTCGGCTGGGACAAGCGGCGCATCGCGCAACGGATCGCCGAGCTGCTCGAGTTGGTCTCGCTTCCCGCTGATATGCGTGACCGCTATCCGGCGCAGCTATCGGGTGGTCAGCGCCAACGAGTGGGGGTGGCCCGCGCGCTCGCGGCGGACCCACCGGCGATGCTGATGGACGAACCGTTCGGCGCGATCGACCCGATCAACCGTGAGCGTCTCCAGAACCAGTTCCTGCGGCTGCAGGCGGAGCTTCGCAAGACGATTCTGTTCGTCACGCACGACATCGATGAGGCGATCAAGATGGGCGACCGCGTCGCGGTGCTTCGCAAAGGCGGGGTGCTCGCGCAGTATGCGACGCCTCCGGAGCTGCTGATGAGCCCGGCCGACGATTTCGTCGAGGACTTCGTGGGGGCGGACCGGGCGTTGAAGCGGCTCGCGCTTCTGCGCGTCCGCGACATCGATCTATGGAAGGCGCCGCTCGCCCGAGTGGGCGAGCCGACCGCGAATGTGCGCGCGACAATCGCCCAGGCCGACCTTCCGCACCCTCTCGCTGTGGACGCTGAGGGTCGCCCCGTTGGCTGGCTCTCCGAACGCGACCTCGCCCAGGAAACGGTGCCCGCGAAGCCCGACACCGCGCCTGACCCGATTCTCGAGCTCGAGGAGGTCCTGCGCGACGCGCTCTCGGACCTCCTGCGATTGGATACGCAGTACGGACCGGTCGTGGACGAGCGAGGGCGGGTCGCCGGGGTGTTGTCGGTCGAGATCATCTCCCACTTCCTCTCGTCCAATCGCGCCGCCGAGCTCGCAATCGGGCCGGCCGAGCGCGTGACGATCTAGGCCCGCCGCGATGCTGTCGGCTCATGCCGCCGCGGTCCTGGCCCAGGTCGAGATCCGCGAGCGCAGCAGCGAGAGCTGCATCCAGCAGAACAAGCTCTGCCCCGGCTGGATCGTCGACCACTTCGACCGCTACACACAGCCCCTGGTCGAGCACATCGTCCTGACGCTGCTCTCGGTCGGGATCGGATTCGCGATCGCGTTCGCGCTCGCATTGCTGACCCGGCGACGGCGCTGGGCCGTCGGGTCCATCCTCGGTTTCACCGGCATCCTCTACACGCTGCCAAGCCTTGCCGTGTTCTTCCTCCTGCTTCCGATCACCGGCCGCGGAACGACCACAGCAGTGATCGCGCTCACCGCCTACACGCTGCAGATCATCTTTCGCAACATCGTGATCGGGCTCGACAACGTGCCGGCGGACGCAAGGGACGCCGGTCGTGGCATGGGCCTCACGGACCGGCAGCTGCTGTGGCGCGTCGAGCTCCCGCTCGCGCTGCCGGACATCGTTGCGGGTCTCAGGATCGCCACGACGAGCACCGTCGGGCTGGCGACGCTCGCCGTCTTCGCCGGGGCCGGCGGACTGGGGAGCGAGATCGTCGCGGGAAGCAACATCACGTTCAAGACCGGCGTCGTGGCGGCAGGCGGCCTGGCCGTGCTCCTGGCGCTCACCCTCGACGTGATCCTGCTGACGGCCCAGCGCATCCTCACACCCTGGCGAAGGGTGAAGCCGGCGTGATGCACGCGACGCTGGCCTTCCTGTCCGAGTTCTCGGACGCGTTCGACTTCATCTTCCATACCCGCGAGGCTCAGACCGGCGGGGTGGAGGTGGGCGGGCTCCACCAGGTGCTCGACTTCACGTGGCAGCACATCAAGCTGAGCGGAGCGGCGATCGGAATCGCGTGCGCCGTCGCGATCCCGATCGGGCTCGTGCTCGGCCACATCGGCAAGGGTGAGTTGCTGGCGATCAGCATCTCGAACATCGGCCGCGCGGTGCCGAGCCTCGCCTTGATCGCCTTTTTCGTCGCGTACGTGGGCGTCGGCTTCACGAACGTCACGCTAGCGCTGGTCCTGCTCGCGATTCCGCCGATCCTGACCAACACCTATGTGGGCGTGCGTCAGGTGGATCCGGAAGTGATCGACGCCGGCCGGGGCATGGGCCTCACAGCGCTACAGGTGGTCAGGCGAATCGAGCTGCCGCTGGCACTTTCGAGCATCTTCGGTGGCGTTCGCACTTCCGCCGTGAACGTGGTCGCGACGGCGACGATCGCGCCGCTTGCCGGAGTTCTGACATTGGGCGACTTCATTCTGAGTGCGAATGTGTACGGCGATGACGGCCGGCTCGCGGGCGCGATTCTCGTCGCGCTGCTGGCGGTGGCGGTCGAGCTGGTGTTTGCGATGGTGCAACGAACTGTGTCGCCCAAGGGGCTGAAAATCACCGTCTGAGCGCCGGAAAGGTAGGCTCCACGATTTCAAGACCCCGGTTGATCAGACCTAGGAGCGAGCTGAGATGAGACGCAATGTTGCCCACGCCCTGATTGCGCTGCTTGCAGCTGTCGCGTGTGCCCTGTTGGTGGCGGCCTGCGGCGACGACAACAACGACACGTCGGGCGGTGGGAGCAGCGGAAAGCTGATACAGAGCAACAGCGCCAACGCCGACGTCACCGTAAAGGTCGGCTCGAAGAACTTCACCGAAGAGTTCATCTTGGGCGAGATCGATGCGCAGGCGCTCGAGGCGGCTGGTTACAAGGTCAAGCGCGACCTGAACCTGGGCTCCGAGCAGATCGCCTTCAAGGCGCTCAAGAACGGCAACATCGACGGATACCCCGAGTACACGAGCACCGCCCTTACTTCGTTCTTCGGCGTGAAGGCGACCGACATTCCGAGCGACGCGAAGCAGGCGGTCGACGATGCCCAGAGCAAGTTCGCCGCGGAGGGCCTTGTCGCGTTTGCACCCACGCCCTTCACGAGCGCCAACGCCGTCGGCATGCTGAAGAAGCGCGCCGACCAGCTCGGCGTCGAGAAGGTCTCCGACCTGAATGGCAAATCGCAGAATCTGACGCTGTACGGATCACCCGAATGCCGGCAGCGGCCGGACTGCCTCGTCGGCCTCGAGCAGGACTACGGCTTGAAGTTCAAGAAATTCGTGCCGGTCGACATCGGCCTCCGGTATGAGGTGCTGGACAAGGGCCAGGCCGACGTGTCGATCATCTTCACGACGGACGCCCAGCTCTCGACCCGCAAGGATGTCGTGACGCTCGTGGACGACAAGAAGGTCTTCCCGCCGGGCAACGTGACGTTCGTCGCGCGGAAAGCGACGGTCGACAAGGCCGGTCCGGACATGCAGAAGACGATCGAGCTGGTGCAGCAGGGACTCACGGAGAAAGTCATGCGCGAGCTGAACGCGCGCGTCGACGTCGACCGCGAGACGCCGCGCCAGGCAGCGAGGGAATACCTGAGGGAATCCGGCTACATCAAGTAGCCGGGCCTCAGTGGCCGTGGTATTGGTGCACGGCAGCGTGGCCCCTGCCGCGAGCGATCAAGTACCGGTTCGCGAGAAACGCGAACGGAAACGCGATCGCGAAGCCGGCCGCGATGCTGCCCCAGAAGAGGCCCTCGCCGAGCCCCGCGTCCACTGCGTTCGGGATGAAGACGATCGTGAGGTTGTCGATCGCCTCCATGATCGTGATCGAGACCGTGTCGGCGGCCAGGGCAGTCGAGACGACCACGCCGGCCGCGAGCCCGGCCCGCACGAGCGGAAGCGCCGTGAGGCCGAACCCGAACACGTAGGCGAGCACGACCGCCAGCACGATCTGAAGACCGTTCGGCCAGCCGAGTGCCTCCGCGATCGCCATGCCCGCAACCTCGCCGATCACACAGCCCGTCAGGCAGTGGATGGTCGCCAGCAGCGCGAGCCGGTTGAGTGCACCCAACGGTGCGGCCGTAGCTGAATGCTCCACCGGGCAAGCGTAGCGACGCTTCTCTTCGGCGTTTTGGTGAAATGTCCGCGGAGTGATGACGGAGTCCGGCAGCATGGAAGAGCGCAATGCGGGCGTGGTTCGAGAGCTCTGGGCTGCATCGAGCCGTGGCGGCACCAAAGCTGCGCTGGCACTACTGGACAAGGACGCCGAATGGCGCCTGCACATCGCGCCGGATCGGGTTTTGACCACCGATCAACTTGCCGGCATCCTGCTCAGGGTCGAGCGGAACCGGCGCGTCACGGCCGCACATCTCTCAAGGCTTGTGGCCGAGGGTAACTTCGTATTCGCGGCCGGCAGCTTTCGCTGGACCGGCGACGACGGCGGCATCTTCGACTTCCACGGCTACTGGGTCTACGAGCTTCGCGACGGGAAGATCGTTCGGGGTCAGTCGTATGCGAGCCGCCAGGAGGGGATGCGCGCCTTCAGCGAAGTCGTGAGTAGCCGGGCGTTCTGACGGACCTGGCGGATTAGACTCGTGGAATGGCACGTCCGCCGAATGATCGCCGGCGGAGAAAGCTGCGACGGAGAGTCGCATGGTGCCTTCTTGCGCTTGCGATCGTGGTTGCCGCCGGGGGCTTCTCGTACTGGCGTGACACGCGGTTCCCGGCTCGGTCAGAGCGCTTGGCCGGCACGCCCGTCGAGCTCCGCGTGCAGGATCACGTAAGCGCCCCCGAGCTGCGGACTATCCGAACCGGCCTGCGCCTGACCGAGCGGTACATGCGGGTTGCGCTCGGCCGCGGGGTTGCCGGTCACGTCGAGGCGAGAGTCGCCAGGTCCAACGGCTGCCGACCGTTCCAGGCGGTGGGTGAGGCGCTTGTCGGCGAGGCCCAGAGGGGCTTCCTCTGCATCGACACCGCCAGCCCGGCATGGCAGTGGCTGATGCTCAAGGATCGTCTCGCCGCGAGCGCGGCCGCCGGGCACGAGTACTTCCACGTGCTGCAGGCGGAGCTGGGCTGCCTGCACAGCCCTTCGGGCGAGCACTTCCGTTGGCTCATGGAGGGGTCGGCCGAGGAAGTCGGCTGGAGGGCTCTGGCAGCCGCGCACCGCACGACAGCGGACCACATCGCACGCGAGATCCGCAGCGAGGGCGCCTTCGACTCCAACCTCGAGCCGCTTCACCGCTACGAGACGGAAGGCGGGCGCGACCCGGAGTACGCGCTGTGGCACATGGCGGTCAGGCGCCTGCTCGCGAGGGCAGTCGCCGCTCGGGCGGTGTCGGCACGCCACCCCGAGCGGGCGCTGGGGCGCTTCTGCGAGCAGGTCGGCGCCGGGCGCCCGTGGCGCGGCGCATTCGCCCGCAGCTTCGGCCTGTCGGTCGACCGCTTTTACGCGTCCTTCGAGGCCGCGCGGAAGTCTCGCAAGGTACGCCTCGGAGAAGGCTAGTAAGGCTAGTAGTACTAGAGCGCGGCGCCTTCGGCCTCGCGCGTGACGCCCCTGGACTCGGCCTCCAGGTACTCCAGCACCTGGCGGACGACGGCGGACCCTTCGCCGACCGCGGATGCGACCCGCTTGAGCGCGCCGTGCCGCAGGTCACCGACCGCGAAAACGCCCCGGACGCAGGTCTCGAACGGCTGGAACTCGCGGCCCGGCGGCGGGTGCAGCCCCCGCGCCGCCTTCGCGTCGATCGCATCGGGTCCGGTCATGACGTAGCCCCACTGGTCGCATTCGATCGTGTCCGGAAGCCAATCGGTGCGCGGCCGCGCACCGATCATCACGAACAGCGCGGCCGCGGGCACGGTCCGAGCCTCGCCCGAGTTCCGGTCACGAATCGTCAGGCGCCGAAGCCGCGTATCGCCCTCGCCGTCCACGACCTCCATCCGGCACTTGATGTGGATGTTGTGGACCTCTTCGATCTGATCGCGGAGGTACTGGGACATGCTTTCCGCCAGCGAGCCGGCACGGACCAGGATGTTGACGCTGCGCGCATGCCTGGAGAGGTGCATGGCGGCCTGGCCGGCGGAGTTCCCCCCGCCGATGATGTACACGTCTTCACGTGCGAGCGCGTGGCTCTCGGAAACGGAGGCCCCATAGAAGACGCCTTTCCCACGGAGGTCTTCGAGCGAGCTGATTCCGAGCCTCCTGTAGGAGACGCCGGTCGCCAGGATCACCGCAGGGGCTCTGGCCTCCGAGCCGTCCGCGAGCGACAGGACGTGGCGGTTCCCTTCCGTGCGGAGCTCCTTGACCGCTTGGGTGAGGACGAACTTGGTTCCGAACACCCACGCCTGCTGGTAGGCGCGCTGGACGAGCTCGGCGCCGCTCACCCCTCGCGAGAAGCCGAGGTAGTTTCGGATCAGAGAGCTCGAGCCGGCCTGGCCACCGATCGAACCCCGCTCGATTGTGAGCGTGCGGAGCCCCTCCGAGGAGGCGGAGACGGAGGCAGCCAATCCCGCCGGACCGGCGCCGACGACGATTACGTCGTAGTCGCCGTCTTCCTCCACGCGTGTGGAGACCCCGTACGCCTCGGTGAGCTCCTCGGTGGTGGGGTTGACGAGCACCTCGTCCAGCAGCCAAACAACGGCGACGTCCGTCTCCGGTGCCTGGGCCCGTTCCAGTAGATCCTGCTTTCCCTTGTCGTCGATCCTCTCTCGAGCCTTCCCCAGCAGGCGGCGTCCTTCCTCGCAGTCCGTGGTGTAGAAGGCGTACGGAACGCCGCTGCGCCCAAACTGGGCTCTGATCGCGTGTGCCTTGCGTGACCATTGGTTGGCGACGATCCGGATCTCCTTCGAGTCCTGCCGGTTCAGGCGTGCCCATTCGTGGAGGAACTCGGAGATCGTCCTGTGGAACAGCTCGTCTCCCCGACGCCACGGCTTCAGCACGTAGTAGTCGATGTGGCCGAGCGCCATCGCGCGAAGCACCGCGTCCGCTGTCGGCCGGTCGCCCCAGGCGCCCCACTTCATCAGCAGCGCGCGCTTGGCGTCCGGGTGGTCGTTCCGAGTTCGATCCAGGAACTCGCCGCCCGAAAGATCATGCATCCATTGCTCGGCGAGCACGAGGGCCACCGCTTGCCCGGCATCGCGCATCGTCTTGAGCGCGGCCAGCGCGGCGGTCGTGGAGCGCTTGCAAACGATCCGGTAGTCCTGCGCGTAACGGCGCTCGAGTTCTCGCTCGATCATCTCGAGAGCATCCGTGTCGCTGTCGACGGCGACGATCGCCGGCCGGTTCGCCGCTGCCGACGGGGGGGTTGTCTCTGGGGTTTCGCGTAACACTGGGACCACCGCTGATCGTACTCGGGAAACAATCGCCGGGTGAGCACTTCCCCGGCCGGCCTGCCAGCATCCGTGCCGCTATGCGCGTGACCCTCATCACAGCGGCACTGGCGGCGATGCTGTCGGCATTTCCCGAATCGGGGAGCGACAGGGCCGACCCGGAGAAGCGCGCATCCGCGGTCGACGTCGGGCAGCGGATCGTCACCGGCATGGCGGGCCGAAAACCCTCCGCAAGGCTCCTTCGACGTGTCCGGCGAGGCGAGGTCGGCGGCGTGATTCTCTTCGGCTGGAACGTCTCCTCGGAAGGGCAGGTGCGGGACGCGATCGCCGCGTTACAGCGGGCAGCTCGCCGCGGCGGGCGGCCGCCGCTGCTGATGATGACCGATCAGGAGGGCGGAACGGTCAAGCGCTTTTCCTCGCTTCCGCCGGCGTTCTCGGCCCGCCGCATGGGACGCGACCCGGCGGTGGCAGGACGCGAGGGTCGAAACACTGGCGCGATGCTTCTGCAGCTCGGGATCAACGTCGATCTGGCACCGGTTGGAGACGTGCCGCACCTAACCCCACACTTCCTCGGCACGCGCGCCTTCGGCCGCCGTGCCGGGCGTGTCGCCGCTGCCGCGGCAGCGTTCGCGGAGGGACTCGGTGGCGCCGGGGTCGCCGCTACCGCGAAGCACTTCCCGGGGCTCGGCTACGCGCGCGCGAACACCGACTTCGCACGCGTGCGCATCACAAGACCACTGTCGGCCCTTCGCGCCGATTACGCGCCATTCGAGGCGATGATCGACCGCGGCACGCCGGTCGTCATGGTTTCGAACGCGGCCTACGACGCGCTCGACCCGAGCGGCCTCCCGGCGTGCATGTCGCGGCGAATCGTCGAGAGGGAGCTTCGGGAGGTTGCGGGGTTCAGCGGCGTGACGATTTCGGACGCGCTCGGCTCGCCTGCAGTCACACGCGTCGGGAGCCGGTATCTCCGGGTCGCCAACGCCGGCATCGACATGCTGCTGCTTGGCACCGAGCGGGCGTCGGCGGGGGCGTATCGCAGGCTCGTCTCGGCCGCCCGGGCGAACCTGCTCGACGTCCGCCGGAACGTCGCCGCGGCGGAGCGGATCCGGGCACTGAAGGCTGCTATGGCGAAAACCCGTCGCTGAGCGCCTGCCACTCGCCCGCGCTGCTCAGGCGCAGCTTGTAGAAGGAAGCCCCGAGCGTGCCCTCGTCGAGCGCCGCCTGCACGACGGCTTCGTCCTCCGCGGTGCTGAGCTTGTTCGCGAGACCGCCGATCACATGAACGGCCAACGCCGGATCACCCGTCGCCAGGCGCAGATACTGGACGTTCGCGCGGGTGTAGGTGTAGACGAAGCCCGAGCCCTTGCCTCGGTGCGTCGAATAGCTCATGGGCAGGAAGACGTCGTAGTAGCGGCGCAAGCGGCGATACGGGAAACGCGGCCACACGCTCGGCAGCGAGACGGACGTCGAGCGCTGGTCCGGAACTATCGCCCCGAGCGGGTACTGCCGGCCGACCGCTGAGCGGATCCGCTTGGAAAGCTTCAACGCGCGCCGGTTACGGGTCGCGATCGAGCGGACCACGCTGGCTTCGATGTCGAGCGCAAATGAATCGATATGGCCGCCGGCGACGGTCGTGAACCGGATCGCGTCGAGGCTGCGCTGAAGATCTCGCCGGAGGTCCTTGAAGCCGGGCAGGTACCAGGCAACCACTCGCATCCCGTTCGCGTGCGCGGCGTCGATCAACGCCGCGCGCGCCACCGGGTCCGCGATGCTGGTAGAGCGCGGGGTTCTGTAGTTGGCGGTTTCGACGTAGATCGTGCGGACGCCGTTCAGAGAGAGGCCATCGACCGTCCCCACCGGGTCGGCCAGAACCTGTCCGTCCCAGATGTCGATCCAGGCGCCGGCGCCTCGGTAGGCCTCCTTCGAGGCGCGGGCTGCCACGCCCGGCGCCCAGACGAGCGGTGCAAGCGCGACGAGGCTGATCGCGGCCGTGACGATCGCTTTACGGGTCCCGCGGATGGTCGAGTGATACCAGCCGGGCGGTAGCCGTGCGAAGATCGGCGGATCGGAGTTGCCCCGAGAGCCCTCGCCCTCGTTGCCGCGTTGGCGTTCGGTGTGTCCGCCTGCGGCGAGGACAGCAAACCCGGGCAGGACACAACGTCTGAGAGCGACGCGTCGCCACAGTCGAGCTCCACTCGGGGCGGCTTTCCACCCGAGCCGGCTTGCCGAGAGCCGGCAACGGCGACGCCGCCCCAGACCGAGGGTCCCTACTACAAGCCCGGCGCGCCACGACGAAGGTCGCTGCTGGAGCACGGCCTCGAGGGCCAGCGGCTCGTTATCCGCGGCCGCGTCCTAACGCGCGCCTGCCGTCCCGTGGCACGCACCCGTGTCGACTTCTGGCAGGCGGATGCGCGTGGCGCCTACGACGACGACGGATACCGCCTGCGGGGCTATCTGCTCACCGACGGTCGCGGCGCCTACAGACTGGAGACGATCGTGCCCGGCCTGTACGAGGGCCGGACGCGGCACATCCACGTCAAGGTGGGCGAGCCAGGCGGCGGCACGCTCACGACACAGCTCTACTTCCCGTCCGAGTCGGCGAACCAGTCGGACGGGATCTTCGACCCGAAGACGGTGATCGCGCTGCGCAGCGATTCGCACGCCTGGCGCGCGACGTTCGACTTCGTGGTCGGCTCCGGGTAGTGTGACCGGCGGTGAGCCTGCACCTCGACCGCATCGACCTCGCGACGGCGATCGAGACCGGCGAGAACCCCTACCTCACGGGTCCGTACACGCCCACGCACGACGAGGTCACGATCTGCGACCTCGATGTCGTCGGCGAGATCCCGGACGACCTGAACGGCGTCTATGTTCGCAACGGGCCGAACCCTCAATTCGAGCCGCGCGGCCGCTACCACTGGTTCGACGGGGACGGCATGGTCCACGCGGTGCACTTCGCCGACGGCAGTGCGAGCTATCGAAACCGCTGGATCCGCACGGACGGTTTTGCGCGCGAGCGGGAAGCCCGTAAGCCGCTCTGGCGCGGCATCATCGAGCCGTTCGAGGAGAATCCCCCCGGGGAGCCCGAGAAGAACACGGCGAACACCTCGCTCGTGTTTCACAACGAGCGGCTGCTGGCGCTCTGGTACCGGTCGGGCAAGCCCTATGCGCTCGACCCGACCACGCTCGAGACGCTCGGCGCCGAGGACTTCGACGGCACCCTTCGCTGCGAGGTTTCCGCGCATGCGAAAGCCGATCAGCAGACCGGTGAGCTTTGCTTCTTCGACTTCGGTATGAAGCCGCCGTACATGCGCTACGGCGTGATCGCGCCCAACGGAGTCGTGCGCCACTTCGTGGGCATCGATCTTCCCGGGCCCAGGCTTCCCCACGACATGGCGATCACCGAGCGCTACTCGATCCTGATGGACCTGCCGCTCGTGAACGATCCGGGAGCCGCGCGCGCGGGGCGCTTCAAGCTGTTCTTCGACCGCCAGATGCCGAGCCGCTTCGCGGTGATCCCCCGTTATGGGCGCGCGGAAGACGTGCGATGGTTCGAGGC
>JBKOZI010000102.1:0-17927 GCA_046725795.1 Actinomycetota bacterium
CGGAGTCGAAGCCGAGCCGTTCGGCCGTTTGGGCGATCGGCAGGAGCATCTCCTTGCCGTGATCGAGCCCTACGTTCGGGAGCGAGACGGCAATCCGCACGGCCGCAAGCCTATAGGGGCGTCGCGCTCCACCACAGGAGACGCTCGGGCACAAGACGCAGGACCGGCCCCGGGGGCGGCTCCTCGCGGTACGGCGCGTATTTTGCGACCAGGGCCGTGAGCGCGGGCTGCGCGCGGGCGGCGTCGAGGAGCTCGACGTGGCCCAGCACCTGGACCCAGGCCAGCTCGCGCCAGTCGTCGGAGTAGCGGTCCACGGTCAGCGTCGCGTCGGGCCGGCGGCGGAGGAACCGAACACGCGCGGGCTCCCCGGTCCGCTTCGGCTTGCGATCGACCGCGCTCCAGATCGCACCCTCGTACAGGGCATACGTGACCGGCAGGACCCGTGGCCTGTCTGCCGGGTCGAGTAGGCCGAGATGGGCGACACGGCCCTGCGCGAGCAACTCTTTCGCCCACGCGGGCAACTCCTCTAACGTTCTCGCCTCCACGCCGCCGAGCATAGGGAGACTTGATGGATGCCGGGGTCGGCCGGTCGAAGGAGAACTCGAGGCTGGGGCTACTGCTCGAGCTGCCCACACAGCGCGAGAACGTCGAGCTCGCCGGCCGCGCCGAGGCGGCTGGTTTCGACTCGGTCTGGGCGCCGGAGTTCCACAACCATTCCGGGCCGCTCGCGCTCGCGGGCGCGGCACTCCAAACCGAATCGGTAGAGCTGGGCACCGCGATCTCGTGGGCGTTCGCACGCTCGCCGCTGCTGACGGCGGTGACCGCGCTCGACCTCGACGAGCTATCGGGCGGGCGCTTCGTGCTCGGGCTCGGGACCGGAACGCGGCGGATGCGCACGGACTGGCTCGGCGCCCCGGGCGACCGCCCGGCACGCCGGCTGCGCGAAACGGTCGAGGCGATCCGGGCGGTGTGGGCTTCGGCGGAGGCCGGCGCGGTGGAGTACGAGGGCGAGCTCGTCCGGTTACGCGTGCGACCGTACGGACGCGCGGGCCAGGTGCGTCCCGCGGTCCCGGTCTACCTGGCGGCCGTGAACGAGGGCATGGCCCGCACGGCCGGCGCGATCGCGGACGGGGTCGTATCCCATCCGATGGCGACAGTGCGCTACATCGACGAGGTGATGCGCCCGGCGATCGCCGCGGGCGCGGAGGCCGAGGGAAGGTCGCCGGCCAAGGTGGCGATCGCCGATTGGCTTCTGATCGCGGTGGCGGATGACGACGCGCAGGCGCGCGAAGACGCGAAGCGCCAGATCGCCTTCCACGCGACCGTACGCACCTACGACCGGATCCTGGATCTCCACCGCTTCACCGAGACGGCGGACCGGATCCGTGAGCTGTGGCGGAGCTTCGACCTGGCGGGGATGACGGCGCTCGTGAGCGACGAGATGCTCGACGCGATGGCGGTCGCGGGCACCCCGCAGGAATGTCGAGACCGGGTAAAAGAGCGGGCCGCGAGCGTCGACCGGCTGCTGCTCGGCGCGCCCGTCGTGGCGACCGATGCGGGGCGGATTCGCGAGTACCACGACGCGATCGTCGAGACGTTCGGAAACCGAGATTCGATGGATTAGACTGGGCCGTTCGGTAGTTCGCCGCAGCGGGAGAAGAGCGACGTGGGCTGGACCCTTTTCTTCATGATCGTGATCCTCAAGATCCCGATGATCGCTGCCCTCTGGCTGATCTGGTACGCGATCAAGGAGGTCCCGGAGCCCGACGAGGACAAGGCCGACGAGGACCGTGGCCCGCGCCGCAAGCCTCCGACGCCGCCCTGGCCGAGGCGCGGCCCCGTCGTGGGCGGCGGCGACTGCAAGGTTGCGCCGTGCCCGCAGGAAGTGACCGAGCCCATGCAGCGCCCGGCCCCCGCCTACGCCCGCCGCCCCGAGCGGGTCTAGTCGTCCTGCTCTTCGCTACTCCGGGACTGCGCGCGAGTCCAGGTGCGTCCCGACCTTCCGCTTGACGCGCTGCAGCGCGTTGTCGACGGTCTTGGTGTCGCACGTGAGCAGCTCGGCCACCTCCTCGTACGAGCGGCCGTCGAGGTACAGCGAGAGCACGCGGCTCTCGAGCTCGCTGAGGACGCTCGTGATGCAGGAAACGAGGCTCTGGATCTCCTCGCTCGAGATCACCTGGTTCACCGGGTCGTGGACCGTCGCGCCCGGGAGGATGTCGGCCATCGTGGGCTCGCCTTCCTCGCCGTTCGCGGCCGGCGTCTGGCTGAACGAGACGTAGGAGTTGAGCGGCGTGTGCTTGTTCCGCGTAGCAGTCTTCACAGCGGTGATGATCTGACGCGTGATGCAAAGCTCCGCAAAGTTGCGGAAGCTCGACTCGCGATCGGACCGATAGTCGCGGATCGCCTTGTAGAGGCCCACGAGGCCTTCCTGGATCAGGTCGTCGGAGTCGCCCCCGATCAGGAAGTACGACGAGGCCTTCAGCCGGACGAAGCCGTAGTAACGGCGGACCATGCGGTCGGTCGCCTCGGCTACGCCCTGCTTCGCGAGCGCGACGAGGTACTCGTCGTCGGGCTGGCCGCTGCCGCGCTGCGCCGGCCGGATCGAAGCCGCGGCGCTGGCGGGGCCGGAGACTCGGCGCATGAGACGGCGGGAGCCTGCCGGATGGATGCCGGGAGCGGCGGGCGTTCGCGGCTGCCTGCTAGGGGTAGGTACGGCCACTGCAACCTCCTCCCTCCTGCGGCCATGCGGCCAGCAGAAATGGGCGGTGGCGCACTTACCTCCCCTGGCGCCCCTTGACGGGAACCTCGAGGCGACCCTCGACCCTCGATGAGGGTCAACCTCAAGTACAACTTTAGATTGCGCGGATTCTAGGGCGGCCGAGACGTTTGTCAAGTCATGGTTCGCTGCCGAACGATCTCGTACAGCAGCACCGTGGCGGTTGCGGCCACGTTGAGCGACGCCAGTCGGCCGTTCAGCGGCAGGCGGATGAGGGCGTCGCAGGCCGACCGCACGCGCGGGCGCAGGCCCTTCCCCTCCGATCCGAGCACGATCACGACCCGCCCGCTGTATTCCGGCTCCCAGTAGCGCGTGTCGGCCTGCGCCTCGGCCCCGTACACCCAGGCGCCGTCGCGCTTGGCCGCCGCCAGGAAGTCGGCGAGGTTGCGGACCCGCGCGATCGCGAGGTGCTCGACCGCGCCGGCCGACGCCCGGCAGACCGCGGGCGTGATGTGAGCGGCGCCGTGTTCGGGGACGACCACGCCGGTGACGCCGGCGCCTTCGGCGCTCCGGCAGATCGCACCGAGGTTCTGGGGGTCCTGCACCTGGTCGAGCGCGACGACGACCGCGTCTTCGGGCACGAGCAGGTCGGCATGCTCGACGTAGGGATAGGGCTCGACCTCGGCGACAAAGCCCTGGTGATCTGGCGACCCGCAGAGCCGCTCGAGCTCCTCCCGCGAGACGTCGTCCTGGGTCCATACCCGCAGGACTCGTCTTCGGCCGCGCTTTGCCTCGCTCACCGCATTACGGCCGTAGATGAACTGGGGCGTCACCCGCCGTCGCGGATCGGCACGAGCTCTGGTCCCTCGGGCGTGTCGCGCACCTCGTAGCCACGGTCCCGAAGCTCCTCCCGGACGCGATCCGCACGCTCGAAGTCCCTCGCGTCCCGCGCTTCGTCGCGCTCGGCCGCGAGCCGGAGGGCCTCTGCATCCACCGTCTCCTCCGGCTCGAGCAGGTGCTCGAGGCCGAGCACCTCGAGCATCTCCGCCAGCGCCGGCTCGACGTCCGCCGTCAATCCGTCCCGGTTGACGTCGTTGACCAGCTCGAACAGCGCCGCCAGCGCTCGCGGCGTGTTGAAGTCGTTTCGCAGAGCATCGAAGAAGGCGTCGCGGTGTTCGGCGACCGTGGCGCTCGTGCCCGGCGCCGACGTCTTGCGGATCAGGCGGCAGAAGTTCCCGATCCGCTCGACCGCCCGCCCCGCTTCGTCGACGAGCTCGTCCGAGTACTGGAGCGGCTGCCGGTAGTGGCCGCGCAGGAAGTACATGACGAGCGCGTCCCGGCCGTGCCGGTCGAGGGCGTCGCCGAGCAGCGTGACGTTGCCGACCGACTTCGCCATCTTCTCTTCCTCGAAGCGCACCATGCCGTTGTGCATCCAGAGCCGCGCGAGCGGCTTCCCGCGCCCCGCCTCCGTCTGGGCGATCTCGTTCTCGTGGTGCGGGAAGAGGAGGTCGGAACCTCCGCCGTGGACGTCGAAATCCAGCCCGAGAATCGTTTCGGCCATCGCCGAGCACTCGATGTGCCAACCGGGCCGCCCCCTCCCCCACGGAGAGTCCCACCAGGTGTCCTCGTCGGGCTTGTGGGCCTTCCACAGCGCGAAGTCGACCGGATCCCGCTTGAGCGCGGTGTCCTCGTCCGGCTCGCCCTGCTCCCCGGGCGCGAGGTCCTCGAGGCGGCGGTTCGAGAGCTTGCCGTAGTCCTCGAAGCTGCGCACGCTGAAGTACACGTCGCCGTCGCTCCGATATGCGTGCCCGCGCGCGATCAGGCTCTCGATCAGATCGATGATCTGTCCCAGGGTTTCGCTCGCGAGCGGCTCGCGGTCCGGCCGGCCCAACCGGAGGCGGTCGGTGTCGGCCGTGTAGTGGGCCGTCATCTCGCGCGCGAGCTCTTCGGACGGGACCCCCCTCTCGCGGGCCGCGACGTAGATCTTGTCGTTTATGTCGGTGACGTTCTCGACCAGCGTGACCTCATAGCCCTCGTGGCGGAGGAAGCGCTCGAACAGGGCGAAGACGACGTACGGACGCGCGTTGCCGACGTGGATCCGCGAGTAGACGGTTGGCCCGCACACGTAGATCCCGACCATGCCGGGCTCGCGTGGCTCGAGCTCGCGAAGCTCGTTCGTCAGTGAGTCGTGCAGGGTGATCCGGCCGTTGCTCATAGCTGAGTGAGCCTAAACACAAGCAGCGTCAGACCGGCGTCGTCCGGGCGCAGGACGATTTCGATCGCCGCACCGATCGCGAGGCGCTCGAATCGCTCCTCGAAGACGCCGAAGACGCGGACGCCGTGCTCGAGCTCGACGATCCCGATCACGTCCGGGGCGGTGAAGCGCAGGCCGCGCTCCTGTTGCGTGAACGCGTAGACCGAGCCGCGGCCCGGCAGCTCTCGCCATTCGAGCTCGCCCCCGCAATCCGTACACCGCTCGCAGGGCGGGAACAGCGGTCGCTCGCACCTGGCGCACCAGGTCGTGGCCAGGCTGCCCTCGGCGAGGCGCCGGTAGAACTCCCGGGCCGCCGGGCCCATGTCTCTCAGGACATGCTTGAGCAGCGAAACCGCCCTGTCTCACACCTCGAGGATCGCCACGACCGAGCCGTTCATGACGCCGTGCTCGGCCTGCACGAGGCCGACCGAGGCGTCCCGCACCTGTCGCTCCCCGGCCTTCCCGGTGAGCTGCTCGTACACCTCCTCGAGCTCCAGCAGCGGCGTCGCCTGCGGCGGATGGCCCAATGACAGCCGACCGCCGGAGGTGTTCACGGGCAGACGGCCACCGAGGGACGTCTCCCCTCGGGCGACGGCGGCGGGCGCCTCGCCCGGCTCGAACATGCCCATCTGCTCGTACGTGAGGAGCTCCGAGGTGGCGAACGCACCGTAGATCTCCGCCACCGAGACGTCCTCGAGTGTCCGCTCGGCGCGCGCGAGAGCCTCGTCGACGGCCTCGCGCATCCAGGGCATGTTCGTGAGGCCGGGCTCGAACGCGACGAAGTTCGACCTGTCGTGCGCCTCGCCCCACCCCGTCAGAACGACCGCATCGAGCGCGCGGCGGCGGGCCCACGCTTCCGATGCGACGATCGCGCACGCGGCGCCATCCGACCAGGGCGGTGCCTCCAGCTTGTGGATCGGCGGGCATACGAGGCGTGAGGCGAGCACGTCCTCGACCGTGATCGCGTCGCGGTGCTCCGCGCGCGGATTCAGAGCCGCATGCGCCCGCAATCGGACCGGAAGCTGGGCGACCGCGGCCGGCTCGACATCGTGCTCGTGCATATACCGCTGCGCGGTGAGCGCGTAGCAGGCAACCGCGGTGAACACGCCGTAGGGCGCGACGTAGGGACCGACCATGCTCGCGAGCAACCGGATCCGGTCGACGTCGCCCTCGTCCATGCCGTCCGCAAAAAGGTCACGCTCGGCCTGGGCACCGATCACGGCCGCAACCTCTAGGCGCCCGGTCGCGATCTCCTGGCAGGCAGCCTTGAACGCGAGCAACGAGGATGCGCCGCCGCACTCCACCTCGACGAGGGCCCGCAGCCGCAGGCCGAGCTCCTCGGCGACGCGCTGCGGCCTGATCGGCGCCTGCGCGCGCACGTAGCCGTGCGGCACCACGAAGAGCCCTTCGAGCTCGCGTGCGTCGAGGGAGATGCGCGCTAGGGCACGGCCGAGCGCCTCGAGCCCCAGCTCGGAGGGCGATCGCCCCGGATGCCTGCCGATCGCGGTCGAGCCGCACGACACGACGACGGGTCGCGCGCCGGGCGAGGCGCCGAACGCGCTCATGCGCGCTCGAGCATCGCGACCGCGAGTGCCGCCATGCCCTCGCCCCGCCCGATGAAGCCCATGCCCTCGTTCGTCGTCCCCTTCACGCTCACGCAGGCCGGCTCCACGCCCAGCGCCCCGGCCAGGCGTTCTTCCATCTCGGCGGCATGCGGGGCGATCCGCGGCTCCTCGCAGACCACCGTCGTGTCCACGTTCACCACGCGCCAGCCCGCGGCCGCCGTAAGGGCCACCGCCTCCCGAAGCAACTCGATGCTGTCGGCGCCCTCATATCGAGGGTCGGTGTCCGGGAAATGGCGTCCGATGTCGCCCAGCGCAGCCGCCCCGAGCACCGCGTCGATCACGGCGTGCGCCAGCACGTCCGAGTCCGAGAAGCCCTGCAGCCCGGGCACGCCGGGCAACTCGACCCCGCCGAGCACGAGCGTCCGCACGGCGCTCGTGCGATGCGTGTCGTAGCCGAGGCCCACCCGCTGCGCGCTCATCCGAGTGACTCCATGGTGCGCGCGCGCCCTTCGAACACCGCTAGCTCCTCCACGCCTTCCGCCCGTAGCGCCTCGACTGCGCGGTCGTACGCGAAACCCACGTGCTCCGGGAGATGCGCATCCGAGGAGAGCGCGACCGGCCTGCCGGCCTCCAGGCACATTCGAAGCAGCTCCGGGGACGGGTACATCTCACCGACCGGCTTTCGGAGGCCGGAAGTCGAGACCTCGACCGCGACATCGGCTCCGCGAATCGCATCCACGGCCGGTTCGTAATAGATCGCCAAGGGATCAGGGGGGGCCGGTCTTCCTGCGCCCCAGACTTTTACTAGGTCGAGGTGTGCGAGCACATCGAATAGGCCGCTCGCCGCAGCCTCAGCGACGCTCTCGAAGTATGCCCGCCAGACCTCTTCGGGCGCCGACTCGCGCCACGCGTCGTAGCCCTCGTGGTCGACCGCACGGTCCGCGATGAAATGCACGGACCCGATCACGTAGTCGAACGGCCGCCCTTCCAGGAGCGCGGCGAGCTCGCTCTCCCGGCCCCGCACGTAGTCGACCTCGAGACCGACCTTGACCGGATAGCCGGCGTCTCGCATCGAAAGCAGGAACTCGACGTAGTCGTCCAGCCGGTCGACCGCCTGCTCCACCCAGAACGGATGGCGCCAGACCGCGAGCGCTTCGCGGAACCGGTAGACGTGCTCCGAGAACCCGAGCTCCTCGATGCCCTGCTCACTTGCCCGCTCGACGTAGCGGGCGAGATTGCGCTCCGTGAAGTAGGCGGAAGCCTCGGTCCCCGTCTCGTCCGGCCGCAGGTGAACGTGGTAGTCGGTAAGCGTCACGAGCGGCCGGCAAGCAAGAGCTCGGCGATCCGAAGGTCCTGCTCGTTCGTGACCTTGAGATTGTGCCGGGGCGCCTCGACCACGCGGATGTCGCCGCCGACGGCCTCCACCAGCTGCGCGTCGTCGGTGGCACGCGCGAGGTCTCCCTGCGCGAGCGCTCTCTCCAGCGCAGGCGCCTGGAAGACCTGCGGCGTCTGCACGACCCACAGCGTGCCGCGTCCGAGCGTCGCGATCACGCGGCCGCCGGCGTCGGCCTCCTTGATCGTGTCGACAGCGCGGGCAGCCGCCACGACGCCCTCGCACTGCCAGTGCCGAAGCCGCTCTACGCACCGGTCGAACAGCTCGGGCGTCGCAAGCGGACGCGCGGCATCGTGGATCACGAGCTCGGAGGAGTCTTCGAGACTGGCGATCGCGTTCGCCACCGACTCCGAACGGGTGCCTCCGCCGGCTACCACCGTGACCGGCAGCCGCGTCGCTGCGTCGTGCGCAATCGCTGCGACCTCGTCCTCGTGGCCGGGAGGAGCGGCGATCACCGCGCGCAGGACGCGCTCGGTGGCCTCGAGCGCCGTAAGGCACCACGCGATCATCGGTCTGCCCGCCAGCGGCACGAGCGCCTTGGGCGTGCCGGCGCCGAGCCGTTCGCCGGTGCCGCCTGCGGCCACGACCGCGGTCGCCATCTAGTGGCCTGCCCCCCCGCGTCCTCGGTCGCCCACGTCCCAGTACACGGGCTCCTTGCGTCCCTGCCTGCCTGCCCCGGAGCCTCGCCGTATGCTGGCGGACGTTCCGAGGCAGACCACCAAGTTGCTACTTCGTCGCGGCAGTGCGCCCGGTGTTGCTCTCCTCGAGGAGGTCGTCGAGGTACTCCTCCGCCTCCTTCTCGTCCATGTCGAGCGCGTACATGAGCTCGGACGAGAGGATCTTCTTGGCCCGCGTGAACATCTGCTTCTCGCCGGTCGAAAGGCCCTTCTGGAAGTCTCGGATCGCGAGGTTGCGAACCACTTCCGCCAGTTCAAAAACATCGCCTGTTTTCATCTTGTCGCGGTTGTGCTTGAAGCGGCGGTTCCAGTTCTTCGGCATCTGACTGATGTCGTCCCGCAGGACGGCGAGCACACGTGCCACGTCGTCCTCGCCGATTACGCGCCGCAGGCCTGCCCGCCCCGCGCTGTCACTCGGCACCATCACGGTCATGTCGTTGTGAAGGATCTTGATGGTGAGGTACTCGCGTGTCTCCCCCAGCATCTCCTTCTTCTCCTTCTTTAGCACCTTGCCGGCGCCGTGATGGGGATAGACCACCTTGTCGCCTACCTTGTAGGTGATCTTGATGGTCGCGGTGGCTTCTACGACGGCCTCCGCTTCGAGTGGCGTTGTCTGCTGAATTGTGGGCCTCCTCTGGGTTGGTGTTTCGTTGCTTCTTGTTGCTGGCGGATCTTGCCTGCGGGACTACGTCTGGAGGTAGCGGTCGACGAGGTTGATCTCCTGCAGCCGCCGTAGGCCTTCGCGAATCTCCTTCGCGCGGACCTCGCCGACGCCCTCGACGCCCTCGAGCTCGCCGGCCGTGGCGGAAAGCATCACGTCGAAAGTGCCGAACTCCTGTACGACGTTCTGCACGATCGTCTCGGGCAGGCGCGGGATCCGGCCGAGAATCCGGTAGCCGCGGGGGGTCACCGGGAAGTCGAGGGTGTTCAGCTTGCGATCGTAGCCGAGGAGCTCTCCGAGCCGTCCGAAATCCAGCAGATCCTGGTTCGGGAGGCGCGGAAGCGTCTCCATGACTCCGGTGAAGCTCTCCTCGTCGTAGTCGACGATGTAGTCACGCACGAGCGCGGACCGGTCGGCCGCGACGCCGGTCAGCATCTCCTCGAGCTGCATCTCGATCAGGCGCCCCTCGGCGCCGAGCTCGACGATGTAGCGCTCGATCTCGACCGCCATGCGGGTCACCATCTCCGAGCGCTGGAGCACCGTGAGCGAGTCGTGGAGGGTCACGCCGCCCTCGAACTCGAGCGCCGTGAGGCGCATCGAGACCTGGTCGAAGCGTGCCCGGTACTTGTCGAGCGTGGCAAGTGCCTGATTCGCCCGGGCCAGCACAGCCGGGATCTCCTGGAGCACGTACTTCGCTCCGTCGGTGAAGAGCGTCACGACCTCGCGGCGCTCGGAGATCGAGATTACGAGTCCGTCGGTCTGCTTCGAGACACGCTCGGCGGTGCGGTGGCGCGTGCCGGTCTCCCGCGAGAGGATCGTGGGATCGGGCGTGAGCTGGACGTTGGCCCACATGATCTTGGTCGCGTTCTGGGAGAGAGCGATCGCCCCGTCCATCTTCGCGAGCTGGTACAGGATCGCGGGCGAGTACTCGATATCCAGCTTGATCCCGCCCGAAAGGAGCGGCGCCAGGCCATCCTCGTCTCCGATCACGATGAGGGCGCCGGTGCGGGCGAGGACGCAGTTGTCGATGCCCTCGCGCAGCGCCGTTCCAGGCGCGACCATCTCCAGTGCCCTTAGGAGTCGGGGTTCCTGACGAGAGTGAAGCTCCTCTATCAGGTCTTCCCCTACTCGCGGCATAGTGGACGATGATGGCAGAAACGCGCTAATAGCGTTTGGTCGGCACGGCCCCGCCGGCGGGCCGTGACGGCGCGTCAGCCGTGGATTCGTGCTACTGAGCGGTTAAAAGAGCCCGATGCGCTTGGCTAGGCAGCGCGGCTCGCCAGGACGCGCTCCTCGAATGCGATCGCGAGCGCCTCACGCACGGTCGAGGCCGCGATTGCGCCGACCGGCACCCCGTCGTCGAAGCTCCGCGCGGGCGCCAGTACACGCTCGAGCCCGAACCTGCCGGCCTCGTCCAGCCGCCGCTCGGGATGGGCGACGTATCGCAGTTCACCCGTCAGCCCGATCTCCCCGAAGCAGCCAGTGGGCAGGCTCGAGGAGGAGATGCGCTCACCCGTCGCGGCCGAGGCGACGGCGAGCGCGATCGCGAGGTCCGCGCCGGGCTCCTCGATCCGTACGCCACCGGCGACGCTCACGAACACGTCGGCCGAGCCGACCGACGGCCCGCCGTTCCGAGCCAGCACCGCGAGCACCAGGCTCAGCCGGTTGCGGTCGACCCCGTTGGCGACCCGGCGGGGCGGAACGACGTCGCTGGGCGCGACCAGCGCCTGCACCTCCACGAGCAACGGCCGCGAGCCCTCCATCGAGCACAGCAGGCAGGAGCCGGGAACCGGCTCGGCCTCGCGCATGAAGCGCTCCGAGGGATCAGCGACCTCCGTGAGGCCGCCGGAGCGCATCTCGAACACGCCGATCTCGTTGGTGGAGCCGAAGCGGTTCTTGAGCGCCCGAAGGGTGCGGTAGGTCCGCTGTGGCTCCCCCTCGAACTGCAGCACGCAGTCGACCGCGTGCTCGAGCACCCGCGGGCCCGCGAGCGTTCCGTCCTTGGTTACGTGGCCCACCAGGATCACGGCTGTTCCGCGTTGGCGGGCGAGCCGTTCGAGCCGCGCGGCGACCTCCCGCACCTGCCCGACACTGCCCGCCGCACCGGTCAGCGTCTTGGAGTGGAGAGTCTGGACTGAATCGACGACGCAGACGTCCGGCCGCTCGGCCTCGATCGTGGCGAGCACGGTCTCCAGCGACGTCTCGGCGAGGATCGGCACTGCCAGCGCCCCGTCCCCGAGGCGCTCCGCCCGTAGTCTGACCTGTGCCGCCGACTCCTCGCCGCTCACGTAGAGCGTGCTCCGCCCGTGACGCTGCACGCTGGCGAGCGCCGCGCTCATCAGCGTGCTCTTGCCGATCCCTGGAGATCCGCCGATCAGCACGATCGAGCCGGGCACGATGCCGCCCCCGAGGACCCGATCGAGCTCGCCGCTACCGGTCTGGACGCGGTTCACGGCCACCGCCTCGATCTCGGCCAGGGGCGTCGGCTTGCGAGCCTTCGCCTTCGGCCGTCTTGCTGCTCGCCCGTCCCTCCAGCTGACCCCGTCGTCGGCCTGACCGACGATGGGCTCTTCCTGCAAGGAGTTCCATTCGCCGCAGCCGGGGCACCGGCCCATCCACTTCGGTGTCTCGTGGCCGCACGAGGTGCAGGCGAAGGTTGTGAGTGCCCGTGCCATCTCTCACTGACATTAAGTGCCGTGCCCGACGTCATTCGCCCCGCGGCACGACGCAGAGCGCCGACCCACATGCGACCCTTAGAGGCTCTTAAAGGCTCTGACTGCGGCCCGGTGCGATCCGATCGGGCCGTTTTCGTGTTGCAAGCAGAGGTCGCCGCCAGTGCCCAGGGGAAAACGGACACCGCTCACCAGACGTCGCTTCGTCGTGCGCTCCGCGCAGCTGACCGGCGCGCTCGCGGCCGGCAACCTGGTCGGGCTGCCGGCACCCGCGCCCGCGCGGATCGACCGGGAGCTCGTGGCCCTGACCCCTGCGAACCTCCCGCGGCCGCCCCTTCGGCGGCAGGACTACTGGGACTTCGCCGATTGGCTGCAGCCCTACTTCGATGCGCTCTGGGTCGCCGATAAGCAGCTCTACGGCTCCGGCAACAGCTCGGTCGGGCGGATCTACCACAACTCGCTGCTGCTGACGACCCACGCGATCGCCGCGCTCACGCGTCACGAGGGGCCGACCCGCAAGGACGACCGCGCGCGGATCCTGGCGCAGCGTCTCTGCGAGTCGCCCCCATGGAGCGAGTTGACTCAGCCTGCCGAACCGGACCCGCAGTTCCACACGCCCGGCTGGGTCGAGAGCCTCGGCACCCGGTACGCCGCGATGGACAAGTCGATCGACCCGAAGGTCGCCGAGGCACTGATGTACGCGTGGCGGGCTCGCGACGTGCTGAAGCTTCCACAGGAGACGATCGACCTGATCGCCGACCGGATCAGCCGCTGTGCTCACGGACCGTTCTTCCGGTTTCCGAACGTTCGCCTCAACCAGATCAACTGGAACTGCGACCTGTACGCGCACAACGCCACCGTCACCGGTGACACGGAGCTGCTCCGCCTCGACTATCGGGCCCAGGTTCAGCGGTTCTGCGAGGGAATTCCCCGGCGCCTGAACCCGCGCGGTTCGCCCAACCTGGGTCCGGGATACCGCTTTCACTATCTGCCGAATGCTCGACCCTGGCACCCGTACAACCTCGACAGCGCCGAGTACGCGAGCGAGACGTGTCAATTCGTCATGCACTACGAGCAGGCCCTGCGTGTCGGTATGCAACCGCTCGCGCCGGAGCACATGAGGTTGCTGCGTGCCTGGATCGAGCACATCGTCTACGGGTACTGGACCCATGGCGGCTACCTGAACTGGGACACGGGTTACGGCTTCAAGCGCTGGCACGCCGGGCGCACCTGGGCGCTCGCTCAACAGGGCCTTCTCGCGATCGCCACCTCGCCGCGCTTTCACAACGTCTCCGACCTCGGTTCCTGGGCGAAGTTCCTCTTCGACCGGGGGTTGCAGCTGTACGAGCGGCTCTCGATCGCGGCACCCGACGGCCTCGGCATCGCGCCCGCGAACCTCTACCACCTAAACGTCGAGCCCCTCGGGCTCAGCATCCGCGAGGTCTTTGCCGCCCGCATGCAGGCGAATGCCGCCCGCGCGATCGCGCTCGGGCTCGACGATCTGAGGGCGGACGAGCCGCCGCCGATGTACTCCTTTGACGGCGACATCGGCAGGCTTGCGATCACCACGCCCGCCTACAACACGGCCGTGCTGGCGGTGAACCAGCACGCGGTCCCGTACGGAGGGATCGAGCTGGCGCGGCTCTACGACGGCGACCAGCGCGTCGTCGCAAACGTCGGCGGGCGGCTACTCGCAAGCTTTGGGGTGCTCGTCAGGAACGCTTCCGCCAAGGAGGTCCTCTTCTCGCAGAGAGCGCGCAACCAGGCGCCACCGAACCCGCCGGTCGAGCTGCTGGCGACGCCGCGCGGGCCGGTGCGCCGCGCGAAGCCTTACCCGCGCCGGCCCTATGGCGGTTCCTTCCAGACGCTGATCGCGCGCGGTCGCACGCAATCTTCTGAGGTCGCGGTCGAGACCATCCACCGCTTCAAGCCGTCCTACATCGAGACGCGCTGGAAAGTCGCGCGGCGACGAAAGGGTCGGCTTACCGTCGACGTGCTGTTTCCGTCCTGGGGCCGCGGCGCGCAGATCGACGCGGTGCTCGTCAACGGCGTGCGCGTGACCCTCGCCGGCAAGGGCGTCCGCGCTCGCCGCGTCCGGGCACGCGACGTCGCGTACTTCTACGTCGCCGGCGAGGAGAGCGGGTACGTGGTCGTTCCGGCCGGCCCGGCGCGCGGGACCGCGCACATAGTTCGCCCCAAGCGCCAGTCATCCGCGCCGCGGCCCGGCCCGACGCTCGCGATCCAACTCGCCCGGCACGCGCGCTTCCGGCGCACCGGCCTCAGCGCGCGCATCGCGCCGGCGTCGAGCCTCGAAAAGGCGGCCGTGGCCGCCAAGCGGCTCCGCGCCAGGGGCGCTTAGCCGCCAGAACGCGGCCTTCCGCGAATTGCGTCCGCCAGGCCCTTAAAACCGGCTGGGTAGGGGTGAGGGACTGTGGAAACGTGCAGATTCGATCGTCTCTTTCGGACCCGTCTGCAGTTCGCCACGTAGAGCGGGGTCAACGTCAGCCACCCTCACTGGACGGGCATCGAGTCTGCAGTTTTCCACCCTCCGACCGAGCCCCAACCCGTTGGTTAGCATCCCGAGACCCGCACCGCTTCGAGCAGGAGGTACCGATGGGCGAACGCACGAGTTACGAGATGGGCACCTTCTCCTGGGTCGACCTTGCGACGACCGATCAGGAAGGCGCAAAGGCCTTCTACGCGGGTCTCTTCGGGTGGGAGTACCAGGACAACCCGATCGGCGAGGGAGCGACCTACACGATGTGCCGCCTCGACGGCAAGGACGTCGCTGCGATCTCGGGCCAAAGCGAACAGGAGCGTGAGCAGGGAGTCCCGCCGCACTGGAACTCGTACATCACCGCCCACGATCTCGACGAGCGTGCCGCCCGCGTCCCCGAGCTGAATGGCGCCCTCGTGTTGCCGCCTTTCGACGTACTGGACGCGGGACGCATGGCGATCGCGAGCGACCCGACGGGAGCTTTCTTCGCGATGTGGCAGCCGAAGAGCCACATCGGCGCGGGCCTCGTGAACGTCCCCGGCGCGCTCACGTGGAACGAGCTCGCGACAGCTGACGTCGACACGGCGAAGCAGTTCTACGCCGAACTCTTCGGCTGGACCTACGAGGACATCGAGATGGACGGCCAGGTCGTGTACTCCATGATCCACAACGGTGACCAGAGGAACGGCGGAATTCGCCCCCTTGCACCCCCTGAGGCGGGCACGCCTCCGTTCTGGCTCGTCTACTTCGCCGCTCAGAGCTCCGACGAGAGCGCGGCGCAAGCCGACAAGCTGGGTGGCCGGGTGCTGGTGCCGACCATGGAGGTCGGCGCCGGAAAGTTCACGGTGATCGCCGATCCGCAGGGCGCCGTGTTCGCGCTCTTCGAAGGGGACTTCGACGACTAGAACAATCGTGGTCACCGGCGCTAGCTCCGGCATCGGCCGGGCGGCGGCAATCGAACTGGTGAACAGCGGAACGACCGTGGTGCCGATCGGCCGCGACGCAAGACGTACGGCTGCCGTTGCTCGGAAGATAGGCGCGGAGCCGATCCAGGCCGACTTCTCTTCGCTCGACGAGGTACGAAGAGTCGCGGACCTCCTGCTCGAACGCCACGACCGGATCGACGTGCTGGTCAACAACGCCGGGCTGGTCGCGGGGCGCCGCACGCTGACGGCGGACGGCCTGGAGCTCACGATGGCGGTGAATCACTTCGCTCCGTTCCTGCTCACGAACCTGCTGCTCGACCGCCTCGAGGCCTCCGCCCCAGCCCGCGTCGTCACGACCGCCTCCGACGCACACCGCGGCGGGCTGCTCGACGTCGGCGACCTGAACGGCGAGCGGCGATGGTCGGCGTGGTCCGCTTACGGCACCTCGAAGCTCGCGAACATCCTGTTCACGCGGGCGCTCGCGCGCCGCCTCGAAGGCAGCGGGGTGGTCGCGAATTGCCTGCATCCGGGCGTAATCCGCACCGGGCTCGCCCGCGGTGCCCCGCTGCCCATCCGGCTCGGCTGGCGCGCCGCGAGCATCTTCTTCGGCTCCCCGCGAAAGGGAGCGAGAACGCTCGTGTACCTCGCCTCCGCGCCCGCGGCGGCGGACGTCTCGGGCGGATACTTCGCCGACTCGCGGCTCGCGACGCCGAGCGTGCAGGCGCAGGACGATGAGCTCGGCGAGGAGCTCTGGCGCCAGAGCGAAAGGCTGGTCGGCCTTCCCTAGTCAGCGGGCCTGCAGGGCGTCCATCGCGACCGCCAGCCCGATCGCGATCCGCCTGTCGAGCACACGATCCGTGTCGCCGCTCACGTCGAGCAGGTAGCGGTCCCGCAACCCGAACAGCCGCTCGAGGCTGCCGATCGGGCGCTCGCCCGCGTAGAAGTCGAAGTGGTACCGGATCGGGATCAGCTCGATCAGGTCGCCGACGATCGGGATCAGACCGGCCAGGCCGAGCACTCGTCGAAGCACCGACCGAACAAGGCTGCGCTCGGTGGCCCAGGCGATCTCCTCGCCGTCCGGCGTGTAGATGCGCCAGGTCGAACGGGCCAGCGAACGTTTGAAGGCCTTGCCAAGCTCGCCGATCTCGTTGCCCTCCGGATCCAGAACCCGGTAGCGGGCAGTCGGGTCGAACATCTGTCGCGCCTTGATGCGGAACACCTCCTGGCTCTTGGAGTCATCCGCGTAGAAGCGCAGGTCCTCCTTCAGGGAGAAGGTTTTTTGCTCGACGTAGGCGACCAGCTCGCCCTCCTCGTTTCCGGGCAACGCCACGTGCACCTCGTAGCGGTTGCCCACCAGCCGTACGCGCTGGCGGGTGACGAAACGGTCTACGTGGTCGAGCTGAAAGGCGACTAGCTCTCGGCCGGCTGCTCGGGCTGCGGCTCGTCCGGCTCGCCCGACGGCTCGGGGGCTTTGTCGCCGGCGCCCACAGGTACCGGCTCGTCCGCCGGGCCCTTGTCGACCGGCGGGAGGATCGTGATCTTCAACTCCTCCTCGCCGCTGTCGTCCTTCGCCTTCTCGTGCGATGCATCTTCGCGTTCCACGACCACGGTCGAGCCCGGCGTCATCGGCGTCTTCAGGACCTCGTCCGCGAGCGGGTCCTCGATGAAGCGCTGGATCGCACGGCGCAGCGGGCGCGCACCCATCGCCGGGTCCCAGCCCTTCTCGACGAGGAAGTCCTTGGTCTCCTCGGCGAGCTCGATCTGGAGCTCGCGCTCTGCCATCGACTCGCGCAGGTGGCGCATGAGGAGCTCGACGATCAGCTTGATCTCGTCCTTCGAGAGCTTGTGGAAGACGATCACTTCGTCGAGGCGGTTCAGGAACTCCGGCCGGAAGACCTTCTTCAGCTCGCCCATGATCTTGTTCTTCATGTCCTCGTACCGCATGCCCGTCTCGTCGGAGACCGCGAAGCCCAGCGGCGTGTTCCGCGCGATGTCGGTCGCCCCGATGTTCGAGGTCATGATCACGATCGCGTGCCGGAAGTCGACCGTGCGGCCCTGCGAGTCCGTGAGCCGCCCGTCCTCGAGGATCTGAAGCAGGATGTTGAAGACGTCCGGGTGCGCCTTTTCGATCTCGTCGAGCAGGAGCACGCAGTACGGCTTGCGCCGCACGGCCTCGGTGAGCTGGCCGCCCTCGTCGTAGCCGATGTAGCCGGGCGGCGAGCCGACCAGCCGTGACACGGAGTGCTTCTCCATGTACTCGGACATGTCGATCCGGACCATCGCGTCCTCGTCGCCGAACAGGAACTCGGCGAGCGTGCGCGCGAGCTCGGTCTTGCCGACCCCGGAGGGGCCGAGGAAGATGAACGAGCCGGTCGGTCGCTTCGGGTCCTTGAGGCCCGCGCGCGAGCGCCGGATCGCCTTCGACACGGCCTCGATCGCCATGTTCTGCCCGATCACGCGCTTGTGGAGCTCGTCCTCCATGCGCATCAGCTTCTTGGACTCGGCCTCGGTCAGCTTGAAGACGGGGATGCCGGTCCACATAGAGACGATGTCGGCGATCTCCTCC
>JBKOZI010000103.1:0-10193 GCA_046725795.1 Actinomycetota bacterium
CCAGGGCAGGGTTCAGCAGCACCTCGCCGTCGGCGGTCTCGGCCACGTAGGTGTCGGCGCCCGGGTTACCGGCGCTGAAATCCGCGGCGGTCGAGTCGCCGACGTTGCCGGTCGCGCCCTGGGCGGGCGCTGCCAGCGCCACGGCAAGCGTGGCCACTAAGCCGTAAAAGAGGCTTCGCCAAAGCATCCTGCGCCAAATCTGCGAGATCCACACCCCCTACGCCGCGGCTGCTCCGCGGATTCCTTGGGCTCAACCAACTTAGTCTCTTCCGCGAAGGCACGCAAGGCCTGCTGCGGTCAGCCGCGAAGGCGCCCGAGGCCTGCTGCGGTCAGGGCGCCTGCTCGACCTCACTCAATAAGACGATGGCCCAGTGGCGAACTTGCCCTGCACCGGACGGACGATCGCCTCGAGGGGGTCAAGAGAGTACCTCGAGAGATTAGGCTTCTCGTGTGGCTGTGACATCAATCCCGCGCAATGAGGCAATTGACGGGGCCAACCCGCGGCACGCCCGCATCGGCATCGTGGGCGCGGGCTTCGGTGGCCTCGGCATGGCGATCCGCTTGAAGCAGGAAGGCATCGATGACTTCGTGGTGTGGGAGCGCGACGCCGACGTCGGCGGAACCTGGTGGGCCAACACCTATCCGGGCTGTCAGTGCGACATCCCGTCGCACCTGTACTCGTTCTCCTTTGCTCCCAACGCGGACTGGAGCCGCACCTATCCGCTGCAACCGGAGCTGAAGCGCTACCTGCGCGAGTGCACCGAGCGATTCGGCGTGGGTGCCCACGTCCATCTGAATTGCGAGGTCAGAAGCGCCGAATGGGACGAGGCCGAGGGCGTCTGGCGGATCGAGACCGCGCAGGGGCCGTTCACCGCGGATCTGCTGATCGCCGCCCCCGGGTTTCTCAGCGAGCCCGCGACGCCGGCGCTGCCCGGACTGGACGACTTCGAGGGCGAGACGTTCCATACGGCGCGCTGGAACCACGATCACGACCTGACCGGTCGCCGGGTGGCGGTGATCGGCACCGGTGCGTCGGCGATCCAGACCGTTCCAGAGATTCAGCCGATCGTCGAGCACCTCGACCTGTTCCAGCGGACACCGCCATGGGTCATGCCGCATCGCGACCGACCGATCACGGACATCGAGCGACGGATCTACCGGCGCTTCCCGGCGCTGCAACGCGCGGTTCGCGCCGCCGTCTACTTCAGCCGCGAGCTGCTAGTGCCAGGATTCGTCTCGCGGCCGCGACTGATGCGGATACCGCAGCGGGTCGCCCAGCGCCATCTCGAGAAGCATGTATCCGACCCGGAGCTGCGCGCCAGGCTGACGCCCACCTACTCCTTCGGTTGCAAACGCGTGTTGCCGTCCAACGAGTGGTACCCGGCGATCACGCAGCCCAATGTCAGCGTGATCACCACCGGCATCCGTGAGGTGCGGCGAAACGGCATCGTGACCGCCGACGGCGAGCTCCACGAGGTCGACACGATCGTCTTCGCGACCGGGTTTTATGTGACCGACGTGAGGTTCGCCAAGATCGTGCGGGGCCGGGATGGGGCACTCATGTCCGAGGTCTGGAACGGCAGCCCGCAGGCCTACCGGGGCACGGCTGTCGCCGGGTTCCCCAATCTCTTCATCATCACTGGGCCGAACACCGGCCTCGGCCACAACTCTCTCGTGTACATGATCGAGGCCCAGCTCGATTACCTGATGGACGCAGTGCGCGTGTTGGAGCAGCGAGGCGCGGCGCGGGTGGAAGTGCGCCGCGCGGCGCAGGACGCATACAACGCGGATCTGCAGAGTCGCATGCCCCCGACGGTGTGGAACTCGGGTGGCTGCTCGAGCTGGTACATCGACGCGAACGGGAAGAACACGACGATCTGGCCGGACTTCACGTGGCGCTTCCGCCGGCAGACCCGCGAATTCGACGCGGCCGCGTACGAGCTGACCGCACCGGAGACGTCCGGAACGCCTGTCGCGGCGTCCGTCGCCTCATAGCCCTACCCAGGCTGCGGCTCGAGGCTCGCGATCTCGGGCCTCGGCACGGCCGGCACGAGGTCGAACTCGGTCCCGAGGCGAAGCTCGCTGAACCGGCGCACCCAGTCGTCGTTGATGCCGTCCGACTGCCTGCGCATGCGGGGCTCGACGCTGATCCGGTTTGGAGCCGGCAGGCCCAGCCGTTCCAGGATGTTCAACGTGCTCGCCTGCGGGTCGGAAGCGAAGTTCTCGTAGAGGACGAGTACTGGCCGGATCCCGCAATGCTCGAAGAACGCGTCCCAGGAAGCCTCCTCGACCATGATCTGATCGAGGAGGTGCGCGATCGCGCGATAGTGGAAGCGCAGCTGCGGGCGGTGGTCCTGCAGGAAGCTTTTGTATGGAGGCGGCGCGTCGGCCTCGTCGACGTCGTCCAGGGGCCGGTCCCTGCGCGCATCCTCCTCGCGCCACGTCGCCGTCTGCACTGCCTTCCAGAGCGATACGGCCTGGCGGATCTTGTTTGCCCGAACGACCCGGACAAAGGTGAGATCCGGAAAGACTGCCGGCAGTAGCTCGGCAAGCGGAAGGTCGCGATAGTGAGGCACGTTGCGAAGGAGCGCAACGAAGTCGCCGAAGTAGCCCCACATGACCTTGGCCGAGAAGACGCCGTTCGCGGTGGTGCCGGTCTCGATCGCCCACTCGACGTAGCGGTCATAGGCCGTCCGGCTCCAAAGTGGCGACCGCGGTCGCGGATCGTCCGGGATCCCGCGCTCGCCGAGGTGATCGAGGATCGACTTGTCGTCGACTCCGATGAAGTACTCCTCCGGGCGTCGCGGACGCCCGCTGTGCCGCAGCGCCTCGAAGTATTCCTCCGGTCGCCCCGCCACGCCAGTCTTCTTGAGGGCCTGGCACACGAGCGTGCTGCCGCTGCGAGGGGTGGCGCAGACGAGGAAGGCGCGCTCGGCCATCCTGTCAGGCTAGTTGGTCGCGACTCCACGCGTTCTCCACCGCGATCGGACCCAGTAGCATCGGCCCGGCGTCCCGCGTAGCGACTAACGGAGGTCCGGATGACGTCGATCGGCAGCCATCTCGAGAACGTGCTCGTCACCGAGCGCGAGCTGTGGCAGGACGGCCCGCCGCACGAGCTCTTTCGCGAGCTTCGCCAGGGGTGTCCCGTGCACTGGAGCAGCCGGATCACCGAGTATCCCGAGGAGGCCGGGTTCTGGTCGGTGTCGACCGCGGACGACATCCACGCCGTCAGCCGCGACTGGCAGACCTACTCGTCCGAGCGCGGTGGCGTCACCGCCGTCACGTCCGTCGTCCCGATCGAGCTCATCCGGGCCATGTTCATCGGGATGGACCCGCCGAAGCACGACCGTCTCAAAGCGCTGTTCCAGGCGGGCTTCACGCCGAAGCGGATCGCCGACCACGAGGGCGAGATCCGGGCGATCGCGGTCAATGTGCTCGAGCGGCTCGAAGGGCGCCAGACGTGTGACCTCGTGACGGACGTGGCCCAGCCCGTGGTCTCGCGCGTGATCGGCAGCTTCATGGGCATTCCGCCCGAGGACGACGAGGTCTGGGCGAACCTCATGAACTCAGCCCTTGGCGCCGGCGACCCCGACTTGAACCCGGACGGGCTGCAGGGCGTGGTGGACAAGGACATCCCCGAGATCTTCGAACGCTGCCGGAAGATGATCGCCGAGCGCCGCGAGCAGCCCACGAACGACCTGACAAGTGTGCTCGTGCACGCCGAAGTGGACGGACAGAAGCTTGAAGAACACGAGATCGTGATGGGGTTCTTCCTCCTCGTCGCGGCGGGCAACGACAGCACGAAGGCGACCTACTGCAGCGGCATGCGCGCGTTGATCGAGGACCCCGAGCAGCGCCGCCTCTTGCTGGAGGACCCGTCGCTGATCCCGGGCGCTGTCGAGGAGTCGCTGCGGATGTTCCCCGCGTTCGCGCACTTTCGCCGGACCGCGACCTGCGACACGGAGCTGAACGGATGCCAGATCCGGGAGGGCGACAAGGTCGTGATGTGGTACGTCTCGTCGAACCGGGACGAGTCGCGCTATGACGATCCCGATCGCTTCGATGTCCGCCGAAACCCCGAGCACCAGGCCTTCGGCGCCGGTGGGCGTCACTTCTGTCTGGGGGCGGCGCTCGCGCGACTCGAGCTTCAGATCCTGTTCGAGGAGACGCTCGCGCGGTTCCCGGCGATGGAGCTGGTGGACAGTCCGGCGTTTGCGGAGTCGCCGTTCATCAACCAACTGAAGACGCTGAAGGTTCGCCTGTCCCCGTAATTGAGCGATGCCGACCAGCATTCATCTTGCGGACCTGAAGCGTCTGCTGGACGAAGGCGCGCAGGTCGTCGAGGTGCTGCCCGAGAAGGAGTACGAGGAGGAGCACCTGCCGGGCGCGGTCAACATCCCGCTGAAGACGCTCGACGCGCGGACTGCCGCGCGGCTCGAGCGTCGCAACCCGGTCGTGGTCTACTGCTGGGACGGTCTCTGAGACCTGAGCCCACGAGCCGCGTGCCGGCTCGAGACGCTCGGGTTCGAGCAGGTCTACGACTACGTGGACGGCAAGGCTGACTGGCTCGGCCACGGCTTGCCGCGCGAGGGTGAAACCGCCGGCACTCCCTACGCCGGCGAGCTGGTCGACCCGGACCCGCCGTCGTGTGCGCTCTCGGACACGGCGAGTGCGGTGCGCGGGCGGCTCGAGGGCTCACGCTACGGGTTCTGCCTCGTGCTCGGCGGGAGGCGCGTCGTGCTCGGCCGCGTACGCCGAAGCACCCTCTCTTCAGCACGCGAGGACGCGACCGCCGAGAGCCTGATGGAGCCGGGCCCCAGCACGGTCCGTCCCAACAAACCCGTGCCCGAGCTCGTCGAGCGCCTCACGAAGGGCGAGCTCGAGACGATGATCGTCACCACTCCGCACGGGTGCTTGATCGGCGTCTTCCATCGCACCGACGCCGAGCGGCGCCTGTCTAGTCGCCGCCGACCCGCCGGTTGAAGTCCCCGGGGGCCGGCCTAGCGTAGAAGCGGCGTACGCGAGGCCTGCGCGCTGCTGCCTGATCAAGCGCTCGGATGACTCGGAACGCCGGACGCCCCGACAGCCTCTTTCGCCTTCGGTTCGACGTCCCCGAGCACCCGGCGAATGACAGCCAGGTAGTCGAGCAGGCTGCGCACGCTGATGAACTTGTCCCGGACGCGCTCACGTGCGCGCTGGCCCAGCTGCTCCGCCCGCGGCCGGTCGGTCAGGAGTGCGCTGACGGCGGCGCCGTAGGCCGCAAGATCCCGCGGATCGTCCAGCAGCAGGCCGGTCTCGCCGTCCACGATCTGATCCTGGATACCGCCGACGCGCGAGGCGACGAGCGGCCGAGCCTTCCACATTGCCTCCGCCACGGTAAGGCCGAAGCCCTCGGCGATGCTCTTCTGCACCACCACGCGTGCGTGGCGCTGAAGCGCATTCACCATGATCGCGTTCTCGTCGTCGTCCTCCATCGGCAGGGAGGCGAAATGGATCCGGCTGCGTGCTCCCTCTGGCAGACGTTCTCGCAGCGCGATCGCCTCACGCAGGACATCGAGCCCCTCCGGGTCGTCCGCGACCGCCTCGACGTCGGGGGCCGCATAGATCAGATGGGCCCCGGTCTCCTCGGGCACGTGCTCGGCAAAGCCCTGGATCACCCCGAGCGGGTCCTTCAGCTTGTCCCAGCGCGAGACCTGCAGGACCACGGGCGTCTCGGCACGAAGGCGCTGGTCCTCGACCATCTTCGCGCGCCGTTCGACGCGACCGGGCGTGCCGTCCTGCCGCTCGAAGGTGGGCGCGTCCGCCTCGCCGCCGTCGGCCACGATCCCGCTCGCGTGCAGCACGGCGCGAACCACGCCGGGATCGAGGTCGACGTTCTTAGGCGAGAATACGTCGATCGATGGGTGGATCACGACAGTGCGGTCTCGGTCGAGGCCCTCCCACACGAATGCCTCACGTGAGAACACGTAGATGTCGGCAGGGGTCACGTACGGATGGAGGAAGGCCCACGCTTCCCGAACGAGATCGTTCGGCTCCTCGATACCGATGTGGCAGCGCCAGATCACGCTGGCGCCTGCATCCCGGAGCCACGCGATCATGCCGGACGGTTGCGGATCGTGGACGATCACCACGTCGCCTTCCCGAACCCGTCCGGCGAGCTCGTTCATGTTGTCGGCGAGTACGCCTTCGTATATGCGGCGGGCGTCCTCGTCCAGTGGGCCGCCGTCCCCCAGCGCGCCGTGCAGGCGATTGTGGAGACGCTTGGTGATCGTGAAGAACTCGGGCGTGCCGTCGATCACGATCCAGCGGGCGTCAACGCCCACGCCACGCGCGTAGGCGATGAGCGGACGCAACAGCTCCACCACGCCCCCGCCGTGGGCGGTGGAATTCACGTTCCAGACGACCCGACCGTCGAGCAGCTCGCGTGCCTCCTCGACGCCGCGCTCGAATTCCTCCACCCGCACGGGCGGGAGCACGGAGCCAAATCGCCCCGTGTCCATGGAGGAGATGTCAACCTCGTGCGGCATAGCCACGTTGGTAGGCGGGAACTCCCTCCGATCGTCGCCGGCGCCGCCGATCGTGCAGCTCGGCGCCGATCTCGCTGAAAGCCGCGCCCCCTTGGCCTCGGGAACGTACACGATCTCCCTTCCTCGTCGTAGAAGCGTGTCTGGGCGCTCTTCGAATCGGGAGGCAAGTCGGACAGCGCCCAATGCAAGATTTGGACCTGGACTACTCCTCGGCCCGGTGGGGCTCAGGGCTTAGCTACGAGCTTGCTTGCCGCCGTGAGCGCGGGCCCGTAGGTCGCGTCGCGCAGCAGCGCCTGGCGGATACCCTCGCCAAGGATGCCGGTCTCGCCGCGGGAGGCGCCGAGCACCGTCCAGCGCCGTTCGTCTCCCTTCGCGTTGCGGTAGCGGGCCTGCAGGCCCCCCGGGCCACGATCGAGCGAGAGCGAGCGGCCGGTCAGGGTCTCGAGAGTCAGGCCGGCGAGCCCGGGAACCTCCTGCGACGGGGTCGGCTCGAGCGCGAGCCGGAGCTCTTCCCCGTCGGCCTCGGCCGAGCCGGCGAGCTCGCCGTTCCGCCGGCGCAGCGGGCTCAGCGTCCAGCCCAGTCGTGAGGCGAGCCAGCCGATCAGCAGGAGGCCGGCGGCCTCCGAACTCGGATGGTGGCGCACCGTGACGCCGCTGATCGCGTAAAGGTCGGGGCGCAGGTTGGGGGGATCGAAGGTGGCCGCCACCCGCTCCCGCCAGGGTGTGGAGCGAAGCCACGCGAGATCGACCACGTAAGCGGACTCGAGCAGCTCGCAAGCGCGGGGCAGGCCGTCGCTCTTCTCATCTCCGGCCGAGTCGACGAGCACGACCTGGGCGAGCGGCAACAGCGACCGGACAGCCTCCTCGTACCCGTGCGGCGACCAGAGCACCGTGGGCAGATCGGTAACCACCAGGGGATCCACGATCGGCTCCAGCCGCGAAAGGTGCTGATCGCCCAGCTCGAGCGTCACGGTCTCGCGAAGCAGGGCCAGCTCTCCTCCGGACGGCGTGTCGGAACTGATCTCGGCGGTCGCGTCGATGCTTGCTCGTCCCGGCTCCACCGCGCACAGAATCGTGCGCGACGCGAGGTACCGGCCGGCCCCGCGCAGACGGCTCGCGGTCTCCTCGGTCGAACCTGCGTTCACGACGCAGACCATGTTGAGCGCGCGCGCAGGTGCGTAACCCGCGCCGGCTTGACCCTCGACGAGCATCTTCCGCAACGCCGCCTCGATCTCGGTGGGAGTGGTGCCCTGCGCCCTCCATACGATGTGCCTGAATCCGGCCATCAGAGGTTCAGATGCGCCGCCAGGAATGGCCGGGTAGCAGGATCAGGTCGGCCTCGACGGGCCCCTGGGACCCCGCCGGATACTGAGGGAGCTGCCCCGGCGCCTCGTGCCAGGTCTGCACGATCGGATCGCAGATCCGCCACTGCTCCTCGACTTCGTCGTCGCGGGTGAAGAGCGTCGCGTCGCCGCGCATGACGTCGAGGATCAGGCGCTCGTAGGCCTCCGGCGACTGCGACAGGAACGAAGTGCCGTAGAGAAACTCCATGTTCACCGGCCGGATCCGCATGCGCGTCCCGGGGATCTTCGTCGCGAGCGAGAGCGACACGCCCTCGTTCGGCTGGATCGTGAGGATGAGGTGGTTCGGTCGCACGCCGATCGAGCCCTCCTGGGCGAAACCGACGTGCGGCACCGGCTTGAGAATCACCGCGATCTCTGTGACCTTGCGCGCGAGCCGCTTGCCGGTGCGCAGGTAGAACGGCACTCCGGCCCAGCGCCAGCTGTCCACCTCGAGCCGCAGCGCTGCGTATGTCTCGGTGGTCGAGTCGGGCGGAACGCCCTCCTCCTCGAGGTAGCCCGGCACCGCCTCTCCGCCCGTCGTGCCCGCTGAATACTGGGCGCGCACCGCGATGCGCGGGATCTCGTCGGACGCCGGGGTTCGGATCCCGTGCAGCACCTTCACCTTTTCGTTGCGCACCGCCTGGGCGGTGAAATCGACGGGAGGCTCCATCGCGACGTGGCACAGCAGCTGGAGCATGTGGTTCTGTACCAGGTCGCGCAGCGCCCCCACCGTGTCGTAGTAGCCCGCCCGCGAGCCGACGCCGACGTCCTCGGCCCCCGTGATCTGGACGGAGTCGATGTAATTGCGGTTCCACCAGGGCTCGAACATGCCGTTCGCGAAGCGAAACGCGAGCATGTTCTGGACGGTCTCCTTGCCGAGGTAGTGGTCGATCCGAAAGACCTGGTCCTCGGTGAACACCGACAGCAGCTCGTGATTGAGCTGCTGCGCCTCCGCGAGCGAGGTGCCGAACGGCTTCTCGATCACGATGCGCACCTCGGAGTCCTCATGGCGGTTCAGGCCGAAGTGACCGAGCTGGCGGATGATGACGGGGAAGAACTGGGGCGCGGTCGCGAGGTAGAAGCAGCGATTGAGCCGCCGGCCCGCCTGCTCTTCGAAGCCGGCCAGCACGCCTTGTAGAGCCCCGTAGAGCGACTCTCGATCGACCGAGCCCGAAACGTACGACGAGCCCTCGAGCAGGCGGCGGAGCACCTCCTCGTCCGGAGGACGGCGCGAGTACTGCCTCACGGCCCGAGCCACCGACTCGCGAAATTGCTCGTCCGACATCTCGCTCCGCGCGGTTCCGATGAGGTTGAAGCGCTCCGGTAGCGCTCCTTCGTGGGCGAGGTTGTAGATCGCGGGCAGCAGCTTGCGCTTGGCGAGGTCGCCGGTTGCGCCGAAGATCACGACGCTGGTCGGGTGGACCGGGAGGCGCTCGAGTCCCGCGACCAGCGGGTTGTCCATGACGGGCGTCGGAGCCGCGACGGTGGTCAGAGGAGCTCCCGGATCCGTTCGGTGAGTTCGCGCAGGGCGGTAGCCGGATCGTCGCCCGCGAGCGTCACGCGTTCGGCGGGACGACCGCGTGCACGAAGAGTCTGCAGGTCGCCGGTCGCCTGTGCGTGCTTGAGGCGGTTGAACGTGTAGGAGGCGCCCGGCACCTCGAGGTCCGGCTCGGTGTCATGGATCAGCTGGAGGAAGCGCCCAGTCGGCGGCCCGCCCTTGTGCAGCTGGCCGGTGGAGTGCAGATAGCGCGGGCCATAGCCGAACGTGGTGGCAGCGCGCGTGGCGGCGCGCACTGCCGTACGGAGCTCCGCGACCGCAGCGTCGAAGGCCTGCGACGGCTGTAGGAAGCCGAGGAGCGCCAGATAGTTCGGCGGGGCGAGGCCGGTGAGCAACGCCCGCAGTGCGTTCTCATCCGCGTCTGGCGGGTCAGGCGTGTCCTGCTCCAGGACACGCGCCGTGTTTTCCTTCGCCTCCTGCACGTCGGGCTGGTCGAACGGGTTGACGCCGAGCACCCATCCTGCCACGGCGATCGCGAACTCGGCGAAGAAGAAGAGCCGCCCGAGGTCCGTGGGACCGTGGATCGGGCGGATGATCACCGGCCGGCCGGTCTCGGCGACCGCATCGACGAGGGCGTCGACGTCCGGGTCGGGCTCCTCGACGTGGCGCAGGTAGACAATCGTGCGGTCGTCGCCGTAGACACCCGGCTCGGTCAGAGCCTCGTCCACGACCGGCACGATGCCCTTGCCGTCCTTGCCGGTGGACTCCGCGATCAGCTGCTCGACCCACAGCCCGAAGCTTTGCAGCGGCGGGTTGATGACGTAC
>JBKOZI010000104.1:0-36800 GCA_046725795.1 Actinomycetota bacterium
CGGGTACTCAACTGACCATTGGACGATTGCGGCACGATCAGCGGCCATGTCGCGGTGTCAATCCGCGCGGGTCACATGCGAATCGATCAAGCGCCTCAGCCTGACCCCTTGTCGATGCCGATTTTCTGGTCCGCCGCCGACCCGGCGACGCCAACGGGCGAGCGCGGCGCCTGCTACTACTAGCGGGGCGGTGGGCGCCAGCCGCCGGTCGGACCGCGATAAAGGCCCTGGCCGGTGATCAGCAGCCGGGCCGTCTCGGCCAGGATGCGCAGGTCGAGCCACAGCGACCAGTGTTCGATGTACCAGAGGTCGAGCTCGATTCGCTCGTGCCAGGGCAGCGCGGCGCGCCCCTTCACCTGGGCCCAGCCGGTGATCCCCGGTTCGATCGAGAGCCGCCCGAGCTGGCGTTCCGAGTATTGGGACACCTGAACCTGGACGGTCGGCCGCGGGCCGACGAGGCTCATTTCGCCCCGGAGCACGTTGACGAGATTCGGAAGCTCGTCGAGCGAAAGCCGGCGTGCGAGTGCGCCGACGCGCGTGATCCGCGGGTCGCCCTCGTCCACCGCCAGGCCGGCGCCCATCCGCTCTGCGCCGCTCACCATCGTGCGGAGCTTCAGCAGGTCGAACTGCACGCCGTTCCTTCCCACACGCCGCTGTCGATAGACAGGGGAACCCCGCGTCTCCACGCGGATCGCAACACACGTCACCGCAAGGATCGGCGCAGACAGCAGGAGCAGCGTGGCGGACGCCACGAGGTCGAAGCCGCGCTTGATCGTGCGGAAACTCGCCCGCCGCGGATCGGGCGGCACCGGAGGCGAGACCGTCAAGGCCTGCCCTCGGCCCGTTCCCACGTCGCGGGCGTTCCGTGCCGGAGCCAGTCCCAAAGGCCCGCCGCAAGCGACGCCGTCACCAGCAGGTAGTAGTAGGGCAGCCCCAGCGCGCGCGGCCGCCCACCCGTGAGACGGCCGAGGATCGCCGCCGCGAGGAATGCGATCTGGACGCCCAGCGTCACGGCGTAGAAGCTCGACCCGAAGGCCAGCGGCACGTTCGCCGCCAGCGCCAGCACGTGCAGGAACGGCGTCGCATAGCGCAGCAAGCGGTGCGAGTAGACCTCGAGCGTGTACAGCGGTCCATAGCCCCGCGGGTCGAGCATGCCGCCCGCCAGCACCGCCGGCCAGGCGTGGCTCATCATCCGTCGCTTGCGGCGAAACTCTCCCTCGATCGAGGCGAGCGGACGCTCGGCCGCGACAGCCTGGGGCTCGTAGACCGCGCGCCATCCACGCTTCACCAGGTTGAAGGGGAACGACAGATCATGGCTCGTCCGCGGGTCGAGGTGCAGGTACGTCTCGCGCCGGACCGCGTAAATGGCGCCGTTGCCCGCTGTGATCGAGCCGAGGCGGCTCTCGAGCGCCCGCACCGCTGTCTCATAGCGCCAGTAGACGCCCTCCTGGTTCGTTCCGTCGGGGGCGAGATAGCGAAGCCGGCCGCAGACATAGCCGACCTGCGAGTCCGCCAGGCGGGTGACGAGCAGGCGCAGTGCGTCCGGCTTCCAGAGGGCGTTTGCGTCCGAGAAGGCGAGCACCTCTCCCACGGCTTCCTCGACTGCGGCGTCCTGGGCGCGCACCTTGCCCCGGCGACTCAGATCGAGCACCTTCACGCGTCCCGCCTCCCCCACCTCGGCGGCGGCGCGCGCCAGCTCCACGGTCCGGTCGGTGGACCCGTCCGAGGCGACGATCAGCTCGAGCCGCTCCGGCGGGTAGTCGAGCGCGAGCGCGTTCTCGACGCGTCGCTCGATCACCCCCTGCTCGTCGTGAGCGGCGACGATCAAGGTGACCCTGGGCAGGTCTTTCTCCTCGTCAACCGGCGTGGCACGGCGGCGCAGCCGTGCCAGCGCGGCAAGGAACAGCGGGTATCCCACGTGCGCATAGACGATCAGCCCAAGCGAGACCCACAGCACGACGGCAAGCGCGAAGCGCATGGGCGCGCATTATGGCCGTGCCCGCACGCGTACCATTCGATCTTCCTCTGCCGATGAGATCGCACACCGTGTACAGGACGTTCAACACGCAGCGGCGCCGCGAGCTCGTTCGCATCACCGAGGACGTCCAGGAGGCGGTCGACGCGGCGGGCGTGCGCGAGGGCCTCGTGCTCGTGTCGGCTATGCACATCACGGCCGGCGTCTGGGTGAACGACGACGAGCCGGGGATCCACGCGGACACCCTCGAGTGGCTCGACAAGGTCGCACCGCCGAGCTGGAAGGAGCCGGCGAACGAGGTCGCACGGGAGCTGCTTCCGGACGACGGCGACTACCGTCATCACCGCGGCGGCGAGGACAACGGCGACGCCCACCTGAAGAATCTGCTCGTGCACCATCAGGTGGTGCTCCCGATCACCGACGGGCGCCTCGACCTCGGGCCATGGCAGCAGGTGTTCTACTGCGAGTTCGACGGGCGCCGGTCGAAACGCCTCGTGATCAAGGTGCTCGGCGACTGAATATGGCGGTCGATCTGGTAAGCAGATCGACCGGTTTCGGGCCGGACGGGCTCGCGATTCTTCGCGCCCGGGATGTCGCGAGGGCCGCGAACGGCGCGATCGCGACGCCGACGGCGACGATCACCCAGGTGAACGGGTCTTCGAGAAACGCCGCGTAGACGAAGGTATGGAACACGAGCGCGCAGAACAGGGCGGCCAGCGCCGCGCGCGCCGGCAGGAACGGGTTTTGCACCTGCCCGTCGACTCCCGGTGGCGCTCGCGCGGCGCGTGAGGCGCCGTCACCGAAGAGCGCCCTGAACGCCGCGATCAGTACGGCCGCGTATGCGGTCAGGCCGATCAGGCCCTGCTCGGCGCCGATCGTGACCGGCATCGTGTGCGACGCCGACACCGCTTCTTCCTGGTTGCCCTTGCGCTCCTGCCGATAGGCGCGGCCGAACGCACCGGATCCGTATCCCCAGAGCGGCCGTTTGCCGATCAACTCGAGTCCCCCTGCGACGAGGTCGCCACGCCCGCTCGTGACCTTGTTCACACCGGACGAGCTGCCGAGATGGATCTTCAGCGTGCTCTGGAACGCGAGCACGAACACCGTCGCGGCCGCTACTCCGAGGGCCGCCGCGGCAGCCGTCCGGCGCGCGTCCCACCGCAACGCCGACAGGACCGCCAGCCCGGCGAGCAACGCTGCGAAGCTCGACTGGGAGAAGGTCAGGACGAGGCCGCCCCAGAGCACCGCCAGCACGGTAGCCGCGCCCAGCACGACTCGGCCACGGCGTTCCCAGAGCACGAACGCCGTCACGGCGATCATCACGAGCATCAGGAAGCGCCCGTAGATGTTCGGGTCCCAGAACACCGAGTTGACGCGGAAGTAGGACTGAAGCTGGTTCGCCGCGATCACCTTCGGGTTCCAGAGGAGCTCGCGGCGGTCGTACTCCCAGAACCCGATGCCCGCGAAGACGACCGCAAGCGCGGCCGCGACGACGCCGCATGCCAGGACCAGCCGGCTCGACCACTCCACCTCGACGAGCAACCGGAACAGCAGCGCGAACGGGATGTAGAAGAAGACCACCTGCTCGAGTGCCAGATCGAAATCGCGCGAGTAGAGCGACTGGAGCGCGTAGAGCGCGACAAAGGCGGCTAGCGCCGCCTGAACATAGGCCGTCGATCGCCAATGCGATCGGGGGGTTTCCGGCGGGACGGGGTTGACGTGCCTCCACACCCCCCACACGTAGGCAACACAGCCTCCGGCGATCACCAGGTATAGGGGAACCAGCAAATTTGCGGTGCTGCCCGCCGCCGCGATCGGCACGCGGAAGGGGAGCACGGCGATCGCGAGCAGGGGCAGCGCCGCGGGACGGCGTCGGAAGAGGACGGCCAGCAGGGCGACGGCCGCAACTCCGGCCAGCGAGAGCGACACGAGCTTGCCTGCGTCATCGCTGATCGAGTGGAACTGGTCGGTGTCGGCGATATGCCCGACGAGGAGCACGGCCGCCAGCACGAGTGCCGCGACCATCAGGGCTGCCCGGCGGCGCTGGTCGCGGTCGATCAGCACCCCGGCTGCGGCGAACGCAGCCAACACGACGCCGAGCTTCGAGGCTGGGTGCGCTACCGCGAGAGCAGGGCCCATAGCCTGGGCATTATGCGTGCGGCGGGGGAGGACTGACCTCCCTCGGCCAGCGCTCGCCCGAAGCCGTCCACGCCGATGCGGGCCACCAGCCCGCCCCCGAAGCGGTACACGACCAGGTCGGGCCTGCGGGGCTCGGCACCTGCCGCCGCCAGCAGCCGCCCCCCCGCCGGCAGCCGCAGTGACTGCTCGAGTCGCGGAAACGGCCCGAAGACGCCGTTGACGTCCCCGAAGAAGTTGATCCGGTCACCGAGGACGACGAGCGCGCGCGGGCCGTTCTCGATCCGCACCCGCTCTCCGAGGAACGACCCCGGGCGACCGCGCACGATCGCGTCCCTCGACACCGTGACCGTCCGTGAGAAGCCTCCGGTACCGACCCACGCGACCCGGCCTCCCCCCTTCACGTACAGCGCCAGCGAACGCGACAGCACGGTCGGGGCAAATCGCTCGGATCCGGCGATCAGCACGCCTGAGTAACGGCCGAGCACGGCGGGGCCGCCGCGGAGGATCGCGACGTCGGTGGTCACGTCGTGGCGAACATGTGCTTCGCGCAAAGAGCCCAGCAGCGCCGCGCTGACTCCGAAACCGTCGGGACGGCCGCCGGCGTCGAAGGGCCGCTCGAGCGAGACCAAGCGGTCAAGCGGCAGCACATCCGGGTAGCCGTCGCCGTTCTGCTCCACCGGGTTCACCGCCTGCCACGTGATCGTCGGCAGTACCACCAGCATGGAGCGCCGCTTTCGCGCCTGAACCGCGAACGGGGTCTGGTATCGACGCGAGCGCGAGCTGAGCTCGAGCAACGCGACGCCGGACGCACCTCGCGGGGCGCGCACGCGCAGCGTCTCCGCGCGGGACCTGCCGCGCGATGTGCTTCGCGTCGAGCCGAGCCTGCGTACCCGCCACCGGTAACGCTTCCCCGCGGCAAAGACTCTGAATGAGGTGAGCGCCCCGGCCCGGGCGGGCCGCGGCGGTGCTACGGCTGCGAGGTACCGGACGGCCACGCCGGGATTTCCCCGAATCGCGGCGCGGCGCGGGGGCAGATGCACGGGTCCCACATTGCCGGCCGCGTCCCGCACTCGCACGGCCAGCAGATAGCTGCCCGGCGCCGCAAGACGGCGAGCGGAGGGCAGCCCCACCCGCCCGTCCCAGTGCAGCGTGTCGGTGCCCGAACGGCTGGCGTGCCGGGCGACGAGCCTTGGTCGGTGTAGGTCGGTCCGATACACCAGCAACACCGGCCGGCGCCGTGGTCCGGAATAGCGAAGCGTGGCGACACCCGAGCGGCTGCCGGGCGTCATGACGGAAGGCTTGACGAAGCCGACCACCGGCCGTGGCGGCGTGGTGTCGAGAAATATCTTCTGCCCGGAGGTGACGACACGCCCCTGCCGGCGGAGGCTGACGCGCACGTGGTACTCGCCGTCGGGCGCCACCTGACCGGCCGCGTTGCGCCCGTCCCAGCGCATGCGGTAACGCCGGCGCGCGCGAACGGGGAGGTTCTCGGCGAGCGTCGTGACCCTGCCGCCGTGGCGAGTCACGATCGAGACGGTGACGTCGTCTGTGCGCCGCAGGCGCAGCGCGAACTGCACGTAGTCCGTTCTGCCGTCGCGGTTGGGCGAGAAGTGACGGTTGAACGACAGACGCTCGATCACCGGCGCCGAGCGCTTCAGCCTGGTGGTGACGAAGAATGCCCCGACGGTCGCGACGACCAGGGCGGTGAACACGAGCGCCGCGAAGGAGGGACGTGGCGGTATGAGCGTCCTTGCGGGAAGTTCTTCCCGCCCGAAACCCGCCGACTTGCCTGCAAGTCGGCGGCTGATATTCCTCACTTGCTACGGTCTGCGCCCACGAGCACGATTGCGTCAAACGACCCCGCGATCTCGGCGTTGACCGAGTCCACGGGGCTGGTGGATTGGATGCCGAGGCGGTTCGCGACCGCTCGTGCAGTCGCCGCCTCGCCCTTTCGATAGAGCACCTCGGAGCGGGACTGGTCGATGCGTGCGGCGTTCCCGATCGTGCCGAGCGTGAACCCCCCGGCGCCGACCTCCTCGCCGATCTTCGCGGCAAGCCCCTGCACGGTCGTCCCGTTCAAGATCGCAACCGTCACCTGGGACGGATCGACGTTGACCTGCTTGCGCGGTCCGTTTTCATCCCGACCATCCCTCTTGCCCGCGGGCTTTTCGGTCTTGCCGGGCGAGCCGCTGTCACCCTCGTCTCCGATCAGTGCGACCGCGCCGTAGGCGGCGCCACCGAGCACGAGCACGCCGGCAACGGTGAATGCGAGGTAGCGCGCCTGCGGGATGTGCACGTTACGAATCCGCTCTCGAAGCGGTTTTCGCTTGCGCACGGACGCTTCGGAAAACGGCGTCGCCGGGAGCTGGTGCTGCGATGCGGGCAGGGCCGGCGGAACCCGGGTGGCCGGCGTCTGCGCGGCGGCCCGCTCGATGTCCGCCGCTCGCTCCGGCGCCCGTCCCGCCCATTCCCGCAGCCGCCGGACGTCCCGCGCCTGAGAGAAGTAGAGCAGCGCGAGTATCGCCAGGCCGAGGAACGCGGCCAGGCCGACGTACGAGCCGACGCGCTCGATCAGATCCATTCGTCGGCCTTCTCGGAACGTCTCACACTAAAGGGGCGACTATTTCGCGAGGGTACTGAAGTCACTGGCGGCACCGGCGTGAACCGTGCTGGCCAGCTCCGCTACGTGCTGCGCCAGGAACGTCTCGTCGCCTTGCTCGACGAGACGTTCGACACGCTCGACCACGCCCTCGACCCAATCCGGATCGAGCGGCGCACGGTCAGCCTTCATGATCCTGTCGGCGTCGGTCGGCACCGGCCGCTCGCCGTCGTTGAAGAGCTCCTCGCGCAGCTTCTCGCCGGGTCGCGCGCCGATGATCTCGATCGGGATGTCGCGGTCGACCCGCTGCCCGGAGAGCCGGATCATGTTCCGCGCGAGGTCGATGATCCTGACCTGGTCGCCCATCTCGAGCACGAAGACCTCCCCGCCGCGCGCTAGGTTGCCCGCGCGGATGATCAGCTGGACGGCTTCGGGAACCGTCATGAAATACCGCTCCATGTCCGGATGCGTGATCGTCACCGGGCCGCCCTGCTCGATCTGCTTTCGGAAGAGCGGCACGACGCTCCCGCTCGAGCCGAGCACGTTGCCGAAGCGCACGCAACAAAACGTCGTATCCGGATATCGGGGGCCCAGTGCTTCGACGATCCACTCCGCCATCGCCTTCGAGGCGCCGAGCGCGGTCGCAGGCTTGACCGCTTTGTCGGTCGATACGAGCAGGAAGATGCCGGCGCCCACGTCTGCCGCCGCCGTGGCGCAGACCTTCGTGCCGATCGCGTTGTTCCGCACTGCCTCGAGCGGGTTGTCCTCCGTCAGGGACACGTGCTTGTAGGCGGCGGCGTGGAAGACCACCTCGGGCTTGAAGCGCCGCATCACCTCCTGCATGCGCTCGGGCTCCTTGCAGTCCGCGAGGATCGACTCGCAGCCGGTGAAGTGGCGTTCGTGGATGAGCTCGTGCTCGATGTCGAAGAGGTTGTCCTCGGCGTGATCGAGCATCACCAGCAGGCGCGGCTTCACGCGGGCGATCTGGCGGCACAGCTCGGAGCCGATCGACCCGCCGGCGCCGGTCACCAGCACCGTGCGGTCGCGCAGCCAGGAGCCGGCCCGGCCGATCTCGAACGGCACGGGGTCGCGGCCCAGCACGTCTTCCACACGAACCTCGCGCACCTGGCGCATCAGGTTGACCGAGCCCGAGATCAGCTCGAAGACGCCCGGCAGCGTCCGCACCGGGATGTCTCGCTCGCGGCAGGCGCGCACGACTTTCTCTCGCAGGATCCCCGGAGCCGACGGGATCGCGATGATCACCTCGTTGGGCTCGATGTCGTCGAGCAGCCGGTCCAGCTTGCCGGTCGTACCGAGCACCTTCAGGCCGTGCATGCGCATCCCGCGCTTGCGCGGGTCGTCATCGATGAACCCGATCGGGGTCTGGCCGAGCTCCGGGCTGCGCTGCATCTCGCGCGACACCAGCTGACCGGCCTCGCCGGCGCCGACGATCAGGATTTCGCGACCCTTCGGGAGCATCGACCCCCGCGGCGGCCGCTCGAGCACGCTGCGCACCGCAAGCCGCACACCACCCACGAGCGCGGTCGTAAGCAGCAGGTCCATGACCGCGATCGAGCGGGGCAGGTCGCTGTCGGTGGGCGACCAGACGAACAGCACGCCGACCAGCACGAGGCTCGCAGCGACGACCGCCTTGAGGATCGACTCGAGATCGCGCAGGCCGACATAGCGCCACCACTTCTGGTAAAGGCCAAAGGCTGCGAAGATCGCCACCTTGCCGACGATCACGAACGCGATCGTGTCGCGGAGCAGCTCCTCGTAGCGCGACGGGATGCCCTGGTCGAAGCGCAGCAGGTAGGCCAGAAAGTAGGCAAGGCCGACAAGCGCCGCGTCGACCAGGATCTGAACCGTGCGATGCCGGTACACCGGGTCGTTCAGACGGGCGGGCATGCTCTGCGCAGTTTAGGGCTTGGTGGCGGCGGCTCGCGTTGGTCGGCCCCGCCCTTGCACCCTCACCACTTCCCTCGGTCTGTCCCGAAGTTGAAGGACCGGAACGCCTGCTTCACGTCATCGAGCACCTCGGCGTCGCGCTTTGTGAAGGTGCCGGCCTTGGTCTGGCGAAGCCTGAGCACGACGCCGTCCTGGACACTCTCGTCGCCGGGGACCAGGAGCATGTCGCGGCCCCATGTGAAGTTTCCCGGAGGCCCGGCGCGGAAGCCGATCTGGTAGCCCTGCGCGTCGTTGACTCTCGCGCTTCCTTCGTCGCGTTGCCTGAAGCGATCCAAGCCGTCACGGAGCCGTTCTTGGTAGCCGTCCATGTAGACGGGCAGCAGCCCGGACGTGACATTGCCGCCGTACCGCGGCAGGTGAAGGCGGCTCACCGTGATCGAAGCGGACAGCTTGCCCTTGTGCGCTTCGAGCCGGACCAGCTCGAGTCCCCGTGGCGCGACTCGATGCAGAACGTCGGTCGAGTACTGCAGGTTGAACGTCGGACCCGCCCGGTAGACGATCAGCGCAGGCCCGGTGACAAGCGAAATCACCAGCGCCGCGGTCACAGCGCCGGCGAGCAGGAGCGCCGCGCCGATCGTGACGTGCTCACGGATGCCGAAGCGTCGCCGGAGCAGCGTCGGCAGGTTGGGCCCGAAGTCCGGGTGGACGGACGGTGCATCGGCGGCGCGGGCGCTTGACATCGAGCAGACGCTACCGGGGCAGGCAGTTGACGTAGCAGGGATATGTCATCCAGGCGCGGAGATCCCCCTGCGGGTCGAACAGATACGCGCCATCGCCGAGCCCGCGCCCATCCCGCGTCGCGTTCTCGAAGACCGGATGGTCGAGGCCCCAGTAGAAGAAGGTGCCGGAGTCCACACCGCTGCCGACGTCGACGGAGATGCTGCCGCCCGGCGGGATCACCGTCCAGGAAGGGAACTCGTATCGAGCCAGCGACGAGTCGCGCAGCCACCAGCCTTGGAGCGGCACCTCCTGGGCCGAGAGGTTCTCGATTCTGACCTGCTCGCCGTTGAGGTTATGGAGGTCGCTGCCCTTCGGATCGGGATAGACCGTCAGGCGTAGCGCCGCGGACTCGCTCGGGCCGTCGCCGCAGGCGTTCGTGTCCCACATGTTCACGCGGCGCAGTGCGGCCTGTTGGGCAAGCCCGCTGTAGGGAGCGTTCCATGCGTACTCGACCGTGTAGGGCAACCACAGCGCGTGCCCCTCGCCGACCAGGATGCGTCCGAGGTCCTGCCACTTTCCACGGATCTTCACGGCCACCGACCGCCGCAGCCTCCGACGCGAGACGCTGGTGGGGTCCTGTGCCCCGAGGCGGACCGTGCCGCGGCCCTTTCTGATCAGCTGCTCCAGCCTGGCGGTCGCGGGAAGTGCGTGGCATGCGCCCTTGCGCCTCCGGGGGTTACTCGCGTAGACGCTCTGCTCCATCGCCTGGATGCCGATGATCCGGACCCGCACGTTCTTCCGCTTCCCGGTCGAGGTGGGCATGTTGACGTCGATCGTGTCGCCGTCGTCCACCCACCTCAGCTTGCCTCTCCAGAAGTGGCAGGTCGGGTTGGGAGTGCCCAGAGGGACATCTGAAAGGCAGGAACCGAGCCACTCCGCCTGGGCGGTCGGCGTCTGGGCGACCAGCGCCGACACGGGCGCGATCGCGAGCAGGACGAGCGTGGTCAATCGACGCATTCGGCAGGTCAGGGTAATCTTCACGCGGCTAAGGCGAGCCGTCGCGAGACTCTTAGGGGCACGATTTTGGTCAAGATCAGCGTCATCGTGCCGGTCTACAACCCGGGCGCCAACATCGACGAGTGCCTCTCCTCCCTGCTGGGGCAGTCGCTCCCGGACGACGAGTACGAGCTGATCTTCGTCGATGATGGTTCGACGGACGAGACGCCCGCGCACCTGGACGAGCTCGCGCGGACGCGCCGCAACGTCCGCGTCGAACACATTCCCAATTCGGGGTGGCCGGGTCGTCCGCGCAACATCGGCCTCGAGCTCGCGCGGGGCGAATTCGTCTATTTCGTGGACAACGACGACTGGCTCGGGCGCCGGGCGCTCGAGCGCCTGTACGCGTCAGCGCTTCGCAACGAATCGGACATCGTGGTCGGCAAGGTCGTCGGGCACGGCAAGACCGTCTCACGAGCTCTGTTTCAGCGCAACCGGCGAGCGGCGTCGCTCGAGTGGCCTGCCCTCCTCGGGCTCCTGACACCGCACAAGCTCTTCAGGAAAAGCCTGCTGGACGAGCACCGGATCCGGTTTGAGGAGGGTCCACGCCGGCTCGAGGACCACCTGTTCGTCGTCCATGCCTATTTTCACGCGAGGCGGATCTCCGTGCTCGCGACCTACCCTTGTTACCACTGGCGAAGAGTGCCGGACGATTCGAACGCGTCATGGAGACGGTTCGACCCCGTGGGTTACCACAACGACCTGCGCGCCGTGCTCGACCTCGTCGACCGTCACACCGAGCCCGGGCCCTTGCGTGACGGGATGTACGCCCACTGGTACCGAGGCAAGCTGCTCGCGCGCGTCGGGGGGGAGTCGTTCCTGCGACGCGACCCGGAGTACCGCCGCGCGCTCTACGAGGAGATCCGTCGCCTGACGCTCGAGCGGTACGGGCCCGAGTTCGACGCCGCGCTCTCGTTCAAGCACCGCCTGCGCGCGCGCCTTCTTCGCCAGGACGGCTATGAGGCCCTGGAGGCGCTCGCGGAGTTCGAGTCGGGGCTTCGCGCGGACGTCATGATCCGGCGCCTGCAAGGTGACGGGGAAAGCGTCGGGATCGAGCTGGAGGCCCGCTTGGGTGGCGAGCGTGAGCCGTTCACGGTCCACCGGCGTGGAGCGCGAATGTACTGGCTCGCGCCCGAGGCGATCCGCAAAGAGCTGCCTGAGGAGGCACTCGACGTGACCAACCAGCGTCCCAGGGGCATCGTGCAGCTGCCCAGGGGCATGGTGCAGCTGCTCTTGAAATCGACAAGGGATGGGAGCGAGTTCATGGTGCCGACGGCGTCCGAGATCGTGCTCGTGAGCGCTTCCCCATCCGGGCAGGAGAAGAGACCCGTCGTGATCGCGGCCGCGGACGTCGAGCGCGGCCGCGCCGCCGCCGGGTCGCGACTTCCCCCCGGCGAGTGGGAAGTCCAAGTGCTCGTGGACGTGGGCGGTATGCGGGCGACCACGAGCATCGTGCATCTACCCGCTCGCTGGCGGTTCGGGCGGCGGCGGCGAAGGACCGGGACGCTGACGCTGCTGGCGACCTGGGACGGTCGCCTCCTCCCCCGGCCGCCTTTCAGACGCCGCATCGCCCGGCGGTTCCCGCGAGCCGCGAGCCTCGCCGAAAGCTTCAGGCGGCGAGGTCGCGGTGCTGTCGAACCCGCAGGCGGGGACGCGGGCGCTTGAGGCGCAGCCCGAGCTCTTCCCGCACGTGTTTGCGAAGCTGGCGGAGGCCCGGGCCGCGAGGCATCTCCTGCTCGCGGGCGTTCCGCAGCACAGACCAGAACGAAGCAGACAGCACCGCCTCCGGCTCGATCGCGTGCCGGCGCTCCAGCACGTCCGGGGGAACCCGCTGAGGATCCGGCATGACCGTGCCGAGCACGATCTCGTCGTAGCGACGGTCGAGCACGGAGTTGCCCGGGTCGAGGCCCAGAACGAGCAGGAGCCCCGTCGGCTGCGTGTCCACCCGCAGGCAGATCAAGTCCGGCCGGTGCCGGGAGAGGATCGCCAGGATCTTGTAGACGTCGCCGGTCCAGGCGAGCGTTCGCCGTCTCCGCGCGGCCATCTCGACGTTCCCCGGAAAGATGTCGTCGAATACGGCGACGCTGGTCCAGGTCGCATGGCGCTCGACGTAGATGAAGTCGCGCAGCGCATACTCGACGAGGTGCATGCCGTCGATGAAGCCGAGCGCCACGGGCTCTCCTCCGAACGGCTCGAGCGGGTCGGGGCGGTCGAAGTACTCGTCGCTGGTCTCGCGAAAGAGCCGGGCGTCGTCACGGATCTCGGTCTGCAGGTTGTAGGCGGGGTCGATGCCCGCGCTGACCGACCGTGCGACCGCTAGGCTTTGGCCGCGCGCAACCCCGATCTCGAGGTAGGTCGGAGGCTCGAGCACTTCGTGCACCCGCTCAAGGAAGTTCAAGTACCGCACAGCGCACCTACGCTACTGCGCGTGGCGATCTGAGGACGCGCAGTTGACTTCTTCGCAATCAGCGCCAGCGGCGCCGGTGCGTCTCCGGCGTCGCCTGTTGGGCCCGGTCGCCGTCCGATTGCACCGGGCAGCCCTGCGGCTCGCGCGGCCGCTGGCTCGATCCGGAACCGCCGACGACCGTTCGGGAATGGACAGGGTATACGTGCTCCTGCTGCATGCGTACGGGATGGGCGGGACGATCCGGACCTCGCTGAACCTCGCCGGCCACCTGGCGGGACACCGCGAAGTCGAGGTGATTTCGCTGGTGCGCCGGCGCAAACAGTCCTTCTTCGACGTGCCGCCGGGAGTGACCGTGACGGCGCTCGACGACCGCAGGAAGGGCGCACGTGAGGGGTGGACCCGCGCGGCACTCGGGAGGCTGCCGAGCCTGCTCGTCCATCCCGACGATTACGCCTACGCCGACTGCAGCCTCTGGACCGACGTGCTGCTCGTCCGTGCCCTGCGGTCATTGGGCTCTGGAGTCCTGGTGACGACGCGCCCGGCCCTGAACATCCTCGCCGCGAACCTCGCGCGGCCTGGAGTCCTGACGATCGGCCAGGAGCACATGAACTTCACAAGCCACGACCGGCCGGCGCTGCGAGCCGACATCCGCCGGCACTACCGGAAGCTCGACGCGCTCACCGTGTTGACCCGCGACGACCAGCGTGACTATGCCGAGATGCTCGAGCGCGCGCGTACCCGTGTCGTCCGTATCCCGAACGCGGTCGAGAGCCTCGGAGGCGACCCTTCTCCGCTCGATGGGAACGTGGTCGTAGCGGCCGGCAGGCTCAATCGCCAGAAGGGATTCGATCTGTTGATCGCAGCGTTCGAGCGGGTCGTCCGCGCACGCCCCGACTGGCGGCTTCGCATCTACGGCAGCGGTCACTGGCGTGATCGGCTCCAGCAGTTGATCCACGCACGGGGCCTGGACGACAACGTGTTCCTGATGGGGCGCTCGCAACGCCTCGGGGAGGAGCTGCGGAAGGCTTCGATCTTTGCGCTCAGCTCCCGTTTCGAGGGCTTCGGCATGGTGATCGTCGAGGCGATGAGCAAGGGATTGCCGGTCGTGAGCTTCGACTGCCCTCGCGGGCCGGCGGACATAATCAGCGACGGGCGCGACGGCATCCTGGTCCCGCCGGAAGACGTCGAGCGCTTCGCCGCTGCTCTGCGCGAGCTGATCGACGATAAGAAACGACTTCGGCGATACAGCGAGGCTGCGCTCGAGAAGGCCCAGGCCTACGACATCGCCGTAATCGGCCCGCGGTGGGACTCGCTGCTCGACGAGCTGACGGGCGAACGCGGGAAGCGCGCGGCCGCAAGCCGCGTCGCCGCGGGTGGTTAGGCTGAGTTATTTGACGAGTGGCGTTGGGCAAACGCACGTGGCACCAGCCGCCGGAGTACCTGAGCGCACGCACCCGGCGTCTCCGAGCGACCGCGTCGGTGTGACAACCGCAGTGCTGTTCGCCACCGCCGAGGCCGAAGATGGCGGACCGGCGGCAGCGCTTCCGTGGGAAGAGAGATCCTTGCTGAGTCGCCTGCTGGCGCAGCTTGCGGAGCTCGGAATCCGCTCGGCGCACGTCATTACGCGCCCCGGCTGGGAGGAATCGCTGCGCCCGTCCATCGACGGCTCCGGCCTCGCTGCCCAACTGCACGTCTCCGCCGGTACCCCCGGCGATGTCGCCACGATCGCGGCGCTCGCGACGGACGGCCAGGGCGACCTGCTCGTCGTCTCCGCCGGCATCGTCATCCATCGCGAAGCGCTCGCCGGGCTGCTCGCCGATCCGCGTGCTTCGACCGGCGCGCTCTGCACGGGCCGAGACATCAGCGACACTTTCAGCCCCGCCGCCCGCACGACGCAGGGCCGCATCGTGAGCGCGGCCTCTGCCTGTCACGAGGTCAGCAGTCCGAACGCGAGGTTCCTCGGCGTCATCAAGATCGCAGGGGCAAACCGTGCCGCGCTGGCGGACGCCGCCGCCCGGTTGGCTGCGTTCACCGAAAGGAACCCAAGTGCGCCGCAGGACGCCGTGTCGCTTCTGCTGGTCGGGCTCGTTCGCTCGGGCGTCGAGGTCGGCGCCCGCCCGCTGCGCAAGCTGTTCTGGGCGCGCCCGCTGTCGAGCCCGGAGGCCGAGCGAGCGGCCGGCGACATCGCCGCCTTGGACGAGGACCGCCTGATGCTCGACTCGGCGGTCAAGGCCAACGACAGCTTCTTCACGACCTTCTTCGTGAGCCCGTACTCGAAGTACCTCGCGCGCTGGGCGGCCCGGCGTGGTCTGACACCGAACCAGGTCACGACGGTCTCGCTCGGCATCGGCGTGCTCGCCGCGGCCGCATTCGCGACCGGCGAGCGAGCCGGGCTGATCGCCGGCGCGATCCTGCTCCAGGTGTCGTTCGCGACCGACTGCGTGGACGGGCAGCTCGCCCGGTACGCGCGGATGTTCTCCCGGCTCGGCGCCTGGCTCGACGCGGTCTTCGATCGCACGAAGGAGTACGCGGTGTTCGCCGGCCTCGCGATCGGCGCGAGCAGGGCAGGCGATGAGGTCTGGGTCCTGGCGGGCGCGGCGCTGGCGCTCCAGACGGCCCGCCATACGATCGACTTCTCTTACCTGATCCTCGAACGGGAGCGGCTTGCCGCCGTGCGCCGCCCGCCGCTCGAGCAGCGTGGTGACGGCTCATCGGGAGCCAAGCAGCGCCCGGCTGTGGCCTGGGACATGCTCAACCGGAGTGCGACCATCCGGTACGTCAAGCAGTTCATCGCCTTCCCGATCGGAGAGCGGTTCGCCGTGATCTCGATCACGGCCGCGATCGCGAGCGCCCGCACGACCTTCGTCGTGCTGCTGGCCTGGGGCGGATTCGCAACCGCCTACAAGATGATCGGACGTGTCGTGAGGTCGCTCGGTCGATGACGGCGTTCGAGCTCTGCCGCGACGACGGGCCGCTCGCGCGCGCGCTCGGGGCCACACTTGGCCGCCGCCTGCGCCTGCCGGCGATCGCGCTGGTGGTGAGCGGCGTCGTGCCGCTGCTCGCCGTGATCGCACTCGAGGGCGCGGGCGCCGCCGATGTCGCGGTCGGCGCCGCGGTGGGGTGGCTTGTCCTGACGGCGGGTGCATCGCGCGGGCGGCCGCACACGGACTCCCTGCGCTGGGCGGTCCCGCCCGTGCTCCGAATAGGCGAGTACGCTACCGTCATCTGGTTGGCCGCGATCGCCGGCGGAGGTGGGCCGGCCGCCGCCTTCGCCCTGCTCGCCGCCGTCGCGTTCCGGCACTACGACCTCTTCTACCGGCTCCGCTTTCTCGGCCTGGCGCCGCCCCGCTGGGTCGGCGACGTCGCCGGCGGCTGGGAGGGGCGCTCGATCGCCGCCTACGTGCTGCTCCTCGCGGGAGCGGTGCCCGCGGGCTTCTTCGTGGCGGGCGGGCTTCTGGGAGCGCTGTTCGTCGGCGAGAGCATCGCCGCGTGGGCCCGGGCCCAGAGCACCGGGGCAGTCGCCCAGTTCGAGATCGGGGAGGTCGAAGAGGAGTGATCGGCCTGGTGCTCGCCGCAGGCGCCGGGAGCCGCCTCCAACCGTGGACGGACACGCTTCCCAAGACGCTGCTGCCGGTCGACGGCGACCGCTCGATCCTCGACGTCGCGCTCGCGAACCTCAAGCACGTCGGCCTCGACGAGGTCGTGGTGGTGGTGGGCTTTGCCGCCCAGCGCGTCTCCGAGCGGGTGCCCGAGCTCGAGCGCCGTTACGGACTCCGCCTCGATCTCGTCTTCAACCCGAAGGCCGAGGAATGGAACAACGCGTACTCGCTGTGGTGCGCGCGCGAGGCGTTGGCCGAAGGCGCGCTGCTCGTCAACGGCGACACGGTCCACCCCGCCGTCGTCGAGGAACGACTGCTGGAACACCGAAAGGCCGTCCGGGGGAACGACGTTGTGATCGCCGTGGACCAGGCAAAGCCGCTCGGCCGGGAAGAGATGAAGGTGCACGTCTCTCCGGACGGGTTGCTGGAACGCATCAACAAGGGCATCGATCCCGCGGACGCCCACGGGGAGTACATCGGCCTCACGCTCATCGAGCGCGAAGCCGCCACGCCGCTCGCAGACGCGCTGGAAGCGACCTGGCGGCGTGACCCCTCTCTCTACTACGAGGACGGCTTTCAAGAGTTCGCCGACCGCGGTGGGCGGATCGGCATCGCCCCGATCGGCGAGGTCGAGTGGGTCGAGGTCGACGACCATGCCGACCTGGCCCGGGCGCGGGAGGTCGCATGCCGCTGCTGACGCGCATGGTCGGGACTCCGCTGGCGATCGACATCCGGCCGGGAGCGGTCACGGCGCTGGCGCCGCTGCTCGCCGACCGGAGGATCTCGAGCGGCGGGCACGTGGCGGTGGCGGTCGGACCGGGACAGGGTGAGGAGATCGCCGCGCTGCTTCGGCCACAGCTCGCCAACGCCGACATCTGGACCGTCGAAGGAGGGAGCGTCGAGGCCGCGCAGGACCTGGGGAAGCGGCTTCGCCAGGGCTTCTATGACGCGCTCGTGGGGATCGGCGGGGGCCGGACGCTCGATGTCGCAAAGCACGCCGCGAGCATGAGCGGGCTTCCGGTGGTGACGGTCGCGACCAGCCTCGCGCACGACGGCATCGCCTCGCCCGTCGCCTCGCTCGAGGAGGGAGGACGGAAGGCGTCCTATGGGGTGCAGATGCCGATCGCGGTCGTGGTCGACCTCGACTACGTCCGCCGCAGCGAGCCGGCACTGCGACGATCCGGGATCGGCGACGTCGTCAGCAACCTGTCTGCGATCGCCGATTGGCGACTGGCGGAGCGCGAATGCGGCGAGCCGGTCGACGGCGTCGCGGTCACGTTCGCCCGCACGGCGGCGACCTCTGTGCTGCACCGCGAGGACGGGATCGACGACCAGGATTTCCTGATCGCGCTGGCGGAGGCGCTCGTGCTCTCCGGCCTTGCGATGGCGACCGCGGGCAGCAGCCGCCCCTGCAGCGGTGGTGATCACGAGATCCTGCACGCAATCGACCACCTGTTTCCGGACACGGCGCGTCACGGCGAGCTGGCGGGCGCCGCTAGCCTCTTCACGTGCTTCCTGCACGGCGACGCCGCGCTCGCGCGAGACCTCGACGTATGTCTCCGCCGGCACGACCTTCCCCGCACGCCGTCCGAGCTCGGCCTGAGCGAGGACCAGTTCGTGCAAGCTGTCATACACGCGCCGGCCACCCGCCCCGACCGCTACACGATCCTTGAGCACCTCGACCTCGACGACCAGCGAACCAGAGAACGCGTCCAAGCGTTCGTCGACGCCTACGATCGCTGAGCTGCGGGCGGCGACGCAGCCGCCCTCGCTGTTCGAGCGCAACAGCGGCGAGCACTGGACGGGCCGCCTGTACATGCGCCGCCTCTCGCCGTACGTGACCAGGCTGATCCTGCCGACGCGGATCAGCGCAGACGCCGTGACAGGAGCGACGCTCGTGGCCGGCCTCGCCGCGGCTGCGTTGCTGACGCTGCCCGGCCTGATTCCGGCCGCGGGAGCGGTCCTGCTGATCCAAGCCCAGATGCTGCTCGACTGCTCCGACGGCGAGGTCGCGCGCTGGCGGCGCCAGTACTCGACGGCCGGCATCTACCTGGACCGGCTGTCCCACTACGTAACCGAGACCGCGTTTCCGATCGCGCTCGGCGTGCGGGCGGACGGCGGCTGGGACTCGATCGGAGGATGGACGTCGCTCGGCCTCCTGATCGCCGTGCTGGTGCTCTTGATTAGAACGGAAACTGCGCTGGTGCATGTCGCGCGGGCGGAGTCCGGCAAGCCGCTCGTCGTCGACAGCGAGGCGGTCGCGGCCCCGCGCGGCACCGGGCTGCGGCGCGTCCGGCGTGCGTTCCGGTTCATGCCGTTCTTCCGCGCTTTCGTCGCAATCGAGTTCACGTTGATCGCATTCGTGGCCGCAGTCGTCGACGCGATCGCGGGCGACCTCGTGGGCACGCGCGTGTTGCTCGTTGCCCTGCTTCCCGTTGCCGCCGTGACCGCAACCGGACACCTGCTCGCGATCCTGGCCTCCAGCCGGCTTCGTTGACCGTCACCTGCGTAGTCCTCAGCCAGGGCCACCGGCCCGAGGAGCTGCGACTCGCCCTCGACTCGCTGCTCCGCCAGCGCGGCGTCGAGGTCGACGTGGTCGTCGTGGGCAACGGATGGAAGCCGAGCGGTCTGCCGGTCGGGGTGCGGAGCATCGCGCTCCCGAAGGACGTCGGGATCCCGGCCGGGCGAAACGCCGGCGTTCCAGATGCTCGAGGCGAGCTGCTCTTCTTCCTCGACGACGACGCGAGCCTCGCGGCCGACGATGCCCTCACGCGGGTCGCCGCCAAGTTCGACGACCGGGACCTCGGCCTGCTGCAGCTGCGCGTCGTGCCCCGCTCGGGAGGCCGCCCGCGCCGCGACTGGATTCCGCGCCTGCGAGCCGGAGACCCCGCGCGAAGCAGCGAGGTGACCGCCGTCTGGGAGGGCGCGGTGGCGATCAGGCGGGGCGTGTTCGAGCAGGTCGGCGGCTGGCCGGCGGAGTTCCGCCACGCCCACGAAGGCATCGACCTCGCGTGGCGCGTGATGGACGCCGGATATCGCGTCCTGTACGCGGGCGACGTGGCCGCGCTCCACCCGGCGCAGGCCGAGCCGATGCCGCACGCGTATTCGTTCTATTTCGGCGCCCGCAACCGTGTGTGGCTCGCCCGCCGCCACCTGCCCTTCCCGCTGGGCGCGATCTATGTCGTAATGTTCGCGCTCCGCACGGTGCCGCGGCTGCGGTCAGCCCACGCCGTGCGCGAGGCGGCGCGCGGGTACCGGGACGGGATGCGCGGACCATGCGGCGGGCGGCGCAGGCTCAAAGCGCGGACGCTCCTGCGCATGACTCTGGCTGGCCGTCCGCCCATAATCTGACTGGTCGGCCCCGAGGCCCCCGGAGCGAGAGCGATTAGCCTGATCCGATGAGCACGGAGACAGACAGCAGCCGCAAGCACCACGGCGTCGCCGCGCTGCGCCGCCCGTGGGGCAGAAGGAACGGCAGGGCTCATCTGACCCGCGAAGACGAGTTCACCGGCCAGCGGCACGTCTACGAGCCGCACGCCGCGGGATTGCCGCCGCTCCGGTCCTACGTCCGTGAGCTGTGGCGTCGCCGGGAGTTCGCCCTGGAGCTGTCGCGCACCAGGTTGCGCGCGCAGCACTTCAACACGGTCTTCGGGCAACTCTGGCTGGTGATCAACCCCCTCCTGCTGGCCGGGGTCTACTTCGTGCTCGTCGACATCATCCGGCCGAGCTCGCGCGGCCTCGACTTCTTCGCTCACCTGATGGCGGGACTCTTCGCCTACTACTTCGTCTCGAACGCCTTGCGGGAGGGAGTCAAGTCGGTCGTGAAGGGCGGCCGGCTGATCCTCAACACCGCCTTCCCGCGCGCCCTGCTCCCACTCTCGTCGGTGATCACCTCGTTCATGCGCTTCGTCCCGACGATCTTCATCTACGCACCGGTGCACCTGATCGCGGGACTACCGGTCGGGCCGCAGCTCCTCTGGGTGCTGCCGCTCGTGGCGCTCTTCTTCGTGCTTTCGGCCGGCCTCACGATGCTGGTCGCGGCGGGTCAGGTGTACTTCCGTGACCTCGCGAACTTCCTGCCCTACGCGCTGCGGGTCTGGCTCTACATGTCGCCGATCCTGTACTACGCAAGCGAAGTCCCCGAGCGCTACAAGTGGGTCCTCGACGTGAACCCGATCGCGCCGCTGCTGACCGCATGGAGCGACGTGCTGAATGCGGGCCATGCGCCGAACGGCGGCGACCTGGCGCTGGGCGCGGCGTGGGCGTTTGCGCTGTTCATCGCCGGGGCGCTCTTCTTCACGTCGCGGGAGCGTGAGTTTGCTGTCCGCCTCTGACCAGCACAGCGTCTGCGTCGAGGACGTCTCGGTCACGTATCGCACGTCGTTCGAGCGTGCGCCCACGCTGCGGAGCACGATGCTGCGGCTCGGCCGCCGGGAACGCATGGTCCGCGAGATCGAGGCCTTGAAGGGCGTCTCGTTCGACGTGAAGCACGGCACCGTGCTGGGCGTCATCGGGGCGAACGGCGCCGGCAAGTCGACGCTGGTCCGGACGGTCGCCGGCATCCTGCCTCCGACCACGGGCCGCGTCGAGGTACGCGGCCGCGTGAGCACCCTGCTTGCGCTCGGCGTGGGGTTCAACCGCGACCTGAGCGGTCGTGACAACGTCGTGCTCGGAGGGCTCGCGGCCGGCCTCACCCGCGACCAGATGGCGGAGAAGTACGACGAGATCGTCGAGTTCGCCGAGCTCGCCGACTTCATGGACCTGCCGATGCGCACCTACTCGTCGGGCATGTACGGCAGGCTCGCGTTCTCGGTCGCCGTGAACATGGATCCCGACATCCTGCTGATCGACGAGGCCCTGTCCGTGGGCGACGCGCGCTTCCGCCGCAAGTCCTTCGAGAAGATGCGCGAGCTCTGCGGCCAGGCGCGGACGATCGTGCTCGTGAGTCATTCGATGGGCAGCATCAGCGAGCTCTGCGACCAGGCGATCTGGATGCACGGCGGCGAGATGCGGCTGTGGGACGAGCCCGACGCCGTGATCGAGGCCTACACGAACTTTCTCGACGTCAAGGACGACGCGATTACGCGCGAGGACGTCTAGTGGTCCGTCTCGGAACGTTGGCCTCGAAATGGCGAGGGCCGGGCGTCGGCAGGCGAGGACGCAGGAAGCCCGAATACTGGGCAGTATTCGGGCGACCGAGGACGAAGCATGGCGGCGATCCGGTGCCGCCATTTCAGGTCGAACGTTTCGGGACGGGCCACTAGGCACCGCAATTCGGCGCGGCGTACACGAGCCACGACCCGTTGCCGTACAGCCGGCTGTAGCTCGCTGGAGGCTTGTAGCGAGGAAAGTTCTTCTTGTAGAAGCCGCGGACGTGTGGCACCGACCGCGGTACGACCAGCAGGCGGCCAAGCGGGCTGGCGCCGCTCTCGACCGTTCCGACAGAGCCCGGCCGCCCGTCGAGCCAGTACCGCAGGTAGGGGATCGGTCGGTGGTCCGCCGCCGAGAGCGGAGCGCATGCGGCGAATGCGTCCCGCACCGGTTTCGCCTGGCCGAGTGACCGCAGATCCGCGTACAGCCTCCCGTTGCGCTCGATTGCCTTGTGAACGCCCTCCAGCATGTCGGCGTGGCGCGGGATAAAGGCGACCGACAGGGCGAGTGCGAACATTCCGGCCGCCAGCCACCGGCGCCGCGCGCGACCTTCCGGCAGCAGCGCCCAACCGCACACGGCGAGACCGTAGAAGAGCGCCAGCAGAATCGCGGGCGTGCGGAGGTACCTGCCGATCAACGGCAGCCCGAAGACCGGGCCGATCGCAAACACCGCGGTCATCGCAGCGGCCACGACCACGGGCAGGATCCCCTCACGGCGGCGGTAGAGCCACGCGAACGCCAGCCCGATCGGAACGCCGATCACCAGCGGCTCCCGGAGCGTGAACCCGAAGTACTGCGCGGTCCAGTAGGGCACCTGACTGATGTGGCGACGGCGGTCCTGCTCATCGGCCAGCGCGGCTGTGCCGTGAAGCGAATGGAGCGCGTCGTGGGCGATCAGAAGATCGCTCAGCATCCACACCGCCGGCGCGGACGCGGCGATCGCGAAGAACGCGACGCGGGTTCTCGCCGAGACCGCCGGCCACATGTAGAGGACGTACAACCCCGACAGGAACCAGGCCTCAGGACGTAGCAGCCCGGCGACGGCGAGCACCGCGAGCACCACGGCGCCTCGTCGAGGACGCCGCGCCTCGAGCAGAACCGCGCCGACGATCAGTGCCGCGAACGGGATGTCCTGGTACGCCAGCAACGCGTCACGCTCGAGCGCGGGTCGGGTGAACACGACCGCAGCAGCGACCACGCCCGCCCAGGGCGAGAACAGCTGGGCGCCGAGCCGGTAGACGAGCCAGACGAGCGCACCGAACGAGAGCAGCACGACCCAGGTCATGAGTTGGTCCGACGCAGCGAAGGGATGCACGAGAAAGCTGATCGCGGTCTGCAGCGGATGCGGAGTGGGCGCGAACGGCGCCCCGTAGTCGGGACGGACGCCGTCCCAGAGGTCGCCTGCCCAGAGCAGCGCATAGCGGGCGTCGTAGTTCAGGTACCAGGGGTCGTAGACGACACGCAGCAGCACCGCGACCCCCACGATCGTCGCGGCCGGGACCGCGAAGCGCGCGATCGACCGCGGGATCGGCGCGACCGTGGCGGGCGCGGAGGGCGTGGTCGTGGAGCTAGTGGTCACGGTCGTGAGTACGGTCGTGCTTGGGCGAGCGAGAACCAAGGCTGGCAAGGACGCAGGGAGGTCGCATGCCTAAATGGCATGTGACCGACCGAGGACGCCACCAGGTGCCGGTTCGCAGCCGGCCAAGTGCGGGCGTATTTACGATCGGGGCCACTAACCATCCGGATGTCCGAGCGCATCCACGACCGCGCGCGCGACATCCTCGCCGTAGGTGGGGCCCATTGGGAGCGCGAGGTTCGTGGCGGCCGCCTCCTCCGTGCCCGGGAGCTCGGCGCCCTTGGCGTACGGCTCCATCCCAGGCTGCCGATGGACGGGAACGCGGTAGTAGCTGCGTGCTTCGACGCCCGCATCCCGGAGGCGGCGCGCCAGCGCGTCGGGGGCCTCGGCCCGCGTCACGTAGAGATGGTGCACCGGCTCAGTGCCGCCCGGTACGCGAGGTAGGTCGACGTGCCGATCCAGACCCGCTTGCGTGTAAGCCGCGGCAAGGGCACGGCGGGCCGCGTTGAGGGCGTCGAGCCGCGGAAGCACGGCTCGCAGAACCGTGGCCTGGATCGCGTCGAGCCGCGAGTTGAAGCCGATTGCGCTGAACCTGTCCTTGTCACGCGAGCCGTGCGCGTGCAGGAGCCTCGCCTTCGCCGCCACCTCCTCGTCGTCGGTTGCGATCGCTCCTCCGTCGCCGAGGCAGAAGAGGTTCTTGGATGGAAAGAAGCTGAACATCGCTGCATCGCCGAGCGCGCCGGCCCTGCGTCCGTGCAGGGAGGCACCCGCCGCCTGCGCGGCGTCCTCGAGCACGGCGATCCCTCGCTCGCGCGCGAACGGGACGATCTCGTCGAGCGGCGCGGGCGTCCCGAACAGGTGCACGGCGACGATCGCCTTGGTGGCCGGCGTGACCGCCCGCTCGACGGTCTCGCGGGTGATGCAAAATGTCTCGGGATCGACATCGCAGAAGACCGGCCGTGCGCCGGTGTGCGGGATTGCCTCGGCGCTCGCATAGAACGTGAACGACGGCACGAGTACGTCGTCGCCCGGTCCAACACCCAGCGCGAGCAGCGCGATCGTGAGGGCGTCCGTGCCGTTACCCACGCCCACCACGTGCTCTACGCCCAGGTAGGCGGCGAGCTCGCGCTCGAACGCCTGGACCTCCGGCCCCAGGATGAAACGGCCGGACTCGACCACGGCGGCGATCCGGCTCTTCAGCTCGGGCTGCAGCTCCCTCAAAACCTCGCGGGTGTCGAACAGGGGAATCCGCACGACGGTCACGCTACCCTGCCGTTCAGCACGGACGGCCCTTGGCGCTCCTTACGACAGCCTCCCTGACCGGACCGCTCGTCGACTTCGCGACGAACGTGATCGGCGACCTCGGCACCGCCGGGATCTTCATCCTGATGCTGCTGGACAGCGCCTGCATCCCCACGTCGAGCGAGGCGATCATGCTCTTCGCGGGCTTCAAGGTCGCGGACGGCCGTTTCACGATGCTCGAGATAGTGATCGCGGGTGTGGCCGGAAACCTGGTCGGGTCCTGGGTCGCATACGGAATCGGCTACTACGGCCGGGTCGAGCTGCTGAAGCGCCATGGTAAGTGGCTGCACATCGGCCCGAAGCAGATCGCGTGGGCCGACCGCTGGTTTGAGCGCTACGGCGACGCCACAGTGTTCTTCTCCCGCATGCTGCCCGTGATCCGGACGTTCATCTCGCTCCCTGCCGGTGTCGCGAGGATGCCGTTCTGGCGGTTCAGCGTGCTCAGCACGATCGGAATCATTCCGTGGGTGCTCGCCTGGGGGATCATCGGCAAGCAGGTCGGCAGCGACTGGGACAAGCTCCAGGAGAAGGCGCACTACGCCGACTATGCGATCGTCGCGGGGATCATCGTGACGATCCTGTACTTCGTCCTTCGCCGGCGCGCCGGGAAGCCCGCAACCAACACCAGCGGGCCTTGAGCGACGACCGGCTCCCGATCGCGCACGCGGCCGTGCTCGGCGCGATCCAGGGACCGGCCGAGCTGCTGCCGATCTCCAGCTCCGGCCACCTCGTGCTCGTGCCGGCGATGCTCGGCTGGCGGTACCGCGAGCTCGATCCCGAGATCCGGAAGTCGGTCGAGGTGGCCCTGCATGCGGGGGGCGCCGCGGCGCTGCTGATCGGCCTGCGCAAGGAGGTCGCCGAGTACGTGCGGTCCTTCGGGCTCCACAACCTTGCGAGCCTGGCACTCTCCTTCGCACCCGCGGCTGCGATCGCTCTCCGGTTCGAGCAACCCATCGAACGCCGGCTTTCCGAGCCGCGCCCCGTCGCGATCGCGCTGCTCGCGGGCTCGGCCGCGATGGCCGTCGCCGACGGCCGGCCCGAGCGCCGCGGGCGCAGGGACGCAAGCCTCGTCGACGCCGTGGTGATCGGAGCTGCACAGGCGTTCGCGCTCGCACCAGGGGTCTCCCGCAACGGGGCGACTCTCGCCGCGGCGCGCTGGCGCGGCTTCCGGCGACCGGACGCGAACGTGATCTCGCGGCAGATCGCCCTGCCCGTGATCGTCGGCGCGACGGCGCTGAAAGGCGCCCGCCTCGCGACGCGCGAGCTTCCGCCGGGGATCGGGCAGGGAATGGCGGCAGGCGCGACGGCGGCGTTCTGCTCGACGCTCGTCTCCATGCGCCTGATCGCGATGCTCGAGCGCAGCCGGTCGCTGCTTCCATATGTCGCCTACCGCACGGTGCTCGGGACGGCTGCCCTGCTCGCGCTGAGAAAGCGCGCTCGGAGCCGGCAACCCGCCCCGCTCTCGATGAACGGCCACCGTGCCGCGGAGCGCGTGGCCACTCCAGTTCAATAGCGGCAGTGAACCAGGGAGACGCGTACGCCGCAGCCGGCGTCGACACCGCCGAAGCCGGGCGCGCGATCGACGCGCTCGTCGCTGTTCTGAAGACGATCGATCCCGGGAGGCCGTCGAGCGCTGTCGTCGGCGCCGGCCATTACGCAAGCGTGCTCGCGCTTGACGGGCAGACCGGCATCGCGCTCTGCACCGACGGCGTCGGTACGAAGCTGATCGTCGCCGAGCAGGCGGGCCGCTTCGACACGGTCGGGATCGACTGCGTCGCGATGAACGTAAACGATCTGATCTGCGTCGGCGCGGAGCCACGCGCGATGCTCGACTACCTCGCGGTCGAACAGGCCGACGCGGAGGTGCTCCAGGCGGTCGCCCGGGGGCTCAAAGCAGGTGCGGAGCGGGCGGGGATCGAGATCCCCGGCGGCGAGCTTGCGCAGCTGCCCGAGATGGTGCGTGGACATCCGTCACCACACGGGATCGACCTCGTCGGGGCGGCTTTCGGCACCGTGGACCTCGACCGGATCGTGACGGGAGATGCAACCAGGCCTCGAGACGTGCTGCTGGGACTGCCGTCGAGCGGGCTGCACTCGAACGGGTTCACGCTCGCGAGGCGTGCGCTGCTCGAGCGGGGCGGCCTCACGCTCGAAGAGTCTCCCGTGGAGCTCGGCCGCACGGTCGCGGACGAGCTGCTCGAGCCGACCGAGATCTACGTCCGCGCGATCCTCGACCTGCTCGGCTCGGGCCTCGAGGTTCACGGACTGGCCCACATCACCGGCGAAGGCCTTCTCAACCTGCTGCGCTTGAATGACTCCGCCGGATACGAGATCGACGAGCCGCTTCCCGCCCAGCCCGTGTTCGGCCTGATCCAGAGACTCGGCGAAGTGCCGCGAACCGAGATGCACCGGGTCTTCAACATGGGAACCGGCTTCGTGTGCGCTCTCGCACCCGATCACGCCGAGGACGCGCTCGAGCTGCTTCGCGGGCACTACCCGGCCGCGGCGAGGATCGGAGGCGTGACCGGAGCCGCCGGAACAGTGGTGCTCCCGGCGGCGAGCCTGGTGGGCGACTCGGACGGCTTCCGCGCCCTCTAGCTGACCTGCCCAGTCACCTCACCGGGCTCCAGCGTCCCGAGTTTCGTACCCCTCGCGCTACTCCCGGCGGCGGGCCTTGCCATCCAACCCGCATAACGCCCTCGGCGGCGATGGATGAACATGCGAACCCGACTTGGCCCGAAGACCTATCTCGACGGATGATGTGTCGCAGGTCCGAAACTTGAACGGCGCGGAGTACGAGAAGTCCCGCCTGCGGGATTCGCTTCCGGTGCAAGGCACCACCGGGCAGAGAAAGGCCGCCGAAAATCCCGCCACCAAGGCGTGCGCCGAGCGTGGTCAACTGCAGATTCGTCGAGCCTCTCAGAACTTGGTTGCAGTTGACCCCGTCATAGGTGGTCAAGTGCAACCTCGTCGCTGATGCACGGCCGCGTCTGCAGTTTGCCCCCCTGCCTGCCCGAATCTCGACCGTGTTCTAGGGCCTCAGTGCCCTTCGGGGGCCTCCCACAGATATCCGGTCAGCCGTCGCAGGGAACGCAGGCGCCACTGCTCGGCAAGGCGGAAGAGCTCCGCGGCCGCACGCGGTCCCGGGAGCTCGCACACGACCTCGACCTCGCGTGTCGTCACGCGCCCGAACCGCGCGACGAGGTCCTCGACGCCCGGGGGCCCGGCGCCGGTCGGGGTCGCACCCGCCTCGAGCGCGGCGGTGCGGTAGGCGTCGTCGGCCTGAAAGCCCGCGACCTCCCGTTCGAGCCCGTCCTCGCCCCGAAAAACGACTGTCGGGAGCGGCGCCCCGCCTGCTCCGTGCGAGCCGCGAACGCTGGCCTCGTAGCGCTTGCCGAGCGCCTCGGTCCGTTCCAGGTCGGCGGCGAACTCTTCGGTGATCGCATGAGAGCGCAGGCTGAGCCGAAAGCGCCCGGCGTCGAGGCCCGCGGCGCGGCTCTCCTCGACGAGTGCCTCGACGTTGTCGATCTTGCGGCGCTCGCACATGAGCGCCTCGCGCAGGCGCCGCAGATACCGGTACCCGCGATCGTCTGCCTGCTCGACGGCCGCTTTGACCGCCATGCATGCCGGGTATGTAGATTCAATCGGTCCATCCACCCACACCAGCGGATCGAGCGGTGCTTGTGTCTCTTCGCTCACGCGTAGCCACTCCTCGATCATGCCGGCGCGCGCCGCCGGTTCTCGTGCGAGGCTTCGCCCGAGGCCGCCCATGACGAAGGTCCAATCGAGTCCGCTCCCGAACTCCACCATCAGCTTGCGTACCGTGGGCTCGAGCGCCCACGACCAGGGGCAGGCCGGGTCGGTGTAATACATAACCTTGGGCATGGCGGCGAAAAGTACTGGCTAGGGACGCATTGGCGACGGTAATCGGTACGAAGCTGAGCGGCAGGTACCGCATCGAGGACGAGATCGGCTCGGGCGGCATGTCGACCGTCTACTGCGCGCTCGACGAGACGCTCGAGCGACGAGTCGCCCTGAAGGTGATGCACAGCGACATCTCGAGCGATTCCGCCGCGCTCGAACGGTTCAGGCGTGAAGCCAGGACCGTCGCCCAGCTGTCGCATCCACACGTCGTGATGGTGATCGACGCCGGCGAGGACCAGGGACATCCCTACATCGTCTTCGAGCACGTCCGCGGCGAGACGCTCAAGAGCCGGATCATCCGAGAGGGCCCACTGCCGATCGCCGAAGCGGTCGCATACGCGATCGAGATCGGCCGGGCGCTTCAAGCGGCGCATGAGCAGGGGCTCGTGCACCGGGACGTGAAGCCCCAGAACGTGCTGCTCGACGAGGAGGGTCGCGCGAAAGTGACGGACTTCGGGATCGCGCTGGGCCTGGAGCCCGAGGGCCTCACGGCAGCCGGCCGCGTGGTCGGCACGACCGATTACGTCTCGCCCGAGCAGGCGATGGGGCGGGAGGTCACCGGCCAGTCCGACGTGTACTCGCTCGGCATCGTGCTGTTCGAGATGCTCACGGGCACCGTGCCGTTCAAGGGCGAGAGCGGCGTGAGCGTTGCGATGAAACACGTGCGCGAGGGCATCCCGGACGTCCAGCGGCGCCGGCCGCAGGTGTCGGCCGCGCTCGCCGGCGTGCTCGAGCGGGCAACGGCGAAGGAGCTCCCCAACCGGTACGCCTCGATGGCGGACTTCGTGCGCGAGCTCGAGGAGATGCTCACCTACGAGACCGCCCGGGCCGGCGAGGCGACGGGCGAGGCCACCGCGATCCTGAGCGACCTGCCTGCGAACCTGGCAAAAAGGCGGCCGGTGTGGCGGCGGCTGGCGCCGGCGGCGGCGTACGTCGTGATCGCTGCCGCGGTCGCGATCGGGGCCGTGCTGTTGATCGGAAGCGACGGCGACAATCCGAAGAACGCGGGTGTAAGCGGCCTCTCGCGGATCCCGCTCAGCGAGAGCGCGGTGCACGACTACGACCCGCAGCCGGGCGACGGGTCGGAGAACCCAGAGCAACGAGGGCTCGCGCTCGACGGCGACAAGACAACCGCCTGGGAGACCGAGAGCTACGACACGCCGGACCTGGGCAACATCAAAGACGGCGTCGGCCTGTACCTCGACGCCGGGCGACCGGTCGTCGCGAGCGCGGTCAGGATCGTCACGCCGAAATCAGGCTGGTCCTACGAGCTCTACGTCGCCGACCAGGTGCCGCCTGACCTCAGGGGGTGGACGCTCGTCGGCAGCGGGAAGATGGACTCGACCAGAAAGACCATCGACCTCGACACCGCCCGTCAGGCGTCACGTTTCTATCTGATCTGGATCACCCAGCTGACGCAGAGCTCCACCGGCCGATCGAACGCCGCCATCTCGGATCTCGAGCTGCTGGGCTGACCGGGAGGACCCGTTGCTGATCGAGGACTACGCCCTCATCAGCGATCTCCAGACCGCCGCCCTGGTGGGGCGCAACGGCTCGATCGACTGGCTCTGCTTTCCGCGGTTCGATTCCGGCGCATGCTTCGCGGCGCTGCTCGGTGAGGAAACTCACGGCCGCTGGCTGCTCGCGCCGGCCGGCACCGTCAAGCGCACCTCGCGTCGCTACCGCATGGACACGCTCGTGCTCGAAACGGAGTACGAGACCGAGGACGGCACCGTGCGAGTCGTCGACTTCATGCCGCCTCGGGGGCGCTACCCGGATGTGGTGCGGATCGTCGAGGGCATGAGCGGGCGGGTCCCGATGCGGATGCAGCTCGTGATTCGCTTCGACTACGGGTCGATCGTCCCCTGGGTTCGCAAAAAGGGCAACAACCTGACGGCGATCGGCGGCCCCGACGCGCTGATCCTGCGAACGCCGGTGCCGACAAAGGGAAGGGACTTCACGACCGTCGCGGAGTTCGAGATCGGTGCCGGCGACTTGATTCCGTTCGCGCTCACCTGGCACGCGTCGAACGACCCGCCGCCGGACGCCGTCGACCCGGCTGCGGCGCTCCGCGACACGATCAGCTATTGGACCGAATGGACCGGGCGCTCCACCTATACGGGCGGATGGCGGGACGCTGTGATGACCTCTCTGATGGTGCTGAAGGCACTCACCCACGCGCCCACTGGAGGGATTCTCGCGGCCCCTACCACCTCGCTGCCGGAGGAGATCGGCGGCGTGCGCAACTGGGACTATCGCTACTGCTGGCTGCGCGATGCGACGTTCAGCCTCTACTCACTCATGCAGGCCGGTTACAAGGAGGAGGCGGTCGCGTGGCGCGACTGGCTCCTGCGTGCGGTCGCGGGCGACCCCTCGCAACTGAGCATCATGTACGGGCCGGCCGGAGAGCGGCGGCTTTCCGAGCTGGAGCTGGGCTGGCTGCCCGGATACGAGGGCTCCAGCCCTGTCCGGATCGGCAACGCGGCCTCCCAGCAACGCCAGCTCGACGTCTACGGCGAGGTGATGGACTCGCTCTGGGTCGCCCGGCGGGTCGGCATCCCTCCCGACAGGGCCGCGTGGAACGTCGGGGTCAAGCTGCTCGAGTTTCTCGAGTCGGCATGGCGCGAGCCTGACCAGGGGATCTGGGAGACCCGGGGGCCGGCGCGGCACTTCACCTACTCGAAGGTGATGGCATGGGTCGCGTTCGATCGTGCCGTCAAGACGATCGAACTGGGGGATCGGCTCGGCTCGGCGGACCGCTGGAAGCGCCTTCGGGACGAGGTTCGCAGGGAGGTCCTGGAAAAGGGTTTCGACGCGGAGCGCGGCACCTTCGTTCAAGCCTTCGGATCGAGGGAGCTCGACGCAAGCCTCCTCATGATCCCGCTGATCGGCTTCCTGCCGGCCACGGACGAGCGGATGGTGGGAACGATCGAAGCGATCCAGCGCGAGCTCGGCCGGGACGGATTCGTGCTCCGGTACGCAACAGGAACTCCCGCAGCCCCTTCGGCCGCGGTCGACGGGCTCCCGCCGGGTGAGGCAGCGTTTCTGCCGTGCACGTTCTGGCTCGCCGACAACCTCTCGCTGCTCGGACGGGATACGGAGGCGCGGGCAACCTTCGAGCGACTGCTCGAGCTTCGAAACGACCTCGGCCTGCTTTCAGAGGAATACGACGTCGCGGCAGGGCGTTTGGTCGGGAATTACCCGCAGGCGTTCACGCATGTCGCGCTCGTGAACACCGCGCGCAACCTCTCGCCGGGCCTCGGACCGGCCCTGCACCGCGGCGCGGCGCAGCTCGATCAGTAACGAAAGCCGCGGTCGCGCTCGAAGCGATCGAGCGCGAAGCCGACGAGGCGATCGAGCAGGTCGGCGTAGGGAACCCCGGAGGCCTCGAACAGCCGGGCGAACACGCTCGTGGACGTGAACCCGGGGATCGTGTTCAGCTCGTTCAGCAGCACCTGTCCCTCGGCGGTCACGAAGAAGTCCACGCGCGCAAGCCCTTCGCAACCGCTTCGTGTGAACGCCTCGCCCGCAATCCGGCGCACCCGTTCGCGCTGCGCCACCGAGATCGGCGCCGGCACGACCAGCTCCATCCCGCCCTCCGTGTACTTGGCGTCGTAGTCGTACCACTCTGCGCCGGTGGTCAGGACTTCCCCCGGTTCGGACACCGTCGGCTCGTCGTTTCCGATCACGGAGCACTCGACCTCCTTTCCGACCGCCGCCGCCTCGACGAGGCAGACGGGATCGTGCTGGAGCGCCGCCTCGATCGCCCCGGGAAGCTCCGCTTCCGCGCTCACCTTCGAGATCCCGACACTCGAGCCGAGCCGCGCGGGCTTCACGAAGCTCGGAAGGCCGAGCGCGAGCGTGCGGTCGAGCACCGGCTCTGGAGCGTGCTGCCAGTCGGCGCTCGAAACCACTTCGTAGCGCACCTGTGGCATGCCCGCCTGTGCCATCAGCCGCTTGAACGCGGCCTTGTCGATGCAGAGAGCGGAAGCGAGCACGCCCGCGCCGACGTAGGGCACGTCGAGACACTCGAGCAGACCCTGGATCGTGCCGTCTTCGCCGAACGGCCCGTGCAGGACGGGGAAGACCACATCGGCGTCCAGCAGGCCCTCTCCCGGTGTGAACCCCAGCGGCTCACCGACCGCGCCGTTCTTTCGCGGATCGCTCACGCGCCAGCGCCCCTCGCCGTCGATCACGACGGGGACCGTCTCGTGTCCAGCCTCCTCGAGCCCCGTCAGAACGGACTTGGCCGACTGGAGCGAGACCGTGTGCTCGCTCGAGCGGCCGCCGGCCAGCACGACGACCCTCATGGACGTCAGGGAACCACTCCGGGCGCGGGCGTGGTGGTGGTGAGCTCGCCGACCGTGAGCGCCACCGTCGACCCCTCGCGGCGCTCCACGCCGCCGCGAGGCGACTGGGAGAGGACCGTTCCGTCTTCCTCGGGCAGATCGGTCGGCCGGGTTCTGACCGACGGCGCGAATCCGGCATCCCGGACCTGAGACTCGGCGTCAGCCTGACTCAGGCCGGTCACGTCGGGAACCTCCTTGACCTTCCCGTTCGACACGAAGATCGTGACGGTCGAGCCCTGGTCGATCTGCTGGCCGCCCACGGGCGTCTGGCTCACGACCGTCCCGGCCGGCTCGCTCGAGGCCTTCTCGCGCACGATCGCGGTCAGACCCTTCTCACGCAGCGCCGCAACGGCCTCCTGCTCGTCCTGGCCCGTCACATCGGGGACCTCGACCAGCTCGGGTCCGCTGCTGACCACGAGCGTCACGGTCGACCGCCGGTCGACCGGGCGGCCGCTGCTTGGATCGGACCGGATCACGATCCCGGCGGGAACCTTGACCGAGCTCTCGCGTTCCGACTGCGGCCGCAGACCGGCCGCGCGCACGCGTCGCTTGGCGTCTGCCTCGGTGAGACCTACGACGTCGGGCACCTTCACGGTGCCCGGGCCATTGGACACGAACACGGCCACCGTGGAGCCGTCGTCGACCTTCCTGCCGGCGTTCGGCGCCTGATCGAACACGATGTCACGCGGGGCCCGATCCGCCCTTCGCCGGATGTCGATCTGCAAGCCGGCGCGCTCGATCTCGGCACGGGCACTGTCCAGCGTCTGCCCGACGACGATCGGGACGCTGACCTGATTGGGCGAGCGCAGCGCGAAGAGGGCGATCAGCCCGAGCGCCAGCAGCGCGAGCGCTGCGACGGGCCAGACCCAGCGGTAGCGTCGACGGCGCCTGTCTCCGGGCGGCTCTCCGGGCGGGGGTGGCGGCAGCACGTCGATAACCTCGGCTTCGACCGGCGGCGACCCGTCGATCGTTGCCGGGGGAACGACAGCGGTCGGAACCGATACCGGGGGGGCCCCGGCCGGGGGCGCCCCGGCGGCGACGGGTGCGAAGACCGCGGTGCTCTCCATGTCCGCCGGTCCCCGCCCGAGGCGCGATTCGACGGCATCGAGGTCGCGCAGGAACGACTCGGCGTCGGGATACCGATCCTGCGTGTCCTTGGCGAGCGCCTTCAACACGACGGCGTCGAGATTTCCCGGGATCGTGGGGACCAGCTCGCGGGGGGAAAGCGGGGTTTGGTTCACGTGCTTCAGCGCGATCGCGACCGCGCTCTCGCCCTCGAACGGGGCCTTCCCCGTCAGCAGCTCGTAGAGCACGACTCCCACGGAGTACAAGTCGGACGCCTGGGTCACGGGCCGGCCCTGTGCCTGCTCCGGCGAGAGGTACTGCGCCGTGCCCATGATCGCCCCGGCCTGTGTGATGTCAGAGGCGCCGGCGCGCGCGATGCCGAAGTCGGCGACCTTGACGTTGTCCTCGGCGTCGAGGATCACGTTGTGGGGCTTGAGGTCCCGGTGGATGACGTTCCGCCGGTGTGCGAAGCGGGCAGCGAGCAGGATCTGCTTCGTGATCGCAATCGCGCGGCGGATGTCGAGCGGGGCCTCCGACCGGATCACGTCCTTGAGCGAGCGGCCCTCGCAGTACTCCATCGCGATGTAGTAGGTGTCCTCGAACTCCCCGCGGTCGTACACGCCGACGACGTTCGGGTGCTGAAGCCCTGCAGCCGACGAGGCTTCGCGGCGAAAGCGCTCGACGAACTCCGTGTCCTGGGCAAACCGCCGGTGCAGCAGCTTCATCGCGATGCGGCGGCCGAGGTGCGTGTCCTCCGCGCAGTAGACGTCGGCCATCCCGCCCGAGCCGATCTTGTGAAGGACGCGATAGCGCCCGTCGATCACGGTGTTCTGCGGGACCTCGCTCATCCGCCCCCCAACAGGGTCTGCATGACCTGCTTGGCGATCGGCGCTGCAATGGTGCCGCCCTGTCCCGTCGTCTGCTCGACCGTGGCCGCGATCGCCACGCGCGGTGCGTCTGCCGGTGCGAACGCGATGAACCAGGCCTGGTTCGCATTGCCCTTCTCCGCCGTTCCGGTCTTGCCCGCCACGTCGATTCCCTGGAGCGCGGCAGCCGTACCGGTGCCCTCCTTCACGACCTGGCTCATCATGCCGGCGAGCGCGGTCGCCGTCGCCTCGCTCATCACCTCGCTCTCCTCGCTCGGCTTGATCCTACGAATCGTTCGCCCGTCCGCGTCGGTCACCTTCTCGACGAGATGAGGCCGCATCAGGCGCCCGCCGTTGGCGATCGCGGCGGCCACCATCGCCATCTGCAGCGGCGTCACCTGCAGCCGCTCCTGCCCGATCGCGACGCGCCCGATGTCGATCGCGTCGGAAGCGTCCAGCAACTTGCCGCCGCGTGAATAGACGCCACTGGCGCGGAGCTCGTCCCCGGGCAGGTCGACCGGCGGGCGGCGGTCGAACCCGAAGCGCCTCATGTAGCGGTACATCACGGACTTCCCGAGCTTTTCACCGACCTCTGCCCACACCGTGTTGACCGAGTGGGTGAGCGCCGTCGTCAGCGGAATCGCGCCGAACTGCTCGTTGCCGAAGTTCGAGAGCGGCACGCCACCGATCTCCTTTGGGGACTTCCCGTCCACGACGGAGTTGGGAGTGAACCTCCCGCTGTCGATCGCGGCCGTCGCGGTCACGACCTTGAAGGTCGATCCGGGCGGATAGCCGCTCTGGGCCGCGCGATTCAGCAAGGGGGCATCCGGGATGCGGACAAGGCGGGCGAAGTTGTCGGGGACCGAGTTCAGGTCGAAGCCCGGCACGCTCGCCATCACGCGCACGAGACCCGTCTGCGGCTCGATCGCGACCACCGATCCGGCTCGCCCGGCGAGCCCGGCGAGCGCCGCTCGCTGCCCGCCTGGATCGAGCGCGGTGACGATGTCATTGCCCTCGCGCTGCTTGCCGCGGAGCTCGTCCAGAATCGTCTCGAACTCATCGGCCTTGCCGGTGAGGTCATCGTCGTACTTGCGCTCCAGCCCCGAGTTTCCGCGTTCCACGAAGTTGTAACCCACGGTGTGAGGGAACAGCGATCCATCCGGGTACAGGCGGCTGTAGAAGCGATTCGAGCCGCGTCCGGACGCCTTGTTGCGCGCCAGAATCGTGCCGTCACGGGCGGCGATCAGCCCGCGACGAATCCGCTGTTGCTCGAGGAGGGGGCGCTTGTTCGCGCGGTTTGCCTCGAGCGAGTTCGCGTCGAACACCGCCCAGTACGACGTGAAGCCGACGAGCAGCGCAAACAGCAGCACGACCAGCCCGAAGAGGTTGGTGATACGGGTGTTCATCTGGTCACCACCGGGCTGTGGAGCGCGGCCCGCGGCTCACGCGCCTCCTGGGAGACCATGAGCAGCAGGGCGAGCAGGACGAAGTTGGCCACGATCGAGCTGCCGCCGTAGCTCACGAATGGGAGCGTGACTCCGGTCAGCGGGATCACCCGCGTGACGCCGCCGACGATCACGAACGCCTGCAGCGCAAAGACGGCGGTGAGGCCGGCGGCGAGCAGCTTCAGGAAGCCGTCGTCGGCCATCACCGCGACCCGGAAGCCCCGCTCCGCGAACAGGAGGTAGGTGAGCACGATCGCGGCGGCGCCGAAAAGGCCGAGCTCATTCGTGATCACGGCGTAGATCAGGTCGGTGTCGGGCGCCGGCGGGATTTGCGCGCCGCCGGGAAGATTCAGCAACGCCTGTCCGAGCCCCTTCCCGAAGAGGCCTCCGTCTGCCTGCGCGAACAGGGACTGGGCGATCTGAAAGCCGGACTTGCCCGGATCCTGCCAGGGATCGAGCCAGATGTCGATGCGCTCCTGTACGTGCGGCACCGTTTGCGCGAAGAACCAGGAGCCGACCACGAACATCGCCAGCCCGGCGATCACGAACGAGATCCGGCCGGTGGCCACATAGAGCAGGGCCAGGAAGGCGCCGAAGAACATGAGCGAGCTGCCGAGGTCGCGGATCACGATCAGCATCAACATCGCCGCTCCCCAGACGACGAGCAACGGCCCGAAATGCTTGAGCGGTGGGAGAGTCATCCCCAGGAAGCGGCGGGC